>NZ_JBEYTI010000004.1:0-323233 GCF_040642975.1 Micromonospora sp. NPDC047548
CCCGTTGCCGAGAGATCGGCACGGCGGGTTCGGTGAGCGGTCCGGGGAAACGGGCCGGTGGCAACACCGGAACCGCGCCCCGGGCCGACTCTCTAAGTGGAAGCCAGCCAGGCCCACCGAGGCGACCGTCTTGATGCCGCCGCGGATCACCTCGCCAGGCACCACAAGGGCTACCAGCCTCCCGGGACGGTCTACGACTGCCCGACGAGGAGATCCGCTTCAGGCCGTGGGACGCACCCCTAGATGCCGCGACGCTGGATGGCCGACATGAAGGCAACTCCCGCATCCGGCCGGGCTCCGCCGCTTACACCCTGTCCCGATGGGCGGGAATGATCCGTGTCGGCGCGGCCACCCGGTCACGCCGAGGCACCGGGCTTAAGTGGTGGGATGATCGCGAGGGTGGCTGGCCTGCCATCGAGGCTGGGGTGATCGGCTGCCGCGCCGCTTCGCGGCTCGCCACCGGGAACCGGGGCCGCGGAGCGCCAGCGCGACGCGGAGCGCCAGCGCGACGCGAAGCCGCCCGGCCGATTTACCGGAGGCGGTGAACCGTGCGACACGGGAGAGCCGCGCCAAGCGCGAACAGGAGCTGCCCCCAAGACGCGACGTCGGTATCCAGGACGAGCAGGCTCACGCGGCGCCGCCCCGGCGAGAGGCGTACAGGTCGGCGAGGAAGTCGTCCAACTCGTCGTCGGACTCGAACAGGTCAGGCCGGGCGAGGTCATCGACGCAGGCGACCACCCGGACGCCCTGCCGGCGGGCCAGTTCCTCCGCCGGTACATGCTCGGCGGTGGGCCACTCGGGCATCCGCTCGGCGTAGCTCGACATCACGACTCGCCTCCTCACAGCGGCTCTCACTCTCGCACGGGCAGGACCGGCAGAGCCGCCTCTCGGGCGCGCGGTGAGCCGGTGCAACGGGAGCCGCCCCCCGGGCAAGCCCACTTTGATCATGCCGGCCATCCGTGGGCCACCAGCTGCTCTGGCCGCAGTTAGGTCAAGTGCCTGGCGATCCGGCGGTCCATGGCTGAGGCGATCACCGCAGAGCGCCAACGGGTAGCGTCCGGCCGCATGGAGGTCTTCCTGCTCTGGCAGGTCCGCCACGCCCGGTGCCTCGACGGACGACCAACACAGCATCGAGACGACGCCGGCGAACTGGTCTGGGACGAGGAAGACGGCGACGACCTCAAGATGCTCGGGGTGTATTCGTCAGAGGCACGAGCGGAGGCACGGATACAGCGAGCCAGGAAGCTGCCTGGCTTCCAGGACGAGCCGGACTGCTTCTTCATCAGCCGCTACACCGTCGACCAGGACCAGTGGGACGACGGCTTCGTGTACCTCCCGCGCGACGATCAGGCCGACTAGACAGCGCTGAGCGATGCGGCAGCCCATCGCGGACGCGATCCCGCAGCCCCGCGCACTGGAAGACGGATCAACGCCGCGCGAGGTCACCCTGGTCTAGGAGCGGAGACGGCCGAGGTCGGCAAGTAGTTCGACGACTCGTGTCCTGATGTCGTCGCGGACCTGGCGGACCAGTTCAAGGGGCTGGCCAGCGGGGTCGGTGAGCTTCCAGTCCTCGTACCGTTTGCCGGGGAAGACGGGGCAGGCGTCGCCGCAGCCCATGGTGACGATGACGTCGCTTGCCTCGGCGGTGTGCCAGCTCAGCCGGGTAGGTGTCTGGTCGGTGATGTCGATGCCGACCTCGCGCATGGCCTCGACGGCGGCGGGGTTGATCCGGTCGCCGGGTTCGCTTCCGGCGGAGCGGACTTCGACGGTGTCGCCGGCGAGGTGGCGGAGCCAGCCGGCGGCCATCTGGGAGCGGCCGGCGTTGTGCACGCAGACGAACAGGACGCTGGGCTTGTCGCTCATCGGTGGTCTCTCTCGTCAGTCGATGGAGGGGCTGCGGCGTTCGATGAGAACGACGTCGCGCCAGGTGCCGTGGTGGCGGCCGATGCGCTGGCGGGTGCCGACGGTGCGGAAGCCGCAGGCGGTGTGCAGGGCGAGGCTGGCGGCGTTCTCGGGGAACACGCCGGACTGGATGGTCCAGATGCCAGCCTGCTCGGTGGAGGTGATCAGGGCGTCGAGCAGGGCCCGTCCGACTCCTCGGCCGCTGGCGTCGGGGTGGACGTACACGGAGTGTTCGACGACCCCGGCGTAGACGCACCGGTCGGACACCGCCGAGCAGGCGATCCAGCCCAGTACGCGGCCGGCCTGGTCGACGGCCACCCACCGGTGGCCGGGCATCCGGGTGGCGGTGAACCTCTCCCAGGTGGGCGGTTCGTTCTCGAAGGTGGCGTGGCCGGTGGCGATGCCGAGCCGGTAGATGTCCAGGACCGCGTCGGCGTGCGGGTCGTCCATGGCCGCGATCGTGATGCCGGCAGTGGTGGCCGCGGGGTTCATCGGGTTCCGGTCTCCTGCGCCAACTGGGGCACGGCGACGGCATCGGCGGCGTGCCCGCTGTGGGGGTACCAGGCGGCGAGCGCGGCGACGGCGACCAGGCCGCCGACGAGCTGGGCGACGACGAAGCCGGGCAGGGACGTCGGGGCGATGCCGGCGAAGGTGTCGGTGAAGGCCCGGCCGATGGTGACGGCGGGGTTGGCGAACGAGGTGGACGAGGTGAACCAGTAGGCGGCACCGATGTAGGCGCCCACGGCGGCGGGCGCGGCGGAGGAGCGACCGCTACGGGCGAGGGCGAAGACCAGCACGATCAGGCCGGCGGTCGCCACGACCTCGGCCAGCCAGAGGTTCCCCCCGGTCCGGTCGGTGTGTGACCAGGTCACGACCGGCAGTCCGAACATGAGGTGAGCCAGGACCGCCCCGGCGATCGCGCCAGCGACCTGCGCTGCGGTGTAGGCGGCGAGGTCCCGCCTGGTCAGTCCGGTGCCGGCGCGTCGGCCGAGCCACCAGTCCACGGCGGAGACGACCGGGTTGAAGTGCGCGCCGGAGACCGGTCCGAACGTCAGGATCAGCGCGCCCAGGGCCAGGGCGGTGGCGATCGCGTTCTCCAACAGCTGGAGCCCGACGTCGTCCGGGGAGAGTCGGGCGGCGGCGATCCCGGACCCGACGACGGCGGCGACCAGCATGGCGGTGCCAGCGAACTCGGCCGACGCCCGCCGCGCCAGCGCGAGGCTCATACGACGACCTCGGCGGCCGGCGTGGCGGGAACCTCCAGCAGCGCGCCGAGCTGGCGGAACGCCTCCGCCCTGACCCGGTACCAGACCCACGTGCCGCGACGCTCGGAGTCGACCAGGCCCGCCTCGCGCAGCACCTTCAGATGGTGGGAGATGGTCGGCCCGGACAGGTCGAAAGCCGAGGTCAGGTCGCAGACGCAGATCTCGGGTACCGAGGCGATCATCGACATCAGCCGCAGCCGGACCGGGTCACCCAGGGCCTTGAACATCGGCGCGACGACCGCCGCCTGGTCGGCGTCCAACGGCCGGGCGGCGATGGGAGGGCAACAGGCCACCGCTTGCAGATCCACCACCGGCAGCGCTTGTTTCGACATTCCTCTACCTTGACAGATCTCAAAACAAGGTGCAACAGTGGGTTTTGCTTCGAAATTCATCTAGGCAGGGGTGCAGCGATGACCACGCTGTTCGTCGCCGTCCTGCCGACGGGGTCACCCGGTTATCACCGCGCCGATCCAGCACCACGTTCGCCGACCTGCCAGGAGGAGACCCATGTCCCGCGTCCAGCTCGCTCTGCGCGTGTCCGACCTCGAACGCTCTGTCGCCTTCTACGCCAAGCTGTTCAACACCGAGCCGGCCAAGCGCCGCCCCGGCTACGCCAACTTCGCCATCGAGAACCCGCCCCTCAAGCTCGTCCTGCTCGAAGGCGAGCCCGACCAGCCCACCGTCATGGACCACCTGGGCGTCGAGGTGTTCAGCACCGACGAGGTCAACGCCGCCACCGCGCGGCTGACCGATGCCGGCCTCATCACGCTGGAGGAGAACAGCACCGAGTGCTGCTATGCCCTCCAGGACAAGGTCTGGGTGCGCGGCCCCGGCAACGAGCCCTGGGAGGTCTACACCGTCAAGGCCGACTCCCCGCAACTGGAGAAGGTCGCCGAGAGCGCCTGCTGCACGCCGGCCGCCGACAAGCAACCGGCCACCAACGGAGCCACCGCGAGGTGCTGCTGATCAGGACAAGGTGCGCGCCCGTTCTCCACCCGAGAGCGGGCCCGCAGCCTGCTGGGCAACACGATGTCCCGCTCCGGCCGGGCGTCGGGGCCGCAGTGAGCTGGTCCGCCCCGCTCGGCGGGACGACGGAGCCGACCGTGGCTGGCTACCATCCCGTCCATGACGAGCGTCGATCTCGGGATGACGGCCGCACCGCGCCCACCCGGGCGCACCCTGGCCCGTACGCAGTTCCTGCTGGCCGGCGCGTACGTCGCCGCCGTCGGCGTCGCCCTGGGCCGGGCCGCCACCTTCTCCGGGCACCTCTACCTGCCCCGTCAGGGTGACGAGGCCACCGGCACCGCCGACCTCTGGCCGGGACTGTGGGGCGGGGTGTGGCTGGCGCTGGTCCTCGTGATCGGCATGGTGCCCCTGGCCGCGGCGGTCACGGCGCTCGTCGCCGTCGCCCGGCTCGCCACCCCCCGGATGCGGAAGGAGCCCGCCCGGTGGCGCAGCCTGCTGGTGAGCACGGTCCTCGCCGCCCTCGTCGTCGCCGCCTGGGTGAGCCCGCCCGCGTCCACCCTGTACGCCTGGCTCCTCGACTAATGCGATGTCCACCAACGTCCACCTGCGGTCCGGTGGGTGTTGTGGATCCTCGCCGGGTGGGAACGCGACAACCCGGCGAACGTGAGGGGACATCGCACCAGCCTTCCCGGCGCATGCACCGGGCGGGGGCGTCGGGGACAGCGTCGTCGCCCGGCGCCGCCTCCGGCACGTTCTGCCCCGGAGCCGCGACCGGCCACGCGCCGTCCTCCGCAGGGCCGCCGTCGGGCCAGCTGATCTCGTCGCCGACCAGGGGCGCGACGGCGGACCAGCCCCCGTCGTCCACCGCCACGCGATCCGCACCCGCCCGCCGCCGTCGTCCAGGCCGGAGCTGACCACAATGTACCGACGGCCGTCCTGGCCGGTGACGTCGCGCCGCTCCCGCTGGTCGAACATGGCCCCGCCAGCGGTGGCGGCCGGGCCACCGCCGCTTTTTCAGCGCACCGGCGGTCCCACCCTCTGGCGGCGCCGGTGACGCCGACCGCTCGATCGGGTCGGCGGCGCGGGCTGCGTACGATGCGGAGCCGGGCATTCCCTCGTCCACGTGGAGGTATCGACCGATGGCAGGCCAGCAGGACGGGTTCGCCCTCGGCGTCGACCTCGGCACGTCCAACACCGTGGCCGTGCTGCGCTGGCCGGACGGGCGGACCCGACCACTGCTCGTCGACGGCCAGCCGATCCTCCCCTCCGGCGTGTACGCCGACGCCGACGGGCGGCTGCACGTCGGCCGGGACGCGCAGCGGCTGGCACAGGCCGACCCGGCCGGGTACGAGCCGAACCCGAAGCGCCGGGTGGACGAGCCGGCCGTGTCGCTGGGCGGACGCGCGTACCCCCCGGCGGAGCTCCTGGCCGCGACCCTGTACGCGGTGGCGGAGTCGGCGGTGGCTGCGGTGGGCTTCCTGCCCCCGGCGGTGGTCACCTACCCGGCGGCCTGGGCGGCGCCCCGACGGCAGGTGCTGCACGACGCGCTGGCGCTCGCCGGCTGGCCCTCGGCCGCCGAGCACACCATGTCCGGGCCGATCCCGCCCGGGACCCGCCTGCTGCGGGAGCCGGTGGCCGCCGCCCGGTACTACACCGACGTGCTGCGCCGGCCGGTGCCGGTCGGCGGCGCGGTCGCGGTCTTCGACTTCGGCGGCGGCACGCTGGACGTCGCCGTGGTCCGCAACGAGGGCGCCGACCCGTGGGGAGACTCCGGGTTCACGGTGGCCTCCACCGGCGGGGTGGCCGACCTGGGCGGCCTGGACCTCGACGCCGCCCTGGTGGGCCGGCTCGGGGAGCTGGTCGCCGACGCCGATCCGGCGTGCTGGGCGCGGCTGACCAGCCCGGAGACCACCAGCGAGTGGCGGGACCGGCAACAGCTCTGGGACAACGTACGCGGGGCGAAGGAGATGCTGTCGCGGGCCACCATCGCCCCGGTCGCCGTACCGGGGGTGGAGACGGCGGCGCGGCTGGACCGGGCCGACCTGGAACGGCTCGCCGCTCCCCTGCTGGCCCGGGCGGTGGCCGGGACCCGCGAGGTGATCGCCGCCGCAGGACTCACGCCGGAGCAGCTCGCCGGGCTCTTCCTGGTCGGCGGGTCGTCCCGGATACCGCTGGCGGCCCGGATGCTCCACGCCGAGCTGGGCATCGCGCCGACCGTGCTGGAACAGCCCGAGCTGCCGGTCGCCGAGGGGGCGCTGACCGACCTGCCGATGCCCCGTCCGCAGTCCCGGCCGGCGCCGGTCGCCGCCGGAGCACCCGGCCCCGGGCCGGCGGCGACACCCGGAGCACCCGGCCACCCGGCAACGCCACCCGGAACACCGGGGCAGGCGGCAGCACACGGAACGCCGGGGCAGGCGGCGACGCCGGGGCAGGCGGCGACAGCACACGGAACGCCGGGTTACGCGGTGGCAGCGCACGGAACGCCGGGCGACGCGGCGGCGGGGGTGGCCGGCCCGGCGGCGAAGACGGCGACGGCGGTGACGCTGCCCCAGCCGGCGCCGACCCGGCTCGACCCGTACGTACCCGGCCAGGCGGTGCCCCCGGCAGCCGGGACGGTGGCGGGCTGGCCGGGCGTACCCCACTCGGCGCCGCCGGTGTCGCCCGCGCCCGGCGGCGGTCCCACCTGGTCGGGAGGGGGTCGGCGGGGGCTCTGGATCGCGCTCGGCGCGGGTCTCGCACTGGTCGGCGTGGTGGCCGCGACGGTGCTCTGGCTGACCCGGGACCCCTACCCGGCGCTGGAGTTCCGGACCCTGAAGGTCGTGGCCGAACCGCCCGCCGGCGCGCAGCGTTCGACCGCCATGTTCACCGCGGTCCTGGGCGACCGCGCCTACCTCGCCCACCAGCTGGCCGACGACCGGCTGGAGGTGGTGGCGGTCCACGCCGGCACCGGGGACAAGCTGTGGCGCGAGCAGACCCGGGTCGGCGCGCAGCGGTGGGCCGGGATCCGCGCGCTGCCCGACGGGGTGGCGGTCCTGGCGGACGCGTCCGGCGACAGCACGCCACGCGACCTGCTGGTGCTCGACGCCGGCTCCGGCGACGAACGCTGGCGGCTCTCCGTGCACGGCGACGACGACCTGTACTACACCCGCGACACGGCGGTCTGGGTCGACCGGACCGGCGGTCGCCTGGTCGGCCTACGGATGCGCGACGGCCACGAGGAGTGGCGCCGGGACAGTCCCCGCAACGACTACGGCGACGCCCGGACCCAGGTCGTGCGGGTCAGCACCGCGGAGGCGTTGGGTGGTGCCGGCTCCGTGAGCGGCGCGCCGACGGCGCCCTGGCTCGGTGCAGCAGACCGGCTGGTGCAGGTGAGCGCCGACCGGTCGGTCCGGTTGATCGACATGGACAGCGGCGAGGTGCTGCGCAGCCGGCCCAACGTCGCCGACGTCGATGACCTGGTGGCGGCGCATGCCGACCGGCTGTACGTCATCGAGGACGGGCGCGGCTACCGGCTGCTCGGGTACGACCTGGCCAGCCTCGCCGAGCCGGACGTGCTCTACAGCGCGCCCAACGACCGGCGCCGGCCGAAGTCGCTGGTCGCCTGCGGCGAGCACCGGGCCTGCCTGCTGGAGGTGCCGGACGGCGAGACCGCACGCACCGAGGTGGTGGCGGCGACCGAGGGAAAGGGAAGCCGGCACTGGCCGGCCCCAAAGGCCGACACGCTGGTGCCGCTCGGCGAGCACCTGCTGGCCCGGCGGGACCCCCCGCAGTCCGCGGTCACCCTCTTCGACGCCGACGGCACGGCGGTGCTGGCCGACCGGGACGGGGTGGCGGTCCGGTTGGACGCGGGCAACCTGCTGGTCTTCGCCAAGCCGCCGAGCACGGTCGAGGACGAACGCAGCCTCGCCGGAATGTCGGTGGGCGCGGACTCGCCGTTCGAGATGGGTCAGCTCAAGGACGTCCGCAGCGAGTCCTGCTCGTGGAACGCCGAGGTGATCGCCTGCGGCCGGGAGAAGGACTTCGTGCTGTACCGCTTCGCCGGGGACGGATGAACCGCGGCCGGCGGGGTAAGCACCGCCGGCCTGGTGGAGAACGACCCGTTGTCGCGGCATCCCGCGACCGGACGCGCGGGCGGGCGGCCCCGGCCGACCCGCCCGCGGCGTACGGGTCAGTTGCCCGTGACGAAGTTCCAGGCCGACACGACCCACTCGGTCTGCTGGAGGTAGGCGACCCCCACGCCGACCAGGAAGACCGCGGTCACCAGGTGGGCGCCGCGGGCACCCCGCCGGACCCGACCCAGCTGACGCTCCCAGATCACCCGCCCGACCAGGCGGCACAGCGCGAAGAGGCCGACCGCCACCAGCAGGCTCAGCACGAAGGTGAGCAGCGGCGCGCCCAGGTCGCCCCGGCCGGAGATGGCCCAGATCCCCCAGCAGACGAAGGCGAAGAGCCCGCCCACCATGCTCCACTCGCGGCCCTGGCGCAGCTGCGCCAGGTGCCAGCTCATCGGCCGGCGCGGCGCGGCCGGCTCGGACCAGGTGTGGTCGCCGGCGTCCACGGTCGGGAACTGCTCGGTACGCGGGGTACGCGGCCGCCCGACCGAGGCGACGCCGGGGCGGAACGCGTCCCGCTGCGGCGGCACCCCGACACCGGGCTGCGGCGGCACCTCGACGGTCCGCTCCGCCCACGGCTGTGTCTGGTCTGCCATCTCGTGTCCTCCCCTGACTGATGCCGGCCCCCGGCCGGCCCGCCGTCTTCGAGGGTAGCCAGCCGGCAAATCGGTCGCCGCCCCGCCGGTGATCGGCTAGACAGGGGCGATGACCCACCCCACCCCCGACGTGCAGGTCCCGACCGCGACCGACTTCGACGAGATCGCCGAGCTGATCGGTGACGCGTTCCACAACCCGTTCGACGCCGAGGTCCGCGAGGTCGAGCGGGGCACCTTCGAGCCGGATCGGGCGCTGCTGGTCCGTGACCGGGGCCGAGCGGTGGCGCACGCCTCGGCCTTCACCCGGACGCTCACCGTCCCGGGGGCGACGGTGGCGGCGGCGCACGTCACGCTGGTCGCGGTGGCCGTCACCCACCGCCGCCGGGGGCTGCTCAGCGCGCTGATGCGCCGGCAGTTGCGGGAGATCCACGACGCCGGCCGGGAGCCGGTCGCGGTGCTCTGGGCCAGCGAGGGGCGGATCTATCCCCGGTTCGGCTACGGCCTGGCCACGCAGCGCCTCGTGATCGACTGCCCGGCCACCACCGAGGTGGGGCTGCCGGAGCCGGCGTCCGCGCCCGGCACCCTGCGCCTGGCCGACCCGGTCGCGTCGCAACCCGAGCTGGCCCGCGTGTACGACCGGGTGCGCCCCGATCGCCCCGGCTGGTCGGACCGGGACGACCGCTGGTGGCGGTACGTGCTGGCCGACCCGGCCGCCTGGCGGGGCGGGGCGACGACCCGCCGGGCCCTGCTGCACGAGGGCCCGGACGGCGTGGACGGGTACGCGCTCTGGCGCACCCGGGACGAGTGGGACGAGCGCGGGCCGCGCGGGCAGGTCCGGGTGGACGAGGTGGTCGCCGCCGGTCCCGAGGCGTACCTGGCGTTGTGGCGGACGCTCTTCTCGATCGACCTGACCCGGCAGCTCTCCTGCGCCCGGGTCGCCGTGGACGAGCCGCTGCTGCGCCTGGTGGACGAGCCGCGCCGGCTCGGCGCGCAGCTGGTCGACGCGCTCTGGGTGCGGGTGGTGGACGTGCCGGCCGCGCTGGCCGCCCGCCGGTACGCGACCGCCGTCGACGTGGTGGTCGAGGTCACCGACGAGCTGCTGCCGGAGAACACCGGGCGCTGGCGGCTCACCGGCGGCCCCACCGGCGCGGTATGCGTACGCACCGACGACCCGGCGGAGCTGGCCTGCGACGTACGCGGCCTCGGCGAGCTCTATCTGGGCGGCGTGGCACCGGCCGCGCTGGCCGCCGCGGGTCGGCTCCGCGAGCTGCGTCCCGGCGCACTCGCCGCCGCCGGCCCGGCCTTCGGCTGGCACCGCGCCCCGGCCGCGATGGAGGTCTTCTGAGCGGCGGCGGGGCCACCGGGGCCGGCGCGGGCGGTACGGTCGGCTGATGGCGGATGCGGAGCGACGGCGACGCCGGCTGCGGCACCAGCCCGACGGGCCGGCCGGGGACGGCGACGGCCCGGCGGCGGCCACGGCCGAGGTGCACGACGGCATGCCCACGCCCCGGGCGCGGCGCGGCGGCGGGGGCGAGGAGGGCGAGCGGGGCCTGCGGGGGCTGGTCGGCTCCGGTTCCTCGCAGGTGGGGGTCGGCGCGGCGCTGCGGGCCCGGGACGCCGCCCGGCCGACCGACGAGGACCTGGCCGAGGCGGAGGCCCGGCTGGTGATCGTCCGCCGCAACTGGGTGCCCCGCGAGGACCTGCCCCGCTCCGCCCGCTGACGACCGGCGGCCGGCCCCACGACGGGGTCGGCCCTCAGCAGGTGGTCAGGGCAGCTCGGGGAGCTGGCGGGTGCGCTCGTAGTCGGCCATCTGGGCGATCCGGCGGGCGTGCCGCTCGTTGCCGGAGAAGGGCGTGGTGAGGAACGCCTCGACGATGGCGGTCGCCTCGTCCAGGGTGTGCTGGCGGGCGCCGACGGCCACGATGTTGGCGTCGTTGTGCTCCCGGCCGAGCTGGGCGGTCTCGATGCTCCACGCCAGCGCCGCCCGGACGCCGGCGACCTTGTTGGCGGCGATCTGCTCACCGTTGCCCGAGCCGCCGATGACCACCCCGAGGCTGCCCGGGTCGTTGACCACCCGGTCACCGGTGTGCAGGCAGAAGGCCGGGTAGTCGTCGTCCGGGTCGAAGGCGTGCGGGCCGACGTCGACCAGCTCGTAGCCCTGCTTGGCCAGGTGGTTGGCCAGGTGCACCTTCAACTCGAAGCCGGCGTGGTCGGATCCCAGGTAGACGCGCATACCGCGCAGTCTGTCAGGCCCCGCCCCGGCACGTCGCGCGGGCGGCGGACCGGGGCGGATTCGTCACAACGTCGCCCGCGGCAGCTCGGCGACAACCAGGCCGCCGCGCGCCTTCGGGGTGAACCAGGTGCTCTTGCGGGGCATCTTCTCCCGGGCCAGGTTGACCGCGACGAAGTCGTCCACGGTCACCGGGGCGATCAGGATGGCCAGCTCGGCCCGGCCGGCGTCGACCTCGCCGGTGAGCCAGACCGCCGGGTAGTCGCCGCCGACGTAGGTGATCCGCTTGTCGCCCGGGTCGAGGCCGAGCGCGTCGCGCAGCACCAGGCGCTCGACCAGCGCGTGGTCCAGGTTCTCCAGCCGGGCGGCGCCCTCGTCGTGCGGCAGGGTGACCGCGTACCCCTGGCCGGAAAGCCGGAGGTGGACGGTGCCGCCGGCCTGCGGGACCTCGACCGGACCGTCGACCGGGGTGACCGTCGCGCCGGCGGCGCGGAGCCGGTCGAGCAGCTCGTCAGGGGTGGTGGTCAGCTCGCTGACCAGCCGGTTGTAGGGCTGGATGGCGACCGACGCCGGCGTGGTGACCACCGACAGGAAGCGGGGCAGGCCACCGGTCTGGGCGGCCAGGCTGCGGTGGTTGCCGTCGGCGACCACCAGCTCGCCGCCGCCGGCCAGCGCGGTCAGCTCGTCCTGCTGCGGACCCGGGCCGAGCAGCCAGATGGCGTGCGTCCGACCGGCCTGGTCGGTGTCGGTCGCGGCGGGCGCGCCAGCCGACTCGGTCGCCGCCGCGAGCGCGGCGTGCAGCTCGTCGCCGCGCCCCGTCTGGAGCAGGAGTACGGGCGAGAGCAGGTGCCCCAGCGCCTCGGCGAGAGCGACCCGCTCGCGCACCTTGGCGATGAAGACGTCCTCGTTGCGGATGACCAGGCCGGGCTCGTCGGCGCTGGTGGAGATCTGGTCGGTGTCCACCATGGCGAAGAGCCCGTACGCCGACTCCTCCCCCGGGGCGCTGATCCGGTAGAGCACCACGACCTGCTCGGCCGGGGTGTAGCTGCCGTCGGCCTTGGCCTCGGCCAGGCGGGCCACCGCGTCCGGGAGCGCGTCGAGGAAGGATTTCCCGAGGCTCTCCGGTGCCCGGTGCGGCATCTCGATGCCGAGGGCACTGTGCGGGTTCGCCTCGATGATCGCGGTGATCTCCGCGTCGTCGGCGAACTCGTCGTAGTTCTGCGCGCCGGTGCCGCCAGTGGTGATCCAGGCCCGGGCGATCGGATGCACGACCGTCATGCCCGTTGACGCTACCGGCGTCGGCGGCCCGGACGGCGCGGACCCCGCGCCGGGTCCACCAGATGAACCGCTCATCCCCGCTCGGCCGGCTCCTTGGCGCAGCGGTGCCGTCCGGTCTGGCCGGGGACCGGTGCGGGACGGCGGGCGGGGGCGGAGCCGGGCGGGGTGGCCGGGCGGATGGTCGGGGCACCGGGCGGGGTGGCCCGCGAGGTGACCGGGACCCGGGCGACACCGACCACGATCGGCGGGGCGAGCAGGTCGACCATCTCGACGGGAACCTCCGGGCCGGTCGACGGGTCGTCAACGGGCGGACGGCGGTGCTTGGCCATCGGGAAGCCTCCGGGTCGGCCGGATGCGGCCGCTGCGGCCGCTGCGCTGGACACCGGGAGAAACGACCCCGCGCCCGGGAGGGTGACGCCGCGGTGTCGCCGGCCGGTCGCGTGCGGTGTCGGGCGCGGCGACTGGCGCGGAGCCGGGGTGCGCGGAGCCGGGGTGCCCGGAGCCGGGGTGCGCGGAGCCGGTGCGGCAACGACTGTCAGCCGGCGTCCAACAGCGGGCCCGTCGACGGGCCGACCTTGTGTGCGGACGCTTTAGAGCTGATGTCGTAAACGAATCAGCGTCACCCAGCCAGTCGGTCCGGGCATCCGACCGATCGAGCGTCCGGGGTCCGGGGTCCGGGGTCCGGGGTCCGGGCGAACGGGGTCCGGGGTCCGGGCGAACGGGGTCCGGGCGAACGGGCGAACGGGCGAACGGGCGTTTGGGCGTTTGGGCGAAGGGACGTCGCTTCGGCCGTGTCGTCGCCCCGGGCCGCATCTCCGAGGAACGGCCGGGGGCGACGATCGGGATCAGTCGAAGATGGGGCCCATCTCGCGGGAGCGCTTGAGCTCGTAGAAGCCCGGAGTGCCGGCGACCAGCAGGACGCCGTCCCAGAGCCGCCCGGCGGCCTCACCCTTCGGCGCCGGCGTGATCACCGGGCCGAAGAAGGCCACCTGGGCACCGTCCGGGCCCGGGGCGTGGATGACCGGGGTGCCGACGTCCGTGCCGACGGGACGCATCCCGGCCTCGTGGCTGGCCCGCAGCGCCTCGTCGTACTCGGTGGTGTCGGCGGCGCCGGCGAGCGCCGGGTCCAGGCCGACGTCGGTGAGGGCGGCCGCGTACAGCTCGGGCCCGAGCTGCTCCTTGCCCAGGTGGATCCGGGTGCCCATGGCGGTGTAGAGCTTCGCCACCGCCTCCGGACCGTGCTGCTGCCCGACGGCCACGCAGACCCGCACCGGACCCCAGCCCTTCTTCATCAGCTCCTGGTACTCCTCGGGCAGGTCCCGACCCTCGTTGAGCACCGCGAGGCTCATCACGCGGAAGCGGATGTCCACCTCCCGGACCTTCTCGACCTCCAGCAGCCAACGGGAGGTGATCCACGCCCAGGGGCACAGGGGGTCGAACCACATGTCGACGGTGACACGTTCGGTCACGGTGAGGTCCCTTCGCGACGGGTGATGCGCCGGCAGTCCCGGCGCCGCTGCCTCGATCCTCACCCCGCACGGCATCGACCGGTAGCGGAATGAGAGCGTGACCTCGACCACCGCGGGGCGTCGGTGCATGGAAGACTCGGCTCGGGCCGGCCGTCACGAGCGGCCGACTGGGCTGGCGCAGCCGCGAGGCGGCGAGAGTGGGATGGAGACGAACAGTGCCGGGAGTGCGCAACCTGACCCAGGTCGAGGCCACCGAACGGGCCCGCCTGCTGGAGGTGACCGGGTACGACATCAGCCTGGACCTGTCGACCGCCGTGCAGGCCGAGGGCCGTACGTTCCGGTCGGTGACCGAGGTCCGGTTCCGCTGCGCCGAGCCGGGCGCGAGCACGTTCATCGAGGCCGCCGCCGAGTCGGTGCGTTCGGCGACGCTGAACGGGGCGCCCGTCGACCTCTCCGGATGGTCGGCCGAGAAGGGCCTGGCGCTGTCCGGGCTGGCCGCCGAGAACGTCCTCGTCGTCGACGCGGACTTCGGGTACTCCAACAGCGGGCAGGGCCTGCACCGCACGGTGGACCCGGTCGACGGGGAGACCTACCTCTACAGCCAGTTCGAGACGGCGGACGCGCAGAAGGTCTTCGCCTGCTTCGACCAGCCTGACCTGAAGAGCGTCTACACCTGGCACGCCACCGTCCCCGACCACTGGCGGGTGGTGTCCAACATGCCGGTCGAGCGCGAGGAGCCGGCCGGCGAGGCGCTCAAGACCGTCCACTTCATGGAGTCGGCGCGGATGAGCACCTACATCACCGCGCTCTGCGCCGGGCCGTACCACGAGGTGCGGGACAGCCACGACGGCATCGACCTCGGCGTGTTCTGCCGTGCCTCGATGGCGCCGCACCTGGACTCCGACGACCTGTTCCTGATCACCAAGCAGGGCTTCGACTTCTTCCACGAGCAGTTCGGGGTGCGCTACCCGCTACCCAAGTACGACCAGCTCTGGGTGCCGGACTTCAACGCCGGCGCGATGGAGAACTTCGGCTGCGTCACGCACGCCGAGTCGCACTACCTGTTCCGCTCGCAGGTCACCGACTTCGAGTACGAGCAGCGGGCCAACACGATCCTGCACGAGCTGGCGCACATGTGGTTCGGCGACCTGGTCACCATGCGCTGGTGGAACGACCTGTGGCTCAACGAGTCGTTCGCCGAGTGGGCCAGCCACTGGTGCAACACCCACGCCACCCGATTCTCCGAGGCCTGGACGACCTTCCTGTCCATCCGGAAGAACTGGGGCTACCGGCAGGACCAGCTCTCCTCCACCCACCCGGTCTACTGCGAGATGCCGGACCTGGAGGCCGTCGAGGTCAACTTCGACGGCATCACGTACGCCAAGGGCGCCAGCGTGCTCAAGCAGCTCGTCGCGTACGTCGGCGAGGAGCCGTTCCTGGCCGGCCTGCGGGCGTACTTCGGCAAGCACGCCTGGGGCAACGCCACCTTCGACGACCTGCTCTCCGAGCTGGAGGCCGCCTCCGGCCGGGAGCTGCGCAAGTTCGCCGCGCAGTGGCTGGAGACCGCGCAGGTCAACACGCTGCGCCCCGAGGTGAGCATCGGCGACGACGGGACGTACCAGCGGGTGCTGGTCCGCCAGGAGGCGCCGGCGGAGTACCCGACGCTGCGTACCCACCGCATCGGTGTGGGGCTCTACGACCTCGCCGACGGCCGGCTGGTCCGCCGGGAGCGGGTCGAGGTCGACGTCACCGGCGAGCAGATCGAGCTGTCGGCGCTGCACGGCCGGCCCGCCGCCGACGTGCTGCTGCTCAACGACGACGACCTCACCTACACCAAGCTGCGGCTGGACGATCGGTCGATGGCCACCGTGGTGCAGCACATCGCCGGCCTGGAGTCCTCGCTGGCCCGCGCCCTGTGCTGGACGGCTGCCTGGGACATGGTCCGCGACGCGGAGCTCTCCGGCCGCGACTACGTGGCGCTGGTGCTGGCCGGCCTCCCCGCCGAGACCGACATCAACCTGGTCACCGCCACCCTGCGTCAGGCGGGCACCACGCTCACCTTCTACGCCGACCCGGCCTGGGCGCCGACCGGCTGGACGGAGCTGGCCCGTACCGCGAAGGCCGCACTGTCCGCTGCGGAGCCGGGCAGCGGCTTCCAGCTCGCCTGGGCCCGCGCGTACGCCTCGGCGGCCCGCTCGCAGGAGGACCTGGCGACCCTGCGCGGCTGGCTGGACGGCAGCGGCGTGCCAGCCGGGCTGACCATCGACACCGAACTGCGCTGGACGCTCCTCCAGTCGCTGGTGGCCAACGGGGCGGCCGGCGCCGCCGAGGTCGAGGCCGAACTGGCCGCCGACCGGACGGCCAGCGGCGAGCGGGAGGCCGCGTACGCGCACGCGCTGGTCCCGACCGCGGAGAACAAGGCGGCGGTCTGGGCGCAGCTGACCGGTCCGGAGTCGCTGCCGAACTGGCGCAACCGGGCGCTGCTGCAGGGCTTCACCCACCCGGCGCAGGTGGAGCTCACCGCGCCGTACCGGGAGAAGTACTTCGCCAGCGTGGCCCAGATCTGGGCGCAGCGGGACAGCGAGCCGGCGCAGGAGTTCGTCCAGCTCGCCTACCCGGCGTACCTGGTCGAGGACGAGACGGTGGCGGCCACCGACGCCTGGCTGGCGCAGGACGGGCATCCGGCGTCGCTGCGCCGCCTGGTGGCCGAGGGCCGCGACGGGGTGGTCCGCGCGCTGAAGGCCCGCGCGAAGGATGCCCGGAGCGCCTGACCGCGGTACGCGGCCCGGGGCCGGCGTGGACGGACGTCCGCGTCGGCCCCGGGCCGTTGTGGTGGCGAACGTTACAAGCTCATCATGGGCGACCACCACCAACTGTTCGGCACCGTCGGGCCGGCCGATCCGCTCCGGATGGCCGCACCCTGGACGATGGCGCTCGACCCCAGCGGCTGGCCCCGCTGAGCCAGCCGGAAAGACGAAGCCCGGTCCGCGTGTTCGCGGACCGGGCTTCGGTGTACGGGGAGGGCTCAGCCCTTGCCGGCGTGGCTGGCGAGCTGGTCGAGGCCGATGATGATGCCGCCGGCCAGGTCGCCGCCGCCGAAAGCCGCCACCATGGACAGCGCGGCGAGCTTGGCGTACGTGTCCGGGATGCGCTTGCGCGCGTGCCGGCCGGTGACCACCTCCAGCTGGCGCTGGTTGGGCGACACCGCGATCAGGACGGACTCGTCGGGCTCGGCGAGCTGGCGGTGCAGCCGCGCGGCGTGCTCGCGGATCGGCTCGTCGAGGCCGCCCACGTAGACCGAGAAGACCAGGCCGGTGCCCTGGTCGGCCAGGCGGAGCGCCTCGTCGATGCGCAGCAGCTGGCGGGTCGAGAACGGCCCGTCCAGCACCTCGGGCGGGGTACCCGTCCCGGTCTGCTTCTCACCAACGGTCACTTGCGCCTCCGGTTCCACCGGCCGGCGCCTCGACGCCCGCCTTCTCGAGCTTGTGGCTGGTCAACGCCGGCGCCTGCGCGCCCGCGGCCAGGGCGGTGCCGGCCGAGTCGGCCAGCTGCTCCGGACGGCCCAGGAACCAGACCGGGGTGAAGTCGAAGCGCCGGCCCGGCCGGTAGCGCTTGTTACCGCCGCCGCGGTTGCTGGCGAACGCCAGCCCGACGATCACCAGCACCACCGCCGCCGGGATGCCGACGAAGATCAGTGACGTCTCAGTGACAGACAATCCCAACGCCCCCAGGCGGAAAGAGAGACCAGAGCATCCGGGGTCGGGTGGACGATCATGGCGCCGACCGCCCGACTCCGCTGCCATTCACGTTAGCGGAGCCGACGCCCCGCCAGATTGCGGGGTGCCGATCCCACCCGTCACTACAGTGTTCCAGTTGCGCTGCGGTCGCGATCAACCGGGCGTCGTCGCCGTAGCGACCGGTCAGCAGCACCCCGACGGGCAGGTCCGTCGCAGTGCGCCCGACCGGTAGCGAGACGGACGGATCACCCGTCACGTTGAAGACGGCGCAGTACGGCGAGAACCGGCGCTGCCGGTCGAAATCGGCGGCCGGGTCCGGGTCGGCGGTGAACCAGCCGACCGGTGCCTGCGGCGCGGCCAGGGTGGGGCAGAGCAGCAGGTCGCAGTGGGCGGTGCGGCGGGCGCCGAGGCGTACCTGGGCCTGGATCTCACCGAGGGTCGCCAGCAGCGCGCCGGCGCCGACGGCCGCGCCCCGGGAGCGGAGGAACCGGGTCAGCGGCAACAGCTCGGACTCCCGCTCCGGCGGCACCGGGGCGAGCGCCAGCACGTACCAGAGGGTCTCGAAGAGCGGCCACACCGCGGGGCCGAGCGGCCGGTCGACCTCGACCACCTCGTGGCCGGCCGCGGTGAGCAGCGCGGCGGCCCGGTCCACGGCGGCGACGCAGTCGGGGTGGACCGGCTCCTCGGCGAGCATCGGGGCGGTGAACCGGCCGATGCGCAGCCGGCCGGGCGCGGCCCGACGGGCGGCGGCGAGGTAGCCGCCGTCGGGTCGTGGTGGCGGCAGGTAGGGCTCGCCGGGCACCGGCACCGCCATCGCGTCGAGCAGCGCGGCGACGTCGGCGACCGTACGCCCGATCGGGCCGTGGGTGGGCAGGCCGAACGCGCCGGAGCCGATCGGCCCGCCGGAGACCAGGCCGCGGCTCGGCTTGTAGCCGACCAGGCCGCAGAGGGCGGCGGGGATGCGCAGCGACCCGCCGCCGTCGGATCCCTGCGCGACCGGGACCAGGCCGGCGGCGACCGCGGCCGCCGCGCCGCCGCTGGAGCCGCCGGCGGTGTACGACAGGTCCCACGGATTGCGGGCCGGCGGCGCGACCAGCCCCTCGGAGTAGAGCGAGCAGCCCAGCTCGGAGGTGGTGGTCTTGCCGAGGCTGACCAGCCCGGCGGCGGCCATCAGCCGGACCACGTCGGCGTCGACGGGCGGGACGAAGTCGGCGAAGGCCGCCGAGCCGAAGGTGGTGCGCACCCCGGCGGTGAGGGCCAGGTCCTTGATCGCGGTCGGTACGCCGTGCAGCGGGCCCCGCCGCGCCACCGGCGCGGCGTCGGCGGCCCGGGCCGCCTCCCGGGCGCGCTCGGGCGTGACCGTGACGAACGCGCCGACGGTGTCGCCGAGCCCGTCGACCCGGTCGAGGTGGTGCGCGACCAGCTCGACACTGGAGAGCTCGCCCCGGGCGACGGCGGCGGCCTGTTCCAGCGCGGTCAGGTCGTGCAGCTCGGCCATGCCGCCATCCTGCCGGGTGGGAACGGCTCTCGCCGCCCACGACACGACGTCAACGGATCACAACAGGCTGCCTTGCGGTGCCACCCATTCGCAGCGAGGCCCACCGACATCGCGGATCAGGTCGAAGTCGCGATAGTAGTGCAGTACCGTCGCGGAGTACTCGGCCGCAGCCGCCGCGACCAGGACGTCCACCGGACTGGCGGCCCGGTGCTGCCCGCGTGCCGTCAACGCCAGCTGCAGATCCCGAGCCCGCGTGGCAACGGCGGGCGTGATCGGAAGGTCGACCATCAGCTCTGCACGGCGGGCGCGCACCGCCATCGCATCGCGGAAGTCCCGGGCGCTCCGCCCATCCTCCAAGTCGAGCGGAACACAGGTCGCGGCGAGCCTCTCCTCGAGAATCGCCACGATGCGCTTTCCGACGATCGGTAGCCGGAGACGCCCCCATGCGGAGGTGTCTATGAGGTACAGACCGGCCGGAGGGGTCACGCGGCATCCTGCTCACCGCGAGGTGTCTTGTCGTCCTCAAGGAGACCGGTCCAGTCACGGTCGATCGAGAGCAGTTCCCGGATGGCCTCCATCCGCTCACTCCGCTCGGCCACAAGCCGAAGCGCCGCGTGGATGGTGTCCTTCTTGCTCTTGGTGCCAAGCTCTCGCCGCGCACGTTCAAGCAGGTCATCATCAAGATCGATAACAGTCTTCACAGGAGGAATATATATCGGCACGCCAGCTTTATACACCCGGCTTTCCGAGGAAGCGCAGGGCGTTGCCACCGAGCAGCTTGTCGCGCTGCTCCCCCGTGAGGAAGTCCGCCTCGTGGACCACCCGCCCGACCGGCCGCTCCCCCAGCGGGTACGGGTAGTCGCTGCCCACCAGCACCCGGTCCGCGCCCATGGTGTCCACCAGCAGCCGCAGCGCGGCCGGGGCGAAGACCACCGAGTCAACGCTGAACCGGTCGGTGTAGGAGCTGGGAGGCGCGGTCGAGGCGCCGCGTACCAGGTCGCCGCGGCGGTGCCAGGCGTTGTCGGCGCGGCCCAGCCAGAACGGGAAGCTGCCGCCGCCGTGCGCGAAGCAGATCCGCAGCGTTTCCGGCACCCGGTCGAAGACCCCACCGAGGATGAGCGCCAGCACCGACAGGTGCGTCTCGGCGGGCATGCCGGTGAGCCAGCGGGCCATCCACCGGTCCAGCCGGGGCCCGCCCGGCATGTCCCACGGGTGCACGAACACCGGCGCGCCCACCTCGGCGCAGTGGGTCAGGAACTGCACGATGCCGGCGTCGTCGAGGTCGCGGTCGCCGACGTGGTTGCCGATCTCCACGCCGACGTGCCCGGCCGCCAGGCAGCGGTCCAGCTCGGCGCAGGCCGCATCCGGGTCCTGCAACGGCACCTGGCAGAACGGCACCAGTCGGTCCCCACCGGCGGCGGTGACCTCCAGGGTGAGGTCGTTGAAGATCCGGGCCACCTTCACCGCCTGATCCGCCGGGCGGTCGTAGCTGAAGAAGACCGGGGTCGGGGAGACCACCTGCACGTCGACCCCGTCGGCGGCCATGTCGGCCAGCCGGGTCGGCGCGTCCCAGCACTGGGCGCCGACCGGCCGGAACTCCGTCTCCCCCACCATGATCATGGCGGCGCGCTCCGAGTCCACCCGCAGCCAGGGCCAACCGGACCCGCCGCACGCCGCGGCGAGATCCGGCCATCCCTTCGGTACGACGTGCGTGTGCACGTCGACGACCGGTGGGCGCATCAGCCCCTGCCCGGGTGCAGCGCGCCGCACCTGCCGCAGGTACGCGCGGGCTCGTCGGCGTAGAACGCCTGGAACACCGGGGGCAGGTCGGCGGCGATGTCACGCACCTGCAACTCGACCTCGTGCACCTTGTGCCCGCACTCCGGGCAGTACCACTGGAACTTCTCCAGCGTGCCCTCCTCGCGGACCCGCTCCACCACCACGCCGATCGAGCCGGCCTCGGGCCGCTGCGGCGAGTGCGGGGTGTTGCGCGGCAGCATCCACATCTGACCCTCGCGCACGTGCACCGTACGCGGCCCCTCCGGGGTCATCAGGTTGATGTGCATGTTGCCCTTGACCTGGTAGAAGAACTCCTCGTACGGGTCGACGTGGAAGTCGGTGCGCTGGTTGGGCCCGCCCACCACCATCACGATGAAGTCGTCCCCGCCGGGGAACATCTCCTTGTTGCCCACCGGCGGCTTCAACAGGTGCTGGTTCTCCGCGATCCACCCCGGAAAACTGAACGGCTCGGCGATCTCACTCACGACTGACCTCCTTGGGGGAGCAGGGCGACGGCCTGGATCTCGATCAGCAGGTGCGGGTGCGGCAACTGGTGCACCGCGACCGTCGTCCGGGTCGGCCCGGTGGCGTCGAAGAACTCCGCCCACACCTCGTTGTAACCACCGAAGTCGTTCATGTTGACCAGGTAGCTGGTGACCTGCACGAGGTCGGACAGGTCGGCCCCGACCGACCGCAGGAGATCACGGATGTTCCCGATGACCGCCCGGGTCTGCGCCCGGATGTCGAGGTCCGTCGTGCCGAACTCGTCCACCCGGACCCCGGCGAAGGTGTTGTCGGGCCGCCGCGACGACGTACCCGAGACGAAGACGAACCCGCCCGCGACCTTGACGTGCGGGAACGCCCCGCGCGGCACGGCCTTGCCCGCGACGACGCGCGCCCCACCCCCGCTCACGGCCGCCCGCCTGACGTGAGCCTCATGCCGCCGCGTTCAACGAAGCCGTGCCCAGCTTTTCGACAACGGCACGGACATGGGCACCGGGACGCAGCGGGACAGCCGCGGTGGCGGCGCCGGCGAGGAAGATCCACCCGGAGTGCAGCCGCACCCCGTGCCGGCCGGCGAGCCGGATGCCCTCGTCGAGCGCCCGTCGCGGGTCACCCAGGATCGCCGCCGTCGACCCGACCTGCGCCACCCGCCCGTCGATCTCCAGCAGCACGCCCAGGTTGTCCAGCCCGTCCGGCACCGGCGACCACGGACCGACCACGAACGCCGCCGCCGAGGTGTTGTCGGCGACCACGTCCGGCAGGGAGAAGGTGAAGTTCGCGTAGCGGGAGTCGATCAGCTCGATCGCCGGGGCGACCGCGCGGACCGCGTCGGCGAAGGCGCCCACCGGCTCACCCGGGTCGGGGAGCCGGTCCAGCAGGAACGCGACCTCCGGCTCGACCCGCGGGTGGATGAAGGCGCCGACGTCGACCGTGCCGCCGTCGGGGACCCGCATCACGTCGGTGAGCCGGCCCCAGATCACCTCGTCCACCCCGACCTGGGCCATCTTCGCCCGGCTGGTCAGCCCCATCTTGAGCCCCACCAGCCGCTCGCCCCGGTCGAGCCGGCGCTGCAGCAGCGCGGTCTGCACCGAGTACGCGGCGTCGACGTCCAGGCCGGTCTCGGCGGCCAACTGCGGGATGGCGGTGGCGGAGTCCGCCGCCACGCCGAGCCGCTCGGCGATCCCCGCGACGTCCACCCCGATCACCGAGCCACCTTCGTTCGCGACTGCGGGGCTCGCAAACCCGGCTCACTCCTCACGCTCACGCTGCCACCTTCGTTCGCGACTGCGGGGCTCGCAAACCCGGCTCACTCCTCACGCTGCCTCCTCCTCGCGCCGGCCCGCCAGGTCCAGCGCCACGTCCACGATCATGTCCTCCTGGCCGCCGACCATCCGCCGCCGGCCCAGCTCGACCAGGATCGAGCGGACGTCCACGCCGTACTTCGCCGAGGCCCGCTCCGCGTGCCGCAGGAAGCTGGAGTAGACCCCGGCGTACCCGAGGGAGAGCGTCTCCCGGTCGACCTGGACCGGGCGGTCCTGGAGCGGGCGGACGACGTCGTCGGCGGCGTCCATCAGCGCGAAGACCTCGCAGCCGTGCTTCCAGCCGTGCAGCTCGGCAACCGCGACGAAGACCTCCAGCGGCGCGTTGCCGGCCCCCGCGCCCATCCCGGCCAGCGACGCGTCCACCCGGACGGTACGGCCGTGCGGCGCGTCCGGCCCGGCCGGGCCGTCGCCGGCGACCCGGCCGTGCTCGACGGCGACCACGCTGTTGGCCACGCCGAGCGACAGGTTGTGGTGGGCGTGGATGCCGATCTGCGTGTGCGGCTGGAGCACCTGCCGGTACGCGTCGACCCGCTGCGCCACGTCGGACATCAGCAACCGGCCGCCGGAGTCGGTGACGTAGACGCAGTGCGCCCCGTACGACTCCATCAGCCTGGCCTGGGCGGCCAGCCCGGCCGGGTCGTTCATGTGCGACATCATCAGGAACCCGGAGACGTCCATGCCGTTCTCCCGGGCCCAGGAGATGTGCTGGGCGGAGATGTCCGCCTCGGTGCAGTGGGTGGCAATCCGGACGCTGGTCACCCCGAGCGCCTTCGCCGCCTTCAGGTCGGCGATGGTGCCGATCCCGGGCAGCAGCAGGGTGGTCAGCTTCGCCGTGGTCATCACCTCGGCGGCGGCGGAGATCCAGTCGGCGTCGCTGGCCGCGCCGTGGCCGTAGTTGACGCTGGAACCGGCCAGGCCGTCGCCGTGCGCCACCTCGATCGCGGCCACCCCGGCGGCATCCAGCGCGGCGGCGATGGTCCGCACCTGGTCGACGGTGTAGCGGTGGGCGATGGCATGCATGCCGTCGCGCAGCGTCACGTCCTGGATGTACAGGTCGGTCACGCGATCCCCCCGTTGTTCGCGGCTGCGGGGCTCCGCTCCGCTGCGCTCCTCGCGCTCCCGGCCACCCCCTTCGCGGCTCGCAGCGCCACCAGCCGCTCCGCGGTACGCAGCGCGGCCGAGGTCATGATGTCCAGGTTCCCGGCGTACGCGGGCAGGTAGTGCCCGGCACCGGAGACCTCCAGGAAGACCGAGACCTGCCACCCGGCCAGGTGCCGCCCGAGCGACGGCACGTACGTGTCGACCCGGTCGAACTGCACGTCCTGCTTGAGCCGGTAGCCGGGGACGTACTCCTGGACCGTGGTCACCATGTCGGCCACCGAGGCGGCGATCGCGGCCCGGTCGGCGTCGGCGTCCGGGCAGAGGCAGTAGACGGTGTCGCGCATCAGCAGCGGCGGGTCGGCCGGGTTCAGCACGATGATCGCCTTGCCGCGCTCCGCGCCGCCGACCACCTCGATCGCCCGGGCGGTGGTCTCGGTGAACTCGTCGATGTTGGCCCGGGTGCCCGGACCCGCCGACTTCGAGGCGATCGAGGCGACGATCTCCGCGTACGCGACCGGGGTGACCCGGCCGACGGCGGCGACGATCGGCACGGTGGCCTGCCCGCCGCAGGTGACCATGTTGACGTTGCTCTCGTGCAGGTGCTCGTCGAGGTTGACCGGCGGCACCACGTACGGGCCGACGGCCGCCGGGGTCAGGTCGACCACCGTCCGGCCGTGCGCCCGCAGCACGGCGTCGTGGTGCCGGTGCGCGCCGGCCGAGGTGGCGTCGAAGACCAGCGCCACGTCGGCGAACTCGGGCATCGCGACGAGGCCGTCCACGCCCTCGGCGGTGGTGGCCACGCCGAGCCGCCGGGCTCGCGCCAGACCGTCGGACCCGGGGTCGATGCCGGCCATCGCCACCATCCGCAGGCTCTCACTGAGCC
The DNA here is from genome assembly GCF_040642975.1 of Micromonospora sp. NPDC047548. Lineage (NCBI taxonomy): Bacteria > Bacillati > Actinomycetota > Actinomycetes > Micromonosporales > Micromonosporaceae > Micromonospora > Micromonospora sp. NPDC047548. The sequence goes on from NZ_JBEYTI010000004.1 coordinate 24,644, forward strand.
GTAGCACCTTGATCATCAGGTCGGTGCCGATGTTGCCGGACCCGATCACCGCCACCCCGGTCGTCATGCCCCGACCTCCTTCGAGAAACAGGTCCGCACCGACCCGAGGCCCGAGATCCGCGCCTCGTACGCCGCGCCCGGGGTGACCGGCACCATCGGGCCGAGCGCCCCGGAGAGCACCACATCGCCCGCGCGCAGCGGGTCACCGGCCCGGGCCATCGTCCGCACCAGCCACTGGAGCGCGTGCAGCGGATTGCCGAGGCAGGCCGCCCCGGCGCCGACCGAGACCGGCTCGCCGGCGTGCTCCAGCACCATCCCGCACAACCGCAGGTCCACGTCGGCGAGCCGGCGGGGCGTGGTGCCGAGCACGAACATCCCGCTGGAGGCGTTGTCGGCGACGGTGTCCACGATGGAGATGTCCCAGCCGGCGATCCGCGAGTCGACGATCTCGATGGCCGGGAGCACGTGGTCGACCGCCCGGAGCAGGTCGGCGGTGGTGACCCGCTCGTCGGGCAGGTCCGCGCCGAGCACGAAGGCGATCTCCGCCTCCACCCGGGGCTGGAGCAGGCGGTCGATCTCCACCTCGACGCCGTCCCCGACCGCCATCGCGTCGGTCAGCACCCCGAAGTCCGGCTGGAAGACGCCGAAGCTCTCCTGCACCGCCCGGGAGGTCAGCCCGATCTTCGCGCCCACCCGGCGCTCGCCCCGGCCCTGCCAGGCCCGCGCCTGGAGCTGCTGCACCCGGTACGCCGACTCGACGTCGCCCTCCAGCAGCAGCCGCCCGCGCAGCGGCGGGCAGGGCTTCCCGCTGCTGCGGGCCTCGGCCAGCTCCCGGTTCGCCGCTTCGATATCGGCCCTCATGCCCGCTCCTCGCTGCGCCCGGCCCCGCCGGGCACCGTACCGATGGGTCGTTCGCTCACGACAGGTCCACGCAGACGTTGGTGAGTTCGGAGTAGAAGTCCAGCGAGTGCACGCCGCCCTCCCGGCCGATGCCGGAGGCCTTCACCCCGCCGAACGGGGTGCGCAGATCACGCAGGAACCAGGTGTTCACCCAGACGATACCGGCGTCCAGCCGCGCGCCGGCCCGGTGCGCCCGGCCGACGTCCCGGGTCCAGACCGTCGCCGCCAGGCCGTACTCGGTGCCGTTGGCCAGCGCGTACGCCTCGTCCTCGTCGTCGAATCCGGCGACGTGCACGACCGGGCCGAAGATCTCCTCGGTGTTGGTCCGCGTTCGCGGGCCGAGCCCGGTCAGCACGGTCGGCTGCACGTACGCCCCGCCGTCGCGGGCGTCACCGAAACGCGGCACACCGCCCCCGGCGAGCACCTCGGCGCCCTCGGCCCGGGCCAGCGCGTAGTGGCCGAGCACCTTGTCCCGGTGAGGGTGCGAGATGAGCGGCATGTTCGTGGTGGCCTCGTCGGCGGGCCACCCGTACGCCAGCTCCCCGGCCCGCTTGGCCAGCCGGGCGGTGAACTCCTCGAAGACCGGGCGCTGCACGTAGATCCGCTCGGTGCAGAGGCAGACCTGCCCGCCGTTGGTGAAGCTGGACCGCACCGAGCCGGCCACCGCCGCGTCCAGGTCGGCGTCGGCGAAGACCAGCCCGGCGTTCTTGCCGCCCAGCTCGAACGAGACCGCCTTCACCCCGTCCGCGGCGGCCCGCATGATCGCGCCGCCGGTGGCGGACTCGCCGGTGAAGGTGATCGCGTCGACCCCCGGGTGCCGGGTGAGGAACTCGCCCGCCGAGTCCGGGCCGAACCCGTGCACCAGGTTGAACACCCCGTCCGGGACGCCGGCGGCGGCCATCACCTCGGCCAGCAGCGTCGCCGACGCGGGGGTCTCCTCGCTGGGCTTGACCACCACGGCGTTGCCGCAGGCCAGGGCCGGGGCCACCTTCCAGGTGAGCAGCAGCAGCGGCAGGTTCCACGGGACGATCACGGCGACCACGCCGACCGGCTTGCGGACGGCGTAGTTCAGCGCCCGGCCACCGGTCGGGGTGACCGTGGTGAAGGACTCGGTCGGGGCGGTCGCCACGATCTCGGCGAAGGCCCGGAAGTTCGCCCCGCCGCGCGGGATGTCCAGGGTGCGGGCCTGCGAGATGGCCTTGCCGGTGTCGGCCACCTCGGCGGTGACCAGGTCGTCGAAGCGCCGTTCCAGCTCGTCGGCGACCCGGCGCAGCACCTCGGCGCGCTCCCGCTCCCCCATCCGGCCCCACGGTCCGCGCAGCGCCGCCCGGGCGGCGGCCACCGCGTCGTCCACCGTCGACCGCGACGCCTCGACCACCTCGAAGACCGGCTCGCCGGTCACCGGGCTGCGCTTGGTGAAGCGCCGCCCCGCGTCGACGAACTCGCCGCCGACGAAGTGGCGCAGCAGCCCCGGCCCGTCCGGCGCGCGCCCGGCCATCAGCCGCGCATCCCAGAGCGTCACCCGCGCCTCCCCCGACCGACCGCCGCACCCACCACGCCGGCCAGCAACGCCAGCCCGCCCGCGGCCACCGCCCCCACCACCGCGTACTGGCGCCGCACCCGGCGGCGCACCTGGGCGTACGGGGTGGTGGAGAAGGAGACCAGTTCGTACTGCGAAACGTACCGGCCGGGCAGCGCCCGTTCCAGGGCGTGCTCGATCCGCTTGCGGGTCTGGAACACCGGCGAGGCGACCTTGTCCCGCATCTCCACGAAGTTGGCCAGCGCCATCCGGGCGATCGCCTCGGCGTTGTCCTGCCGGCACCGCTGGTAGAGCGGCAGCGCGGCGGACCAGTCGTCGCCGCACTCGTCGAGGCAGCGGTCCAGCTCGACGACGTCCTCGAAGGCGCAGTTGGCGCCCTGGCCGTAGAACGGCACGATGGCGTGCGCCGCGTCGCCGACCAGCGCCACCCTGCCGTCGACCTGCCAGGGGGCGCAGCGGACCGTGCCGAGCACCCCGACCGGGTTGTGCTGGTAGTCGTCGACCAGGTTGGGCGCGAGCGGGATCAGGTCCGGGTAGTGGGTGGCGAAGTGCCGCTCGATCGCCGCCGGGCTGCCCAGCGAGGCGAAGCTGGCGGTGCCGTGGGTGGGCCAGAAGAGCGTGCAGGTGAACGAGCGGTCCGGGTTGGGCAGCGCGATCATCATGGAGGTGCCGCGCGGCCAGATGTGCAGCGCCGACGGGTCGAGGGCGAACTCCCCGCCGAGCGGCGGGATGGTGAGTTCCTTGTAGCCGTAGTCGAGGAAGTCCAGGCTCTCGGTCAGCACGCCGTACCCGAGCAGCTGCCCGCGCACGGCGGAGCCGGCGCCGTCGGCGCCGAGGACGACCGACGCGGTGGCGGCGACCTTGCCCTGCGGGGTCTCGAAGGTCATCTCGCCGCCGGCCGGGTCGAGGCCGACCAGCCGGTGGTCGAAGGCGATCCGCACCCCGGGCAGCGCGGCGGCGGCGGTGAGCAGGGCGTTGTTCAGCGCGCCCCGGCCGATCGAGTTGATCGCCCGGTCCCCGGAGCCGCTATACGACTGGAACTGCGGCTCGCCGGCGACCGGGTGGATCATCCGGCCGCGCATCGGCAGGGCGTCGGCCATCACCTGCGCGTCCAGCCCGATCCGGCGCAGCGCGTCCAGGCCGCGCTCGGAGAGCGCCAGGTTGATCGACCGGCCGCGCTCGACCCGCCCGTTCCTCGGGTCCGGCCGCCGCTCGTAGAGGGCGACCGGGTAGCCGCGCCGGGCCAGGAAGCAGGCCAGCAGGCAGCCGGCCAGCCCGGCCCCGACCACCGCGATCTCGTCGCGTTCCGCACTCATGAGTGCCTGCCTTTCGTTCGCGACTGCGGGGCTCGCAAACCCGGCTCACTCCTCGCGCTCACGGGTGCACCTCGGAAAGGGTCGCGGCCAGCGCGTCGGCGGCCCGCCAGCAGTCGTGGTACGTGGAGTAGAGCGGCACCGGGGCGAACCGGACGATGTCCGGCTCCCGGGCGTCGGCGATCACGCCGTGCTCGTGCCGCAGCCGCTTGGTCAGCTCGGCGGCGCTGCCGGCGCCGATGCGCACCGAGAGCTGGCAGCCCCGCCGCGCGGGGTCGCGTGGGGTGACCACGGTCAGCGGCCGGCCGGGGGTCACCTCGTCGAGCAGCCGTTCCAGGAAGCCCGTGAGCCGGACGCTGCGCTCCCGCAGGGCCGGCATGCCGACGCTGTCGAAGAGCTCCAGCGAGGTGCGCACCGGGCCCATCGCGAAGATCGGCGGGTTGGAGATCTGCCAGGCCTCCACGGTGGCCGGCGGCCGGGAGACCGGGGTCATCTCGAACCGGGTGGTGGCCTCGGTGCTCCACCAGCCCTCGAAGCGGGGCAGCCGAGGGTCGCCCAGGTGCCGCTCGTGGACGAAGACGCCGCCCAGCGCGCCGGGCCCGGAGTTGAGGTACTTGTAGGAGCACCAGGCGGCGAAGTCGACGTCCCAGTCGTGCAGCGCCAGCGGCACGTTGCCGGCAGCGTGCGCCAGGTCCCAGCCGACGATCGCGCCGGCGGCCCGACCGGCGGCGGTGACCGCCGGGATGTCCATCAGCTCGCCGGTGAGGTAGTTGACCCCGCCGAGCAGCAGCAGCGCGACCCGGTCGCCCTCCGCGGCCAGGTAGGCGGTCACGTCCTCGGTGCGCAGGGTGTCCTCGCCGGGTCGCGGCGTCAACCGGACCACGGTGGAGTCCGGGTCGAGGCCGTGGAAACGGGCCTGGCTACGCACCGCGTAGCTGTCCGAGGGGAACGCGCTGTCCTCGATGACGATCCGGGTCCGCTCCCCGACCGGCCGGTAGAAGCTCACCATCAGCAGGTGCAGGTTGACCGTGAGGGAGTTCATCACCACGGTCTCCGCGGGTCGGGCGCCGACCAGTCGCGCGGCGGGCGCCGTCAACAGCTCGTGGTACGGCAGCCACGGCCGCTCCGCCTCCAGGTGCCCCTCGACGCCGAGCCGGCGCCAGGCGTCCAGGTCGGCGAGGAGTTCCGCGCGGGTGGCCCGGGGTTGCAGCCCCAGGGAGTTGCCGGCCAGGTAGGCCGCCTCCGGGTAGCGGCCGCCGTCGGCGGGCGGCACGTGGAAGAGGTGACGGTGTCCGGGGTCGGCGGCGTCGAGGCGGTGCGCCTCCTGCTCCGAGATCGACATGTCCTGCTCCCTGCTCACATCGCCGTCCGGGCCGACCACAGCTCCGGGAAGACCACCCGGGCCATGCTGCGTTGCAGCCACGCCAGTCCGGCCGAGCCGCCGCTGCCGACCTTCGCGCCCATGGTGCGCTGCACCGCCTTGACGTGGTTCCACCGCCAGTCCCCGAACTGCTCGGCCACCTCGGTCAGCGCCTCGCCGAGCAGGCGGAGGTGGTTCTGCGGTCCGCCGTCGTCGTAGATCTCCACCCAGGCCGCCTCCACCGACGGGTGCGGCCGATGCTCGACGGCGACGTCCCGGTCCAGCACGTCGGCGGGGAGGTCGTGGCCGTGCCGGGCGAGCAGGGCGACCACGTCGTCCCAGAGGCTCGGCACGGCGAGGGCGGCGCGCAGCTCGTCGTAGACCTGTTCCTGGCGGCGGAACGGGCGGATCAGCGCGGGGTCGCGCAGGCCGAGCAGGAACTCCAGGTGCCGGTACATGGCGGACTGGAATCCGGAGCCCTCGCCGAGCAGGTTGCGGAACCGGTTGAAGTCGGCCGGGGTCATCCAGCGCAGGCCGCGCCAGGCGGCGTTGAGTCCCTCCAGGTGCATCGCCGCCCGGCGCAGCGGCGCCAGCGCCTCCCACACCCGGTCGGCGCGCAGGTCCCGCTGGGCCTGGCGCAGCTCGTGGCAGGTCAGCCCGAAGTAGAGCTCCATGATCTGGCTGACCATGAGGAAGGACATCTCGCCGGGGTCCGCGCTGAGCGGCTGTTGCAGGGTGTGCAGGGTGCTGGCGTGCACGTACGCGTCGTACGGCACCCGGTCGGCGAACTCCAGCGTGGGCTCGCCGCCGTTGCGGGCCGCCCGCGCGGTGCGCTGCTGCGGGGTGACCGGGCGCACCGCGGCGCTTCGGGTGGTCACCCGCAGATCCGTCTGATCCACCTTCTCGTCTCCTCCGTGAGCGGGATGACGACATGATCCCCCGGCCACAACGGCGTACGGAATGCCGAGTCGACGGCGATCCCGGGCAATCACCTTTGACGTGGAAGGCTCTTCTGCCGATCGGCTTCAGGAAGGTAAAGTCCACGCGTGGACGAGATGGACTGGGCCCTGCTGCGCGAACTGCAGGCCGACGCGCGGCTGTCGTTCAGCGAGCTGTCCCGGCGGGTGCACCTGTCCCCGCCGGCGGTGGCCGAACGCGTCCGCCGGCTGGAGGAGTCCGGCGTGATCACCGGCTACCACGCCCACGTGGACCTGACCCGGGCCGGTCGCGGCGTGGTCGCGCTGATCCGGATGTCCTGCTACGGCTCGCGCTGCATCCTGCACGACCCGGACGTCGCCGGCTGGCCGGAGATCCGGGAGATCCACCGGATCACCGGCGACGCGTGCAGCATGCTCAAGGTAGCGGCCGGCTCGATCACCGAGTTCGAGGCGGTCATCGACCGGCTCGCCCCGTACGGCCAGCCGTCCAGCACGATGGTGCTCTCCACCCCGCTGGACTGGCACCCGGTGACCCCGCTGCCGGTCCCGCCGACCGGAACGCCGGCGCCGGGCGCCCGCCGCCGCTGAGCCGACCGGGTTTGCCCCCCGGCGAGCGGGAATGCAGGTCCGGACACCCGTCGCAGGATTCCGGCGCACGTGGCCGGGAGGGGAGAATCATGCGGGGGCTCAATGCGTACCATCGTGCCTTCTCGGTCGTCCTGGCGATGTTCGCCCTGGTCGCGGCGTTCGTGCTGGCGACGGCCGCACCGGCCCGGGCCGGGGAGAACACCTTCGTCGAGGTCACGCCGAACACCGCGCAGGCCGGCACCCGGGTCAACATCCGGGCCAGCTGCGACAACGCCAACAACCAGCAGGCCACCGTGCAGTCCGACGCCTTCGGCCGGGTGGTGCTGCGGCCGAACAACGGCTTCCTCACCGGGGCGGTGACCATCCCGGGCAACAAGCAGCCGGGCGACTTCCCGGTCGACCTGCGCTGCGCCAACGGCAACACCGCGTCGACGATGTTGACCGTGCTGAACATGGCCCAGCCGAGCAAGGGCCCGGCGACCGGGGGCGGCGGCACCGCCGCTGACCGGGGCGCCGGTTCGCTGCTGCTGGTCGGTGGCCTCGCCGTGGTGGCCGTGGTTGCCGGGCTCGGGGTGTTCCGCGGGGGCCGTCGGCGGGCCGGGACCGGCTCCTGACCCCGCGTCGCCATGACCCGCGCACGCAGACGTACCCCGCGGTCAGGTCGGGACCGGGTCCGGGCCGCCGCCCGGCTGGCGGCCCGCGCGGCCGGCCGCTTCCGCCGGGTGGCCGGCCAGGCCATCTCCGCCAGCGTGGCCACCGCCGACCCGGTCGCCCAAGCCCGTCCGGTACGGCCGGCGCCACGCCGCAGGGCCCTGTCGGGAGGGCCGGGCGTCCCGGTCATGGTGATCGCCACCCTGATGGCGCTGATCGTCGCGATGCTCGGCGTCGAGCGGGTGACCGGCCTCAGCGTGCTGCCGGACCGGTTCATCGCCGGCCTGCGCCCGCCGCCGAAGAAGTTCCCGGTGCTGCCGGAGAGCCCGCCCACCCTGATCGCGATCTCCCGGATCGACCTGCGAGCCCCGGTGCACGACGTCGGGATCGCCCCGGACGGCAGCATCGGGGTGCCCGACGCGACCCGCGCCCAGGAAGCCGGCTGGTACGACCAGGGCCCCACCCCCGGCCAGTACGGTCCGGCGGTGATCGTCGGGCACGTCGACACCACCACCGGCCCGGCGGTCTTCCACGGGCTCCGGGATCTGCGCGACGGCGACACGGTCGAGGTGACCCGCGAGGACCGGAAGGTGGCGGTCTTCGAGGTGAACCAGGTGCAGCGCTACGGCAAGGAGGACCTGCCGGTGGACGAGATATTCGGCGACTTCAGCCGGCCCAACCTGCGACTGATCACCTGCGGTGGCCGGTGGGTGGGCGGCCAGACCGGCTACGCCGACAACGTGGTGGTGTACGCCTCGCTGGTGAAGGTGCACGACGAGTGACCGGACGGGTCCGCGGCCGACCCCCCGGCTCAGGCGGCCTCGGGCTCACGCAGGTCGAGCCAGTCCGCCCAGCGCGGGTCGGGCGCCCGATGGCCGAGCACCCGCCAGGCCGTGCCCCTGGGGGCGGCGGGCAGGGAGTGCAGCCGCCAGCCCAGCTCGGCCGGGGTCTTGTCGCCCTTGGTGTGGTTGCACCGGGCGCAGGCGGCGACCACGTTCTCCCAGGCGTGCCGGCCGCCCCGGCTGCGCGGGAAGACGTGGTCGATGGTCTCGGCCGGGCCCCGGCAGTAGGCGCAGCGCCAGCTGTCCCGGGCGAAGATCGCCCGCCGGGAGAGCCCGACGTGGGTGCGGTACGGCACCCGGACGAAGCGGGTCAGCCGGACCACCGAGGGCACCGGAAGCGCGTCGCGGGCACTGTGCAGGACACCGTCACCGTCGGCGACGCAGACCGCCTTGGCGGAGAGCACGAGGATGGCGGCGCGACGCACCGACACGACACACAGCGGCTCGTAAGTGGCGTTGAGAACCAGCGCGCCGGAGCCCACCGTGGGTCGTATGTCAGGCATCGTGCTCACCCTCCCGGTCCAGCCGCTCCCACCGCTGGCCGCGCCGGCCGTGCCCCACACAGCGGGGAACCACGACCGACGCCGGCGGGCGCACCGACGTCCGTTGCGCCAATCGTCCCTGATAAGACCCGGGATTGCACGTACTAATCCGGGCTCCCTCGTGAAGCTTTTTCGGCACGTGTCAAAATTTCTGGTTCGCGGCCGGTGAGCGCGGCGCGCGTTACCGGGGTCGCTCCGGCGGTGGGTCGGCGGTGGGTGGCCGTCGCTGGTGCGGTACGAAGACAGGGTGAGTGCCACCCGCCTGCCCTTCCCCGTCGCCGCGCCGAGCGCCGACCCCTCGCCGTCGGCCAGTTGCCTCCAGGACGCCTGGTGCAAGGGCGTCCTCGACGTGACCGGCTCGAGCTGGTTCGCCGAGGGCAGCTACTGGATCCTGCTCAAGCCGCTGCGGGTGGTGCTGATCCTGCTGCTGGCGTTCGCCGCCCGCTGGGCGTTGCACCGGACGATCAACCGGCTGGTCCGCACCACCACCCACGGCACGGTGCCGACCATGCTCCGGCCGCTGCGCGAGCGCATCCCGTCGGCCTCGCTCGACCCGGCCGAGTTCATCCCCGAGCGGCGCCGCCAGCGCGCCGAGGCGATCGGCTCGGTGCTGCGCAGCCTGGTCACCGCGTTCGTCTACGGCATCGCGCTGCTGATGGTGCTCAAGGAGTTCAGCTTCGACCTGGCCCCGCTGCTGGCCAGCGCCGGCATCGCCGGCGTCGCGCTCGGTTTCGGCGCGCAGAGCCTGGTGAAGGACCTGATCGCAGGTCTGTTCATGCTCATCGAGGACCAGTACGGCGTCGGCGACATGGTGGACCTGGGTGAGGCGACCGGCGTGGTGGAGTCGGTGGGACTACGGGTCACCACCGTCCGCGACGGCCGCGGGGTGCTCTGGTACATCCGCAACGGCGAGATCATCCGGGTGGGCAACAAGAGCCAGGGCTGGGCCCTGGTGGTGGTGGACCTGCCGATCGGCTTCGCCGGCACCGAGGAGGCGAGCGCCGTGCTGCGGACCGCCGCCGCCTCGGTGACGATGGACCCGGACCTGGCCAAGGAGATCGTCGACGCGCCGGAGGTGCTGGGCGTCGAGCAGATGACCGTGGACGGCGCGGTGATCCGCACGGTGGTCAAGACGACCGCGGACGGACAGTTCGCGGTGGGTCGGGAGCTGCGCCGCCGGCTGGCCGAGGCGCTGGAGAACTCGGGCATCACCGCGCAGATCGCGGCCGCCCGGCTCTACCCGGGGCTGCCGCAGACCGGCGGCATCGGCCCGGCCGGCGCGCCCGGCACCGTGGGCGCCCCGGGCACCGGCCAGGGTGGGGCCACCTGACCTGCGGCTCAGGCCCGGATCGCCGGGAACCGAAAGCTGGGGGTCGCGGACCGCGCGGCCCCTCGGGTATCGTCCGTTCGTTCAGTCGGAGATGCGACGATCAATCCGTTCGCCCTAGCTAGTTGTCAGACGATCGGGCAGAATTCGGTGCACGCGCTCCCGCCGGAGCGTGATCAAGTCCTCGCTGATCCGTAGATCTGACGACGGGGTCCCGTCAGGCCGTCATGACTGGCCGTTCACGGGGCACGATGGAGGCGACGGTGTCCGACGAGCGACCCTCTCCGGACGGGCCGGCCACCTTCCGGGAGGTGTTCGGCCAGTCCGAATACCGGGCGGTCTTCATGGCCACCGTGTTCTCCTGGGTGGGCGACTACCTGGCCAAGGCCGCGGTCACCGTGCTGGTCTACCGGCAGAGCGAGTCGGTCGCCCTCGCCGCCGCCGCGTTCGCGGTCAGCTACCTGCCCTGGCTCATCGGCGGGCCGCTGCTCGCGGCGCTCGCCGAGCGCTACCGCTACCGGCAGGTCATGGTGGTCTGCGACCTGATCCGGATGGCGTTGATGGTGCTGATCGCCGTGCCGGGCCTTCCGGTGTGGGCCATCCTGGCCCTGCTCTTCGCCACCACGCTGGCCAACCCGCCCAGCCAGGCCGCCCGGTCCGCGCTCATGCCCGCCATCCTCACCGGGGACCGGCTGATCCTCGGCCTGTCGCTGAACGCCAGCTCCTCCCAGGCCGCACAGGTCGTCGGATACCTCCTCGGCGCCACCGTGGCCGCGGTGAACCCGCCCGCCGCGCTCCTGATCAACGCGGCCACCTTCGCCGTGTCGGCCGCGCTGACGCGCTTCGGCGTCCGCGACCGCCAGCCGGCGATGGCCGCGGCGCACCGCAGCCACCTGTTGCGGGAGACCGGGCAGGGCTTCCAGATCGTCTTCGGCACCCCCGTCCTGCGGGCCATCGCCGTGCTGGTCTTCAGCGCCATGCTCTTCTCGATCATCCCCGAGGGGCTGGCCGCCGCCTGGGCCGACGAGGCGGGCGACGGGCTGGACAGCGGCGTCGCGCAGGCCGTCATCATGGCCGCCAACCCGGTCGGGTTCATCCTCGGCGGGCTGCTGGTGGGCCGCGTGGTCGCGCCGGCCCGCCGACTCGCCCTGATGCGACCGCTGGCGGTGATCGCCCCGCTGGTCCTGGTGCCCACGCTGTTCGACCCCCCGGCGGTGGTGGTGGCCCTGCTCGCGGCCGCCTGCGGCTTCGCCGCCGCCGGCCTGCTGCCGACGGCCAACGGGCTCTTCGTCCGCGCCCTGCCCAACGGCTACCGGGCCCGCGCCTTCGGCGTGATGGCCACCGGCATGCAGGTGATCCAGGGCGCCTCGGTGCTGATCACCGGGCTGCTCGCCGACCGTTTCTCCATCCCGCTGGTGGTCGGCGTGTGGAGCGCGGCCGGGGTGCTGCTGATGCTGGTCGCGGCGCTGCGCTGGCCGGACGGGGAGACCATCGACGCAGCCATCGCGGCGGCCGACCGCGCCAACCAGGACGACGCCGCGGCGCAGGACACGGCGCACGCTCCCCGACCCCGCGGCGGCCGGGCGCCGACGGACGGCCGCCGCAGCCACGCTGTGACGTGATCGGCAGCCGCCCCGGCCGGTACGCGGCGGCGCACCTGGCAGGATGGAACCGTGAATCCCGCAGGTGAGTCCGACCGGCCCGGTGAGTCGATGACCCTCTTCGAAGCGGTCGGCGGCGAGCCCACCTTCCGCAAGCTGGTCGACGAGTTCTACGCCGGCGTCGCCACCGACCCGCTACTGCGGCCGATGTACCCGGAGGAGGACCTCGGGCCGGCCGCCGACCGGTTCACGCTCTTCCTCATGCAGTACTGGGGCGGTCCCCACACCTACTCCGCCCAGCGCGGGCACCCGCGGCTGCGGATGCGGCACGCGCCGTTCCGGATCGGCGCGGTCGAGCGGGACGCCTGGCTGCACCACATGCGGCGGGCGGTCGACCGGCTGGACCTGCCGCCGGAGATCGCCGGGGCGCTCTGGGACTACCTCGAACGCGCCGCGTACTTCATGGTCAACGTGATGGAGGAGCCGGCCGGGGACGCCTGACGGCCGAGCAGTCGGGCCGGCGCACGCCGGCCCGCCCCCGTCGGGCTCAGAGCAGGGCGCCCTCGTCGTGCAGCCAGTCCACGAAGGTGGTCGCCACGGCCGCCCCGCAATCGAGCATCTCGACCAGGAGCGCCTCGTGGGTGCCGGCGGCGAGCGGCACCTGGAGCTCGGCGTAGATCGGCAGTTGACCCCGCTCGGTGGGGTCGCCGATGTACGCCTTGCAGAACCGGCGGGTGTGGTTCCACTCGTTGACCACCCGGTAGGCCCGGTCCGCCCAGTCCGGCGGCACGGTCGCGTGTGGACGGGCCCGCATCACCAGGATCTCGTCCTCGGGGCCCTCCAGGGTGACCAGCACCGCGTGCCGCTCCCACATGGCCAGCAGGTTCCCGTCGCCGTCGGCCAGGTACCGCACGTCAAGCAGGTCGAGGGCGTCACGGACCCGGCGCAGGGTGACCGGCTCCACGCTGATCGGCATGTCCGCGATCACCGGCCGGTCGGCGGTCACGCAGTCGTCCCCCGGCTGCCGGGGGGACGGTGGTCCGACCCGGACGGTGCTGTCCACTGTGATCCCGGTTCGAGTTTCCGGGTCGCCGCCAGCGGCGGGACCAGGGCGCCATGACCACCACGGCATCGCTCGCGCACCTCACTCCCCAGCGGATCCGGACGCCTACGGTGCGTTGGATCCGAGGATGGACGGTACCCGGACAGTCGGGTTGAAGCACCCCCCCAACGACAGCCCCGGGCCAGAAGAATGACCATGGGTCACCCGTTCGGACTATCCTTCACTGGCCGGATCGCGAGCTCCGAGACCTTGCGCGACCATGCCGCTCCGTACGGTCCGACCAGGCCGACCCAACGGCCGGCGACACGTACCTGGACCTCGCCCGAGGCGTCGACCGGCCCGAGGAACCCCATCCGGACCAGTCCCTGGACCAGTCGCTGGCTCACCTCGACCGGCTCCCCCGGCGGGTCGTCCGGGGTGACCAGCACCGCCACGTGGTCGAGCAGCGCGTCCCGCAGCATCCGCTGACCCACCGCCCGGCCGCCGATTCCCTGGGTGGCCGCGGTCCGCAGGGTGCCCGCCGCCGCCTCGGCGATCCGCCGCAGCTCCCCGGCGGGCAGCGCCTCCACCCGCCGACTCGCCGGCGGCGGCAGGGGCCAGCGCCAGCGGTCGTCCCGCCGGCCCGGCAGCACCCCGCCGGCCGACTCCAGCTGCGCCAGCAGCTCCGCGGCGGTGACCGTGACGTCACCCGGGCCGGCCCCGGCCACCGTATGGACCACCAGCACGTCCCAGGGCAGCCGGGCCCAGAGCGCGGTACGCCCGGCACCGTCGACCGGGCGGAGCCGGACCACGGTGGCCGGGTCGAAACGGACCAGCCGGGCCAGGAAGGCGCCCGCGTCGACGACCCCGTCCAGCCCGTGCCCCGGCGTCACGGCCGGCGCGTCGCTCACGGCGCCCCGCCCGAGGGCGCGTACGCCAGCAGGAAGGTCCGCTCGTCCTCGGTGATGCGGCGGGGCCGCTTGGTCACCAGGTCGAACGGCACCAGCACCGAACGGGCGGTGCTGGCCAGCACGTCGCCGTCGTACAGCTCGTAGGCGACGGTGAACCGGGACGCCCGGATCTCCTCCACCCAGAGTTCGATCCGGACGGTGGGGGCCGCCTCCGCGGTGGCCCGGCCGAGCGCGTAGTCGACCGGGCGCAGGTAGTCGACCTCGTGCCGGCGGATGACCACCCCGTCGGCGAACGAGCCCACTCCCCACGCCCGGCCACCGGCGAACATCAACGCCACCCGCGCCTCCTCGTACAGGGTGAGGAAGCGCGAGTTGTTGACGTGGCCGTACGCGTCCAGGTCGGACCAGCGCAGCGTGCAGTGGTAGACGAACCGGTCAGACAAGGGTCAGCACCGATCAGTCACGGGTGAGCTTGCGGTAGGTCACCCGGTGCGGGCGGGCCGCCTCGGCGCCGAGCCGGTCGATCTTGTTCTTCTCGTACGCGTCGAAGTTGCCCTCGAACCAGAACCACTTGGCCGGGTTCTCGTCGTCGCCCTCCCAGGCCAGGATGTGCGTGGCGACCCGGTCCAGGAACATCCGGTCGTGGGAGATGACCACGGCGCAGCCGGGGAACTCCAGTAGCGCGTTCTCCAGGCTGGAGAGCGTCTCCACGTCCAGGTCGTTGGTCGGCTCGTCGAGCAGGATGACGTTGCCGCCGATCTTCAGGGTCAGCGCCAGGTTGAGCCGGTTGCGCTCGCCGCCGGAGAGCACCTTGGTCGGCTTCTGCTGGTCCGGGCCCTTGAAGCCGAACGCGGCGATGTACGCCCGGGACGGCATCTCGACCTTGCCCACCATCAGGTAGTCGAGCCCGTCGGAGACGACCTCCCAGACGGTCTTGTCCCCGGCGAGGCCCTGCCGGTTCTGGTCGACGTACGACAGCGAGACGGTGTCGCCGACCTTGACGTCGCCGCCGGTCGCCTGCTCCAGCCCGACGATGGTCTTGAACAGGGTGGTCTTGCCGACGCCGTTCGGGCCGATGATGCCGACGATGCCGTTGCGCGGCAGCGAGAACGACAGGTTGTCGATCAGCAGCCGGTCACCGAAGCCCTTGCTGAGGGTGTGCGCCTCGATGACCGTGCTGCCCAGGCGCGGGCCCGGCGGGATCTGGATCTCCTCGAAGTCCAGCTTCCGGGTCTTCTCCGCCTCGTTGGCCATCTCGTCGTACCGGTCGAGCCGGGCCTTGGACTTGGTCTGCCGGGCCTTGGCGTTGGAGCGGACCCACTCGAGCTCCTCGGTGAGCCGCTTCTTCATCTTGGCGTCGCGGCGTCCCTCGACGGCCAGCCGGGCCGCCTTCTTCTCCAGGTAGGTGGAGTAGTTGCCCTCGTACGGGTAGGTCCGGCCGCGGTCCAGCTCGAGGATCCAGTTGGCCACGTTGTCCAGGAAGTACCGGTCGTGGGTGATCGCCATCACGGTGCCGGCGTACTTGGCCAGGTGCTGCTCCAGCCACGACACGCTCTCCGCGTCCAGGTGGTTGGTGGGCTCGTCGAGCAGCAGCAGGTCGGGCGCCTCCAGCAGCAGCTTGCAGAGCGCGACCCGGCGGCGCTCACCCCCGGAGAGCTGGGCCACGTCGGCGTCCGGCGGCGGGCAGCGCAGCGCGTCCATGGCCAGTTCGAGCTTGGAGTCGACGTCCCAGGCGTCGAGGTGGTCGAGCTCCTCCTGGAGCTTGCCCATCTCCTCCATCAGCTCGTCGGAGTAGTCCGTCGCCATCTGTTCGGCGATCTTGTTGAACCGCTCCAGCTTGGCCTTGGTCTCGGCGACCGCCTCCTCGACGTTGCCGAGGACGGTCTTGGCGTCGTTGAGCGCGGGCTCCTGGGCGAGCATGCCGACGGTGTAGCCGGGCATGAGCCGGGCCTCGCCGTTGCTCGGCTTGTCCCACCCTGCCATGATCTTGAGGAGGCTGGACTTACCGGCGCCGTTCGGGCCGACCACACCGATCTTGGCCCCCGGCAGGAAGTTCAGCGTCACGTTGTCGAGCACGACCTTGTCGCCGTGCGCCTTGCGCGCCTTTTCCAGGACGTAGATGAACTGGGCCACGGTGCGGGCTACCTCCGTCGGTTGCTGTCGCCGATTGGCGGGCGCGGCGCGGGCTGCGACCTCCGCCCGCCGCCGCCGGCCGGGGCCGGCCGCGCGCACGCCGTCGTCAATCCTGACAGGTACGGCCCGCTTCGCCCACATCACCCCGCCCGAGGGGTACGACGGCGAGCCGCGTTGTCAGGGTCGGTATAACTGACTAGCGTCTGCGGTATGACCAAGAAGATCGCCATCAGCGTGCCCGACGACGTGGCCGAACGTCTCGCCGAGGAGCCGAACGTCTCCGCCTTCGTGACCGAGAGCATTCGACGCCGCATGGCGGGCGAGAGCACGCGCCGGGCGTTGGAGCAGGTTGGCTTCAAGATCACCGATGAGGCGCTGGAGGAGGCCGGCAGGAAGTTGGACCAGGCGCACCGGGCGATCACGCCCGAACTACGAGCGAAGGCCGCCGCCCTCCTGAGCGAGGCGTCCCGAGGACGGATGCAGGTCGGTGGTTGACGCCGGACTTGTCCTCGACACGGCATCGCTGCTCGCCTACTCCGAAGGAGTGCCGGCCGTCGGCGTCCAGATCGCCAAGGTCGCCTATCGGCAGGAACAAGTGATCATCCCAGCGTTGTGCCTTGCCGCGGCATACCGCCAGGTGTCCAGCGATGGTTTGCCGCTGCTGGACATCGTCGGCGACCTCGACTCCGTGGTCGTCACCCCGGTCGACCACAACATGTGTCCCGTGCTGGGAGGCTGGTCGCGACTCCTGGGGAGCATGGACCTCGCTCAGGTGGCGATCGAGGCGGCTGCCCGGGCCGTCGTACCGATCATGACCGACCGGCGGGAGCTGCTCGGCGAGGTGCTCCCGAAGGAGTGGCCGATCATCGACCTCTGACCAGGCGTTGTCGACAAGATCACTGACCGGGTTGAGCCCGCGTGGGACGGGTAGGGAACTCCGGCACGGGGCACCAGAGGCCGCAGCTACGCTCAGTACGCTCATCGCGGTGGACCCGTCAGCACCCGGAGGTGGCCGATCGTGACCGTCCGTAGCTCCTTTGTCGTAGTGGCGAACCGACTGCCGGTCGACGAGGTGAGCACACCCGAGGGACGGCAGTGGCGACGCAGCCCGGGCGGGCTGGTGACCGCGCTGCACCCCGTCCTCGCCGAGCACCAGGGCACCTGGGTCGGCTGGGCCGGCGGCACCGGCGCCGCTCCCGAGCCGTTCGACCTGGAGGGCATCCGGCTGCACCCGGTGCCGCTGAGCGCCGAGGAACTGGAGCGCTACTACGAGGGCCAGTCCAACGCCACCATCTGGCCGCTCTACCACGACGCGGTCGAGACCCCGGCGTACAAGCGCCGCTGGCGCGAGGCGTACCGCCTGGTCAACGCGCGGTTCGCGGAGGCCGCGGCGGACGTCGCGGCCGAGGGCGCCACGGTCTGGGTGCAGGACTACCAGCTCCAACTGGTGCCGGCGATGCTCCGTGAGTTGCGACCGGACCTGCGGATCGGCTTCTTCCTGCACATCCCGTTCCCGCCGATCGAGCTGTTCATGCAGATGCCGTTCCGCACCGAGATCCTGCGCGGGCTGCTCGGCTCCGACCTGGTCGGGTTCCAGCAGCGGCTGGCCGCGCAGAACTTCGTCCGGCTGGCCCGGCACCTGCTCGGCCTGCGCTACGAGGGCCAGATGATCCAGGTGGACGACCGGCAGGTGAAGGCCGGCGCCTTCCCCATCTCGATCGACACCCAGGAGATGGAGCGGATGGCCGCCGACCCGGCGATCCAGGCCCGGGCCAAACAGATCCGCGAGGAGCTGGGCAACCCGAAGACGATCATCCTGGGGGTCGACCGGCTCGACTACACCAAGGGCATCGAACTTAGGCTGAAGGCCTTCCGGGAACTCCTGGCTGACGGAAAGTTGACAGTGCCGGACGCAGTTATGGTGCAGGTCGCGACGCCGAGTCGCGAGCGCGTGGAGCACTACCAGGCACTTCGCGTCAAGGTGGAGCGCGAGGTTGGTCGGATTAACGGCGAATTCGGACGAGTCGGCGTGCCGGCGGTGCATTATCTGCATCAGTCGTACAGTCGCTCCGAACTGGCCGCGATGTACGTCGCGGCCGACGTGATGATGGTGACCCCCCTGCGAGACGGAATGAATCTGGTGGCCAAGGAGTACGTGGCATCGCGCGCCGACCAGGGCGGTGCACTCGTGCTCAGCGAGTTCGCCGGCGCAGCCACCGAGCTGCGTCAGGCGTTCCTGTGTAACCCGCACGACCCCGACGCGGTCAAGGACGCCCTGCTGCGGGCCGTACACGTGGAGAAGCCGGAGGCCCGTCGACGCATGCGGATCATGCAACGTCATCTGCGCACCCACGACGTGGGGCACTGGGCGAAGTCGTTCCTCACCGAGCTCGGCACCCCCGGGGCGGAGGCCGCGTGAACGCCCCCACCGACATCGTGACCCCGCCCGTGGGGACGATGGACCCGGAGCTGCGCGCGGCCATCGGGCGGATCGCCCGGGTCCCCCAGCTCCTGGTCGCCTGCGACTACGACGGCACGCTCGCGCCGATCGTGGAGGACCCGAGCAAGGCCGTGCCGCTGCCGGAGTCGGTCGCCGCGGTCCGCGCGCTCGCCGCGCTGCCGCAGACCACCGTCGCGGTGGTCTCCGGTCGCGCGCTGCGCGACCTGGCCGCGCTCTCCCGGCTGCCCAGCGAGGTCCACCTGGTCGGCAGCCACGGCTCCGAGTTCGACATCGGCTTCGTCGAGCGGCTCTCCCCCGAGCTGGTCGCCGTCCGCACCCGGCTGCGCGACGCGCTGCGCGAGATCGCCGCGGTCCACCCCGGCGTACGGCTGGAGCGCAAGCCGGCCAGCGTCGCCGTGCACACCCGCGGGGTCGACCCGCAGGTCGCGGCGGCCGCCATCGAGGCGGTCCGCAGCGGGCCGGCGAAGTGGGACGGCGTCACGGTCACCCAGGGCAAGGAGGTCATCGAGCTGTCGGTGGTCGCCACCCACAAGGGCACCGCGGTCGACCAGCTGCGTACCCAGCTCTCGGCCAGCGCGGTGCTCTTCATCGGCGACGACGTCACCGACGAGAACGCCTTCGGCAACCTGCACGGCCCGGACGTCGGCATCAAGATCGGCCCGGGTGACACCGAGGCCCAGTACCGGGTCGCCGATCCGGTCGACGCGGCCCGCGCCCTGGGCCTGCTGCTGGAGACCCGCCGGCACTGGCTCTTCGGCGAGCGGGCCGTACCGATCGAGCGGCACTCGATGCTCGCCAACGGCCGGACGATCGCCCTGCTCACCCCCGAGGCCAACGTCACCTGGCTCTGCCACCCCAAGCCGGACTCGGCGGCGATCTTCGCCGACCTGGTCGGCGGCAGCCCGGCGGGCCACTTCAGCGTCGCCCCGGAGCGGGGCGGCATCCCGCTGGGGCAGCGCTACCGCAGCGGCACCATGACCGTCGAGACCCGCTGGTCGGGGCTGACCGTCACCGACTGGCTGGACCTGCCGGCGCGGGAGACCACCCCGGACGGCCCGGCGATCATCACCGGCGACTCGACCCTGGTCCGGGTGCTCACCGGTTCCGGCCGCGCCCGGGTGGAGTTCGCCCCGCGGCCCGAGTTCGGCCAGGTGGCGGTGCAGCTGCAACCGCTCGACGACGGCCTGCTGGTACTCGGCTCCAACGAGCCGGTCGCGCTCTACGCCCCCGGCGTCGAGTGGGAGGTCGGCAGCGACGGCGCCGGGTACGAGACCGCCCGCGCGGTGGTCGACCTCTCCGCCGCCGGCGGCCAGGTCGTGCTGGAGCTCCGCTTCGGCACACACAGCCTGGAGCACCACGCCGTCCCGATCCACGAGCGCCAGGCCGCCGCGGAGCAGCCCTGGAAGGACTGGGTGGCCTCGCTGCGGCTGCCGGCCACCGCCCGCGACCTGGTCACCCGCAGCGCGCTCACGCTGCGCGGTCTCTGCCACGAGCCGACCGGCTCGATCCTGGCCGCGGCGACCACCTCGCTCCCCGAGGAGCTGGGCGGCGTCCGGAACTGGGACTACCGCTACTGCTGGCTGCGGGACGCGGCGATGACCGCCCGCGCGCTGGTCGACCTCGGCTCGGTCGAGGAGGCCGAGGCGCTGCTGCGCTGGGTGGACGGCTGCATCGAGCGCACCGGCGGCCACCCGGAGCGGCTGCACCCGCTCTACACGGTCGACGGCTACGAGCTGGGCGCCGAGGCGGTCATCGACACCCTGCCCGGCTACGCCGGCTCCCGGCCGGTCCGGGTGGGCAACCTCGCCAACCACCAGCTACAGCTGGACGTCTTCGGCCCGATCGCGGACCTGATCGCCGCCGTGGCCGACGCCCGGGGCTCCGTCCGCGAGGACGAGTGGCGGGTGCTGGACAACATGGTCGAGGCGGTCCGCCGCCGGTGGCACGAGCCCGACCACGGCATCTGGGAGGCGCGCCTGCCTCCGCGGCACCACATCTTCTCCAAGGTGATGTGCTGGATGACCGTCGACCGCGCGCTGCACGTCATGCGGCAGCACGGCGGCGAGGACCGGCCGGAGTGGGTGGAGCTGCGCGACCGGATCGGCGCCAACGTGCTCGAGAACGGCTGGCACGAGGAGGTCGAGGCGTACAGCGTCGCGTACGGCGACGAGGACATGGACGCCTCCTCGCTCTGGATCGGCCTGTCGGGGCTGCTCCCCGGCGACGACCCGCGCTTCCTCTCCACCGTGCTGAAGATCGAGGCGGACCTGCGCAGCGGCCCGGTCGTCTACCGGTACCACTGGGACGACGGCCTGCCCGGCCGGGAGGGCGGCTTCCACATCTGCACGGCGTGGCTGATCGAGGCGTACCTGCGCACCGGCCGCCGCACCGACGCGGACGAGCTGTTCCTGCAGATGGTCGACACGGCGGGCCCGACCGGGCTGCTCCCCGAGCAGTACGACCCGCTCGCCGAGCGCGGCCTGGGCAACCACCCGCAGGCCTACAGCCACCTCGGCCTGATCCGTTGCGCGCTGCTCCTGGACAACATGCTCAAGCAGTGACCTGACCAGCGAAGACGGCGGCCGGAGAGTTCACTCTCCGGCCGCCGTCGTTGCGGCGAGTGGAGTGGATCAGGCGCCAGGGACCGGTGAATCGTTCACGACATCAGCTCCACAGCGACCGGGTGAGGTGGGACGGCCCCGCCACCCGGAGGATCAGACGTCGAGCGCACCTACCACGTCACCGATCACCACGATGGCGGGCGGACGCAGGCCCGCCTCGACCACGTCCGCCGCCACCGCGCCGAGCGTCGAGCGGAGCGTCCGCTGGGCGCCGGTGGTGCCCTCCTGGATCACGGCGACCGGGGTGGCCGGGTCCCGGCCGTGCGCGGTGAGCGTCGCGGTGATGGCGGCGAGATTCTTCAGCCCCATCAGGACGACCAGGGTGCCGCGCAGCCCGGCCAGCGCCGGCCATTGCACCAGCGAGGCCGGCGAGTCCGGCGCGAGATGCCCGGAGACGACGGTGAACTCGTGGGCCACCGCCCGGTGGGTGACCGGGACGCCGGCCACCGCCGGCACGGCGACCGCGCTGGTCACCCCCGGCACCACGGTCACCGGTACGCCCGCCTCGGCGCAGGCCAGCAACTCCTCACCGCCCCGACCGAAGACGTATGGGTCGCCGCCCTTGAGCCGGACCACGACCTTCCCGGCCAGGGCCCGGTCCACCAGGATCCGGTTGATCTCCTCCTGGGCGCGCGACGGCCCGTACGGGATCTTGGAGGCGTCCACCAGCTCGACGTCGGGCCGCAGCTCGTCCAGGAGCAGCCCTGGCACCAGCCGGTCGGCGACCACCACGTCCGCCTCGGTGAGCAGCCGCCAGCCCTTGACGGTGATCAGCTCCGGGTCGCCCGGACCGGCCCCCACCAGCGCCACCCGCCCGGCCACCGTTCCGCCCGGCGTCGTGTCCCGCCCCGCGGCGGCCAGGCCGGTGCGCACGGTCAGCAGGTCGCGCACGGCGTCCCGGACGCTCATCGCGCGACGCGGGTCGCCCCCGCCGAGCACCGCCACGGTGACCGGGCCGTGCCGGGTCACCGCCGGCGTCCACGCGGTGGCGGCGGAGCGGTCGTCGGCGCGTACGCAGAAGATCCGGCGCTCGGCGGCGGCGGCGCTGACCGAGGCGGCGGCGAGCGGGTCGTCGACGGCAACCTGGACCAGCCAGGCGCCGTCCAGGTCGGCCGGGGCGAACCGGCGCGGCGCCCAGTGCAGCCGGCCCGCGTCGACGTGGGCGTGCAGGGCGGGGGTCAGCCCCGGCGCGACCAGGACGACGTCCGCCCCGGCGTCCAGCAGCGCCGGCACCCGCCGGGTGGCCACCGCTCCCCCGCCCACCACGACCACCCGCCGGCCGGCGAGCCGCAGGCCGAGGGGGTAGGGGTTGGCGCTCACTTCTCGGAGACCCCCGCCGAGTCGAAGGTGGCGACCTCGTGCAGCACCCGGACCGCGCCGGTGACCACCGGCAGCGCCAGCAGCGCGCCGGTGCCCTCGCCGAGGCGCAGGCCGAGGTCGATCAGCGGGTCCAGGCCGAGGTGGCGCAGCGCCACGGTGGCCCCCGGCTCGGCGGAGCGGTGCCCGGCGACCATCGCGCCGACCGCGTCCGGGGCCAGGGCCGCCGCAACGAGCCCGGCACTGGCCGCGATCACCCCGTCCAGCAGCACCGGGACGCGGCGGGCGGCGGCACCGAGGATCAGGCCGGCCAGCGCCGCGTGCTCCAGGCCACCGACGGCGGCCAGCACGCCGAGCGGGTCGGCCGGGTCGGGCCGGTGCCGGCCCAGCGCGGTCCGCACCACGCCGACCTTGCGCTGGTACGTCTCGTCGTCCACCCCGGTGCCCCGCCCGGTGACCTCGGCCGGGTCCGTGCCGGTGAGGGCGGCGACCAGCGCCGCCGACGGGGTGGTGTTGCCGATGCCCATGTCGCCGGTGAGCAGGATGCCCGCCCCGCCGTCGACCAGCTCGCCAGCGATCCGGATGCCGGTCTCCACCGCCGCGCGGGCCTCGTCGCGGGTGAGCGCCGAGGTGACCGTCATGTCCCGGGTTCCCCGGCGGACGTTCGCGTCGACCAGGCGGGACCCGCCCGCCCGCCTGGCCCCGCCGACCCCACCGGCCCCGCCGACCCCACCGGCCCCGCCGACCCCACTGACGGCGTCGGGGTCGACCGGGAGCGGGGTGGCCACGCCGACGTCGACCACGGTGACCGAGGCGCCGGCCTGGCGGGCGAACGCGTTGACCACCGCCCCGCCGGCCAGGAAGTTGGCGATCATCTGGGCGGTGACCTCCTGCGGCCAGGGGGTCACTCCCTGCGCGTGCACGCCGTGGTCACCGGCGAAGATCGCCACTGCGGCCGGCTCGGGCAGCGGCGGCGGGCAGGCCCCGGCCAGCCCGGCGAGGCGTACGGAGAGTTCCTCCAGGGCGCCCAGGGAACCGGCGGGCTTGGTCAGCCGGGCCTGGAGGTCGCGCGCGGCGGTCATCGCCGGCTCGTCCAGCGGCCGAATCGTCGCGATGGTGGTCTCCAGCATCATGCCTCCAGGATCTCGGCCAGTACCTCGGTGAACGCGTCGCTGGTCGCCGGGTCGCGCACGGCCACCCGCAACCAGTCCGGCCCCAGCCCGGGGAAGGTGTCCCCGCGCCGGACGGCCCAGCCGCGCTCGCGCAGGGTCTCCCGCACCCGGTTGGCGCCGGCCAGGTGCAGCAGGACGAAGGCGCTGGCCGGGCGGGCGGCGACGCGTACCCCGGGCAGGGCCGACAGGCGCGCGACCAGGTGGTCGCGGTCGACGGCGAGCCGCGCGGCGATCGCGCGCTCGGCCGCGACGGCGGTGGGCGACGCGCAGGCGGTGGCGGCGGCGAGCGCCGGGGTGGAGACGGCCCAGAGCGGCTGGACGGCGGCGAGCCGATCCAGCAGCGCGGCCTCGCCCAGCAGGTAGCCGATCCGCAGGCCGGCCAGCCCCCAGGTCTTGGTGAGGCTGCGCACCACCACCAGGCCGGGCAGGTCACGCCGGCCCGCCAGCGACTCCGGCTCGCCCGCCACGCCGGGGGCCAGGGTGGTGTCGGCGAACGCCTCGTCGACGACCAGCACCCGGCCCGGCCGGGCCAGGGCGGCCAGGTCGGCGGCGGGGTGCAGCACCGAGGTGGGGTTGGTCGGGTTGCCGATCATCACCAGGTCGGCGTCGGCGGGCACCCGCGCCGGGTCGAGCCGGAAGTCGTCGGCCGGGTCGAGCAGCACCCGTTCCACCTCGTGGCCGGCGGCCCGCAGCGCGGCCTCCGGCTCGGTGAACTGGGGATGCACCACCACCGGGCGGCGGACCCCGGCCAGCGCGCGGGCGAGCAGCACGAAGCCCTCGGCGGCGCCGGCGGTGAGCAGCACCTCCTCCGGGGGACGGCCGTGCCGGGCGGCGACGGCCGCCCGGGCGGGCCCAGGGTCCGGGTACGCGGCCAGCCCGCCGAGCGAGGCGGTGAGCGGGTCCGCCAGCCAGTCCGGCATGGGGTCCCGGCGGACGTTGACGGCCAGGTCGACCAGGCCGGGAGTGGCCTCGACGTCCCCGTGGTGCCCCAGGTCGGGCTCGTCCCCGGTGCCCGGCGGCACCTCGATCAGCTGACCACGCATGTCCGTGATCCTGCCGGGAAGCCGCCGTACGGGACAGCGGATCCCGACGTGGGTCGCGTCACCGCCGGCGGCACCCTCGCCCGTTTATGAATTCTTCTCATTTCCGAATCGGAAATGTCATAACTTGACCACGTGAGCAACCGACCCCTTGCTGCCGCTGGTCGTTCCCTTCCTCTCCTGCGCGCCGGCCTGATCGCCGCCATCGTGGTCGCCGGCGCGGCCTACCCGTTGGCCGCGTACACCGGCATCGGCGCCAAGGCCACCGCGCACGCCGTGGAGCAGAAGACGGACATCCTGCGCACCGCGCTGCCGGCCGAGACGTCGTACCTCTACGCCCCCGACGGCAAGACGATCCTGACCATGTTCTACGAGGAGTACCGGCAGTACACGAAGCTGTCGGACATGTCGCCGAACATCCAGCAGGCGATCATCGCCGCCGAGGACAACCGCTTCTACCAGCACCACGGCGTCGACCCGAAGGGCGTCGCCCGCGCCTTCGTGGCCAACGCCCGCTCCAGCGGCGTCTCCCAGGGCGCCTCGACCCTGACCATGCAGTACGTCCGATTGGCGCTGCGGGACAGCGCCAAGACCCCGAAGGAGGTCCAGGAGGCCACCCAGCAGACCAGCCTGCGCAAGGTCAAGGAGATGCGCATGGCCCTGGACGTCGAGAAGGAGCTGACCAAGGACGAGATCCTGGAGCGCTACCTCAACTCGGCGTACTTCGGCCACCGGGCGTACGGCATCTACGCCGCCTCGCAGATCTTCTTCTCCAAGACCCCGGGCACCCTCACCCCGGTCGAGGCGGCCACCCTCGCCGGGCTGGTCAAGTCCCCCTCCGAATACGACCCGATCAGCTCGGACCAGAAGGACGCCACCGGGCGGCGCAACTACGTGCTGGACAAGATGGCGCAGCTCGGCTACCAGTCCCCGGACGCCGTCGCGGCAGCCAAGACCGAACCGATCCGGACCAGGGTCACCAACCCGCCGAACGACTGCTCCTCGGTCCCCAGCAAGTACACCACCTGGGGCTTCTACTGCGACTACCTCAAGAACTGGTGGAGCGCGCAGCCCGCCTTCGGGGAGAACCGGCTGGAACGGATGGACAAGCTGCGCCGGGGCGGCTACCGGATCGTGCTGGCCCTGGACCCGAAGATCCAGGCGGCGGCGGAGAACAACGTCGGCGCGAAGGACGCCGTGGGCAGCCCGTTCGCCAACGGGATCGTGGTCGCCGAGCCGGGCACCGGCCGGATCAAGGCGATGGCGGTGAACCGGACCTACTCGCTGGACCTCAGCGAGAACGGGCCGAATTCCAACCCGGAGGCCGGCCCGAACGTCAAGGCCAACTACCCGAACACCGTGGCACCCCTGCTCGGCGGCGGCAGTCTCCCCGGCTACCAGGCCGGATCGACGTTCAAGATGTTTCCCATGCTGGCCGCGCTGGACGCCGGGATGACGCTGTCCACCACCATCGACTCGCCGTACCGGTACCAGTCCGCCATCTACGACGGGTGGGCTCCGTCCAACGCCAGCGGGGCGATGACCGGCCGGCAGACCATGTGGTCCGGCTTCGGCAAGTCGGTGAACACCTTCTTCGTCCAGCTGGAGGAGCGGGTCGGCGCGGACAAGGGGGTACGCCTCGCCGAGCAGCTCGGGCTGCGCTGGCGTACCGACGTGGACCGGGACCATGCCGCCCCGGACAAGGCGAACAAGTGGGGCGCATTCACCCTGGGCGTCTCCGACGCCACCCCGCTGGAGATGGCCAACGCGTACGCCGCGGTCGCCGCCGAAGGGCGGTACTGCGAGGCGATGCCGGTCTTGTCGATCACCAACCGGGACGGTACGCCGACGACGTACCGGACGACGTCCGGCATCGAGCGGGAGGTGGCCAAGCCGCGCTGCCGGCAGGTGGTGGACGCGGACGCGGCCCGGGCCGCCACCGACGCCGCCCGCTGCCCGACCGGGGACACCCCCGCGAAGGGAAGCTGCGGGGGCTGGTCGACCGCGGACAGCGTCCGGGGCACGGTGGGCCGCCCGGTGGCCGGCAAGACCGGTACCACGGACAGCACCCGGTCGGCCTGGTTCGTCGGCTACACGCCCGAACTGGCGGCGGCGAGCTTCATCGCCGACCCGGACAACCCGTTCAACGCGGTGGGTGACGGCCAGTCCCAGGTCCCCGTCGGGGCGGTCGCCCAGACGCTGCGCGACGGCCTCAAGGGCACGCCCACCCGTCAGTTCACCCCACCCTCCGACCGCATCGTGGGGTGAGGTCGGCTCCCCCGCCCGGGCAGCCTCGGCGGCCAGCCCGAACCCGCGGGCGTGCGGGGCGAGGGCGTGCGTCGGCCAGCGGCAGCCGGCGCCGGGAACCGGCGGATCGCCACCTGCCCGATCACGCCGGTGCTCCGGCGCCCTCGGCAATCCCGGCCGCCGACACCAGCCGGGTCGCGATCGCCGGGTCGGCCGCCCAGTGCAGGCCCAGCTGCGAGGCGTGCACGCCCCGCCAGACGAACCCCTCGGGAGCGCCGCCCTCCCAGCTCCACGCCGGCCGCTCGCCGGCCCGGGGTGTCAGCACGGCGCTGTGCTGCTTGTAGCCGACCGCCGCGGCCCCGGCCTCAGCGACCACGCTGGCCGTGCGGGCGGTCGCCTCGCGGTACCCGACGACCAGGCCGTCGCGGCTGGCGCCGATCGCGTCCAGCACCCCGCACATCGGCCGGCCGTCCAGCTCGCGGGCCAGCCAGAGCAGGCCCGCCCCCTCGGCGAGCACCGGGCGGCCGGTGCGGGCCAGCTCGGCCACCGCGATGCAGAGCCGGCGGTTGGCGGAGAGTTCGTCGGCGTACGACTCGGGCAGGCCGGCGCCGACGACCAGCGCACGGGTGCCTGCGGGCAACGCCTCGTCGCGCAGCGGATCGAGGGTGACCACCTCGGCACCCGCCGCGCGCAGCAGCTCGGCGGTCTCGGCGTAGCTGTAGCTGCCGCCCGGCCCACCGGCCAGCGCGACCAGCGGACGGCCCTCCACCGGGGCGACCGGCGACGGCGACCAGGGCTCGACCGGCAGCGCGGGCGCGGAGCGGGCCAGCGCGCGCAGCCGGTCCAGCTCGACGGTGCCGGCCACCGCCTCGCCGAGGCGCCGCACCGCGCGGGTCGCCTCGGCGTCGCCGCCGACCACCGGCAGCACCCCGTGCCGCCTGGCGGGCAGCACCGCGGGCAGTTCATGCCGGCGCAGCGCGCCGTAGACGGGGACCTCGACGTCGTCGAGCGCCTCGCGCAGCATCGCCTCGTGCCGCGGGGACGCGACCTGGGTGAGGATCACCCCGCCCAGCCAGAGCTGGTCGTCGTAGGAGCGGAAGCCGTGCACCAGGGCGGCCACCGACTGCCCCATCGCGGCCACGTCCACCACCAGCACGACCGGGCTGCGCAGGGCGGTGGCGACGGCCGCCGTGGATTCCGCCTCGGGGCGCCCGGCCACCGAGTCGTACAGCCCCATGGTGCCCTGCACGACCGCCAGGCCGGCGCCGGCGGCGCCGTGTGCGAAGAGCGGCCCGAGCCGGCCGGCGCCGACCAGCCGCGGGTCGAGGTTGCGCCCGGGCCGGCCGGCGGCCAGCCCGAGGTATGCGGCGTCGACGTGGTCCGGGCCGACCTTGAAGCCGGCGACGTCCAGGCCCCGCTCGGCGAGGGCGGCGAGCAGGCCGATGGCGAGGGCGTTGGTGCCGTGTCCCGAGGACGGCGCGCTGAGCACGAGGCGCGGCACGGCGGTCATCATCGACTCCTCGCGGGCGACGGGTGGTGGTACGCGGACGACCGGGAGGATCACGACCGGAGATCCGCTCGCGTGACCATACTCGCCCAGACCGACGCGTGGCGGCCGCCGACCGGTCGGCGCCCGGGCCGTCGCGGTCGGTGGCCTCGGCCATACGGGTAGCCTCGTGCTGTGTACCGGTTCCTCCTGACCCCACGCTGGCTGGGCATCCTCGCGCTGACGCTGGCCGCCGCCGCGGTGATGGTGCTGCTCGGCAACTGGCAGCTGAACCGCTACGAGCAACGCACAGCGGTCAACGAACGTATCGACGCCGGCAGCCGGGGCACCCCCGCGCCGCTGCGTGACGCGCTGCCCGCGCCCGCCGGCGGGGCGGGCTCGGTCGGCCCGGCCCCCGCCGAGCGGGCCGAGTGGAGCCGGGTCACCGCCACCGGCCGGTACGACGCCTCGAACGTGGTCCTGGTCCGCGGCCGGACGGTCGACAGCAAGGTCGGCTTCGAGGTGCTCGCCCCGCTGGTGCTCGCCGACGGTACGGCAGTGCTGGTCGACCGGGGCTGGGTTCCGGCCGCGCCGGGCGGCGCGATGGCCATGCCGCAGGTGCCCGCCCTGCCCAGCGGCGACGTGACGGTGGTCGGCCGGGTGCACCCCACCGAGACCGGCGGGAGCGGCGTGGACCGGCGCGACGGCCGGCTGGAGACCCGCCGGGTCACCGTCGACAAGCTCGCCCGCGAGCTGCCGTACCCGGTGCACGGGGCGTACCTGCTGCTGGACGAGCAGACCCCGGCGAACGACCCGGCCTTCAGCGCGGTCCCGATCGGGCACACCAACAACTGGCAGAACTTCGGCTACATCGTCCAGTGGTGGCTCTTCGCCGCGATGACGCTCTTCGGCTACGGCTGGGTCGCCCGCCGCGAGGCCCGCCGTGCGGCGGGGCTGGAAATGCCGAAGGGGCCGGTCGACCGCGCCGCCGAACCGGCCACCCCGGCCTGACCGCACGCTCGGCGGTCGAGCCGAACCGGACACCCGGGCGGGTCACGGGACAACGGGGGACGTTGTAGTGTCCGCCCGTGATCAACGAGCCGGTGACCCCTGATCCCACGATCCCTGCGTCGGAGCCGGCGACGGCGGCGTACCCGGCCTACGACCCGTGGAGCGCCGTGCCGCCCGCGGACACCCCGCCGGTCACCGCCGAATTCTCCGCGCCGACGGCACCGCTTCCGGCTCCCACCGCGCTGCCGGCCGCACCCTTCCCCGCGCCGCCCGCCGCACCCTTCCCCGCGCCGCCGGCCGCACCCTTCCCCGCGCCGCCCGCCGCACCCTTCCCCGCGCCGCCCGCCGCACACTTCCCCGCGCCGCCGGCCGCGCACGACGCGCCCACCGCGCGGTTCTCCGCGCCCCCGGTCCCCTTCTCGTCGCCCCCGGTCCCCTTCTCGTCGCCCCCGGCACCGTTCCCGGTGCCGCCGGCCCAGTTCTCCGCGCCGCCCGCGTTGGCCCGGCCCGGGCCGCGTCCGCCGGTGGCCGCGCCGGCGATGCTGCCCGCCGGTCAGCAGCCGGCCCGGCCAGCCGTGGTGGCGGTGCAGATCGGCGAGATCGTGGTGACCCCGCCGGTGATCCACACGCCGGCCGGGGTGCTCCCGCTGGCCGGAGCCTCCTGGCAGGTGGCGGACTTCTGGCAGCAGGAGGAGAAGATCGCCACCTGGGCGCTGGTCTGCGCCATCGTGGGCTTCTTCTGCCTGACCTTCTTCAGCCTGTTCTTCCTGCTGGTCAAGGAGACCCGTTACCACGGCACGGTCCAGGTGACGGTCGTCAACGGGGGCCACCACTACGTGGCCCGCATCCCCGTGCTGGACCAGGGCCAGGTGCAGCACATCAACAACCAGGTCAACTACGCCCGGTCGCTGTCGACGTTCTGATCCCTGGGGCGGCGCCGACCACGGCCCGCCGGTGCGGGGCGGGGCGGCTCAGCCGCCGGCCCGCCCGGTGTGGATCGCCCGGACCATGTCGATGGTGTCCGCCTCGGCGGCGATCTTGTCCTCGCGGTAGCGCAGCACCCGGGCAAAGCGCAGCGCCATTCCGCCCGGGTAGCGGGAGCTGGTCTGCACCCCGTCGAAGGCGATCTCGACCACCTGCTCCGGGCGTACCCGGACCACCCAGTCGCCGCGCTCGACGGCCAGCGCCAGGAACCGCTCGGTCTGCCAGCGCAGCAGCTCGTCGGTGAGGCCCTTGAACGTCTTGCCGAGCATCACGAAGTCGCCGGTGCGCGGGTCCCGCGCGCCGAGGTGCAGGTTGGAGAGCCAACCCTGCCGCCGGCCGCTGCCCCACTCCACCGCCAACACCACCAGGTCGAGGGTGTGCCGGGGCTTGACCTTCACCCAGGCCGCCCCGCGCCGGCCAGCGTCGTAGGGCGCGTCCGGCGCCTTCACCACGACGCCCTCCTGGCCGGCGTCGAGCGCGGCGGCGAAGGCCGCGCCGGCCTGCTCGGCGTCGTCCACCGCCATCCGCCCGACCAGCAGCGACTCGTCGACCGCGCCGGCCAGCGCGGCCCACCGCTCCCGGCCGGGCCGGTCGATCAGATCCTCGCCGTCGAGGTGCAGCAGGTCGAAGAAGTACGGTGTCAGCACCGTCTCGCCGGTCGTCTCGGCGGCGGCGAGCACCGCTGGGGCCACCGGAACGGCGCCGGTGGTGCTCGGCGTGGTGCGGCGGGCGGCGCGGCTGGAGGTCTGCTGGAACGGCAGCGGCCGGCCGGTGGCGTCCAGCCCGATCGCCTCGCCGTCGAGCACCAACTCGCGGGCGGGAAGCGCGCGCACGGCGGCGACCACCTCGGGGACCCGGGCGGTGATCTCGTCGAGGCTGCGGGTAAAGACGGCGATGTCGCCGCCGGAGCGGTGCACCTGGATCCGGATGCCGTCGAGCTTGACGTCCACCACCGCCGGTACGCCGATCGCGTCGAGCGCCGCGTCGACCGACGGGGCGCTCTGCGCCAGCATCGGGGCGAGCGGGCGGCCCACCTGGAGCCCGAAGCCGGCCAGCGCGGCGGCGCCCCCGGAGAGCGCGGCGGCCGCGACCGCGCGCAGGTCACCGGCGAGCAGCAGGGCCCGGCGGACGGCGGTGACCGGCACCTCGGCGGCCCGGGCGATGGCGTCGGCGAGCAGCCCCGCCTGGGCGCCCTGGCGCAGCTCGCCGCTGAACAGGCCGACCAGCAGCCGCTGCTCGTCGGCGGTGGCGGCAGCGAAGAGCGCGCCCAGCAACTCCCGCCGGCGGGCCTGCGAGCCGGGCCCCCGCACCGCCGCGATCCGGTCGACCGCCGCGTCCACGGCGGCCACGGTCAGCGTCGGCTCGGCGGCGGGGGCGGGCAGGTCGCGCAGGGCGGCCCAGCCGACGCCGGTCTGCCGCTGGCGCAGCTCGCCGGCGAGGTAGCCGGAGCCGGCCGGCACCTCGGACGGGTCGAGCGCCCGCAGCGCGGTGGCGAGCAGCTCGACCTTGGCCCGCCGGCCGCTGGTGGCGCCGACGGCCGCGGAGGTGGCTGCCAGGTCGAGGAACCGCACGGCCCCATCCTGCCAGCCACCCCCGACACCACCCGGGCATTGCCGCGCCCGGGCCGTCCCGACGGGCGGCGCGGGTCAGGCGGAGACGGGCTCCTCGATGCGCAGCCCCCGGGCACGCACCTCGTCGGCAACCCGGGAGAGGACCCCGTCGAGGGCGACCAGCGCGGCGGAGAGCTCGCCGAGCTGGTCCTTGAGCGTGTCCTCGGGCCACGCGGAGACGTCGAGGTCCCCCAGAGCACTCACGGCGGCGTCGAGCCGCGCCATCACGTCGTTCGTACGCATGTTCGAAAGGCTATAACAGCCCGACGCCCGACACCCCGCAAACTCCGACATCGACCCCGAAGTTACGGTTCCGTCACCTACCCGACCTGGCGCCCCGCCTCGGCGACCCCGGCCAGCAGCAGCGCCTCGGCCAGGCAGACCCGGGCGAATTCGCCGAGGTGCAGGCTCTCGTTCGGGCCGTGCGCCCGCGCGTGCGGGTCCTCCACGCCGGTGACCAGGATCGCCGCCCGCGGGAACATCTCCTGGAAGGTGGCGATGAACGGGATGGAGCCGCCGACGCCGATGTCGACCGGGTCGGTGCCGTCCCAGGCGCCCCGGAAGGCCGCCCGCGCCGCCTCGAACATCGGCCCGGTGGCGTCGATGACGCAGGGGGCGCCGTCGTGCTCGAAGGTCACCGTCACCTGGGCGCCCCACGGGGCGTGCTTCTCCAGGTGGGCGGTCAGTGCGGCGTACGCCTGTTTCGGGTCGTCGCCCGGCGCCAGCCGTACGCTCAGCTTGGCCTTGGCTGACGGGACGAGCGCGTTCGGGGCCTCGGCGGTGGTCGGGGCGTCGATGCCGAGCACCGCGAGGGCCGGCTTGGTCCAGAGCCGCTCGGTGATCCGGCCGGTGCCGAAGAGTTCGGCGACCAGCCCGGCCTCGACACGGAACCGGTCCTCCGGGTAGTCGACGCTGGCGCCCGCCCGGCCGACCAGCCCCTCGACCGCCACGTCACCGGCGTCGTCGTGCAGCGTCGCGAGCAGCTTGACCAGCGCGGTGAGGGCGTCCGGCACGGCACCGCCGAACATGCCGCTGTGCACGGCGTGGTCGAGGGTGCGCACCTCCACGAAGCAGTTGACGATGCCGCGCAGCGAGGTGGTCAGCGCGGGCACGCCGATGTCCCAGTTGGTCGAGTCGGCGATCACGATGACGTCGGAGGCAAGTTCCTCACGGTGCTCGGCGAGCAGCCGCTCCAGCGAGTCCGAGCCGTACTCCTCCTCGCCCTCGATGAAGAGGACCACGCCGACCGGGAGCTGGTCGCCGAAGGCGCGCAGCGCGGCGACGTGCGCCATGATGCCGGCCTTGTCGTCGGCGGCGCCCCGGCCGTAGAGGCGGCCGTCCCGCTCCACCGGCTCGAACGGGTCGGACAGCCAGAGCGAGAGATTGCCGACCGGCTGGACGTCGTGGTGGGCGTACATCAGGACGGTGGGCGCGCCGGGCGGGGCCGGCTTCTTCCCGATCACCGCCGGCTGCCCGCCGGAACGCACGATCTTCGTGTCGAGGCCGCAGCCGCGCAGCAGCTCCGCGACGGCCTCGGCGGAGCGCTCCACGTGCGAGTGGTCGAAGCCCTCGAAGGCGATGCCGGGGATGCGGACGAGACGTTCCAGGTCGGCGCGGACACCGGGCAGTTCACGCTCGACGGCGGCCCGCACCTCGGACTCGGACATGATCGGTGTGGTCATGACCGGCATCGTATGCCGGCCTTACCTCGACACACCCTCCGAGGCCGCGTCGTCGCAGCGCACGTAGTAGCGGCGGGCGTCGTGCGGCAGCGCCGGCGCACCGTCGACCACCAGGTCCGCGTGCTCGGCGGTGCGGTCGGCGGCGAAGTGCGCACGCTCCCCGGCGTGCCAGCGGCGCAGCTCCGGCAGGATCTGCGGGCCGTCCCGATCCAGCGCCCGGGACCGTCGCAGCGGCGCCGGGGCGGTGACGAAGACCGCGAGGCTCAGCTCGGGCCGGATCACCGCCCGCGCCGCGCTCACCCCCTCCACCAGCAGCACCGGCCCGACCGGCACCGGCACCGCCCGGGGCAGGAAGCCGCGCCGCACCCAGCTGTAGCGGTGGTACGCCCCGGCTCGCCCGGCCCGCAGCGGCACCAGCACCCGCTCCTCCAGCCGCGACCAGAAGGTGAACTGGTCGTCCCACCCGTCGAGCAGGTCGTCGGTGTGCACCACCGGGGGCCGCTCGCCGCCGGGCAGCGCGGCGAAGGCGTCCGCGAGGCGCGCGGCGAAGACGCTCTTGCCCGCGCCGCTCGGCCCGTCGACGGCCACCAGTCGGGTACGCCCCAGCCGCGCCGGCCGGGCCCGCACCCGCCGGGCCAGCGCCGCGTACGCCTCGACCACCGCCACCCGCGGCCGGCCGGGCCCCTCGCCGGCGTCCTCCCGGTCCCCCGTCACCCGGTGGACGCTAGCGCCCGCCCCGACCCGGTCGCCGCCGGCCCTGGTCGCGCCGCGCGATCCGGGTGTTGTCCCCCGTGAGCCTGGTTCCGTCCTGTGCCCCGCCGTTCGCCGGGCGGCCACTGCCGGTGACCGGCATGATCTGGATGTGCTGCATGACGTGATGAGTCCGGGCGTGGACGCCCTGCTGGAACAGGCCCGCGCCGGGCTGCGCCGGCTGAGTCCGCAGGAGACGGTCGAGGCGGTGCGGGCCGGGGCCCTGCTGGTAGACACCCGTACCGAGCCGCAGCGCCGCGAGCAGGGTGGGCTGCCCGGTGCGGTCGTCATCGAGCGGACGGTGCTGGAGTGGCGGCTGGATCCGGCGAGCGAGTGGCGCATCCCCGAGGCGACCGGGTACGACCGGGAGATCGTCGTGGTGTGCCGGTACGGCGACAGCTCCAGCCTGGCGGCGGCGAGCCTGCAGGCGCTGGGGCTGCGCAACGCGACCGACATGATCGGCGGGGTGCAGGCGTGGCGGGAGGCGGGCCTGCCGCTCTCCGACGAGCCCGCCGACGTGCGCCCCTGACGGCACCGGTCCGCCGCGCGGTGCCCACTGCCGCCAGCCCGGTCCCGCCCCGGTCCGCCGCGCGGTGCCCACTGCCGCCAGCCCGGTCCCGCCCCGATCCGGCCGCTCGCCTGGTCCGGGCCGCCGCCCGCCCTGACTCGCGTGGCCCTTCCCTGGCGGCGGCGGTCAGGGCGCCGGCGGGGCGCCGGGTGGGATGAACGGCAGGTCGGCCGGCGGGCCGGCCTCGACCAGCCGCCAGAGCGCCTCGGTGTCGAGGTGTTCCTCGACCAGATCCCCCAGCAGGTCGAGGGAGCGCTCGCGGGCGGCGGCGAAGGCGGTGTCCGGCGCCACCCGGAAGCCGTGCCGGCCGGCCGTCCGGGCCACCTCGGTGAGGAAGCGGCGGCGGAACTCGTCGGATTCGAACGTGCCGTGCCAGTGGGTGCCGTACACCGCGCCGAGCCGCGCCCCCTCGCCGCCGCCGTCGGCGTGGGTCAGCAGCGGGGGCAGGGTCGGGTCGGCGGCCGAGACGTACCCGTGGTGGATCTCGTAGCCGCGCACGGTGACGCCGCCGGTGGCGGTACCCACGGCCGGCCGGACGGTCTTGCGCCGGTCGAAGGTGATCTCCATGGGCAGCAGGCCCAGCCCGGGGACGCTGCCCCGGCGGCTCTCCACCGGGTCGTGGATGGCCCGGGCGAGCATCTGGAAGCCGCCGCAGATGCCGAGCAGCGGCCGGCCGGCGGCGGCGTGCGCGGCGACGGCGTCGGCCAGGCCGGTCTCGCGCAGCCAGGCCAGGTCGGCGACGGTCGACTTGGAGCCGGGCAGGACGACCAGGTCGGCGGCGGCCAGTTCGGCGGGCTCGACGGTCAGCCGGACCCGGACGCCGGGCTCGGTGGCGAGCGCCTCGACGTCGGTGGCGTTGCTGATCCGGGGCAGCCGGACGACGGCGACGTCCAGCCAGTCGGTGCCGCGCGGCGCGGCCGGCCGGCCCAGCACCCGGCCGTACGCGAGGGAATCCTCCGCGTCGAGCCAGAGGTCGAGGTGCCAGGGCAGCACCCCGTACGCCGGGCGGCCGGTGACCCCGCGCAGCATGTCCAGCCCGGGCTGGAGCAGCCCCAGGTCGCCCCGGAACTTGTTGATCACGAAGCCGGCGACCAGCGCCTGGTCGGCCGGGTCGAGCAGGGCGAGGGTGCCGAACATCGCGGCGAACACCCCGCCCCGGTCGATGTCGCCGACGACAATGGTGGGCAGGCCGGCGTGCCGGGCCAGCCCCATGTTCACGTAGTCGCCGGACCGCAGGTTGATCTCGGCCGGGCTGCCGGCGCCCTCGCAGATCACCACGTCGTACGCCTCGCGCAGCTCGGCCAGGGCCGCGTACGCGGTCTCGGCGAGCTTCGGCCGCAGCTGCCGGAAGTTGCCGGCGGTGACGGTGTCGACGGCCTCACCGAGCAGCACCACCTGGCTGGCCAGGTCGCTGCCCGGCTTGAGCAGCACCGGGTTGAACCGCAGGTCGGGGGCGAGGCCGCAGGCCGCGGCCTGCATCGCCTGGGCGCGGCCGATCTCCCCGCCCCGGCCGTCCGGGCCGACGACCACCGCGGAGTTGTTGGACATGTTCTGCGCCTTGAACGGCGCCACCGCGACCCCCCGGCGGTGCAGCCAGCGGCAGATGCCGGCGGTGAGCACGCTCTTGCCGGCGTCGGAGGTGGTGCCGGCGACCAGCAGCCCGCCGCTCACCGGCCCCTGCCCCGGTCCGTCCCGGCATCGACCACGAGCGGCCCGGCGAACCGGGTGGCAGCCGCCGGGCGGGCCGGCAGCGGGCCCGCCGCCCGGCCCAGCCGTGGACGCAGACCGCGCAGCGCCCGCCGACCGGCGGCGTCCACCAGCCGGCCCACGGTCACCGGGTACGCCGCGGCGACCGCGAGCGCGGCGAGGCCGACGGCGCCGGAGATCCGGGCGGCCCGCTTGAGGTGCCGCGCCTCGGGGCGGGGGCCGTCGCCGAGGTACGGCCGGACCTCGGAGCGCCCGAAGTACACGTTGCGCCCGCCGAGCCGGACGCCGAGGGCGCCGGCCATCGCCGCCTCGCACTGGCCGGCGTTCGGGCTGGGGTGGTCGTCGCGGTCGCGCCGCCAGACGTGCCAGGCGCGGGCCCGGTCGCCGTGGGCGGTCGGCGCGACGGCGATGGTGAGCAGCCCGGTCAGCCGCGCCGGGACGAAGTTGAGCACGTCGTCGATGCGGGCGGACGGGGTGCCGAAGCGGGCGTAGCGCGGCGAGCGGTGGCCGACCATGGCGTCGAGCGTGTTGACCGCACGGTAGCCGAGCAGGCCGGGCAGCCCGGCGACCGCTCCCCAGACCAGCGGGGCGACCACCGCGTCGGAGGTGTTCTCGGCGACCGACTCGACGGTGGCCCGGGCCAGCTCGGACTCGTCGAGCGCGGACGGGTCCCGCCCACAGAGGTGACCCAGGCGGCGCCGGGCCGCCGGCAGGTCACCGCCACGCAGGGCGGACCCCATCACGCCGGCCTCGTGCCGCAGCGTGCGCCCGCCCAGCACCGTCCAGGTGCCGGCCGCCACGAGCAGGCCGCGCAGCACCGGGTGGCGCCGGGTCGCCATGGTGGCGGCGGCGCCGAGCAGCACCGGCGCGCCGACGGCGAGCGTGGTGAAGACCGCTCCGGCGGCCCGGTCGGGGCGGTAGACCCGCCGTTCCAGAGCGCCGGCCGCGCGGCCGAAGCCGGCCACCGGGTGCCAGCGACGGGGGTCGCCGAGCAGGGAGTCCAGGGCGTACCCCGCCACCAGCCCTGCCGCGTTCGCCACGGCGGTCGCCTGACGCACTTCACACCACCTCCGGCCGGCCAGCCTAGCCGTACGGCGGGGTGACCGACGTCGTGTCGCCACCCCGCCCCCGTCCGTACGCCCACCGGGCCGGATGCCGGGCCACTCCCCGCAGCTCACCGGCTCCGGCCCGCCGGCTCAGGCCGGCACCGGCACCCGGCCACGCCCGCGTCGACCCCGTCCGGCCGGCGCGCCGGCGGTCTCCTCCGGCGCGGCGTCCAGGTCGCCGTCCCCGGCGGCGTCCTCGCCGTCCCCCGGCACCGGGGTCAGCTCGTCGCCGTCGGCCGGCCCGTCGCCGTCGGCCTCCTCGTCGAACGGGTCAGCCAGCCCCTCGAAGCCGGTGCCGGGCAACTCGTGGCCGGCGCTGGGCACGGCGAACCCGGAGAACTCGAAGTCCTCGTCGAACGACCGGTCGTCCGGCGCGGCCGGTGCCTGCTCGTACGGCACCGGCTCGGTCGGCTCGCCCTGCACCCGGCCGGCCGCCTCGGCGTCCTCGACGATGCTGGTGGCCATGCTCGGCTTGTTGCGCAGGAACCGGGCCCGCCCCCGGGACAGGTCGTGCCCGACGGCGACCGCCTCCAGCTCGTAGAGGGTGCGGTGGTTGCCCGCGTCGTCCGTCCAGTCCCGGGTGTAGAGGCGGCCGGCCACCACCACCGGGTCGCCGACCATCACCGAGGCGGCCACCCCCTCGGCCAGCTTGCGCCAGCAGTTGACCCGGACGCGGAGGCTGTTGCCGTCCACCCACCGGCCGCTGTCCCGGTCGAGCCGGCGGGCGGTCGAGGCGACCTTGAAGTTGGCGACCAGCGTGTTGCTCTGCGTGGTGCGGCGCCACTCGGGGGCCGTCAGCACGTTGCCGACGATGGTGAGGGATGGGTAACCGCTATGACGGCGGCTCCCATCCCTCGCCCACCGTCAGGACTTGTTGCCCTGCACCAGTCGGAGGTTGATCCGCCTGAGGGCTGCGGCCGCGTCCGGGTCGACGGGCAGGGGCGTAGCCGTGTCCCGTTTGATCGCCGACTTCACCCGGCCGCACTCGCGTCTCACCACCCAGCAGGCGGTAGCGGTGCCGGCGGCGATGGCGGTGAGGTACACGAGAGCGAATGGCGACGGGGAGGGGTTGTGCACGGGGCGACGCTCCTTTGCTGACCGGACCGATCCCCGATGAAACACCCGTACGACCGGGCGGCGGAAGGCTTGGGCAGGTGAACGTCCAGGTAGCCGATCGCGCCGCCCCGGCCGCCAGTGGTCGGTGGAACTTCCACGTGCTATGCGCAACCGAGTGTGATCATCTGGGAGCGCTCAAGCACTGTCTTGATCACGGAACGCGAGTGGGCCGCCGCACTCTTTCGCGTGCACGCTGGGTAGGGGCCGCGCCGAAGTTCACCGAGGACGCTACGAGTCGCCTTCTTCGCGTTCTGCGACGAATACACCCCTACCGATCACCCCGTACGTCAGCCTGCGCTCCCGTAGCACGATGTGCGCCCGCTCGATTGTCGCGGTCGACACCGAATACAGCTCGGCCAACGCCTTGTTGCTGGGGAGCTTTGTGCCGGGCGCGTACTCGCCGCTAGCGATTCTTTCGGCGAGGTCTGCTGCGATCTGCTCATAGGTGAGCCAGCGGGCGGGCATAAGGGTGATCTCCTGGGTTGGGCCCGCGAATTACACCATGAGCGACACCGGACACTAACCCGCTTCTTGACCTCCCTAAGCACCCTAAGTACGGTGCGGACAGTAACCACCCGACACGGGAGGGTGATCAAGTGAAGTTCTGGCCCCTGACGCGACGGCCGACGACACCGCCGCCCGCACGCGGCCCCGCCATCCAACGAGCCGAGCAGCAAGCCGCGAAGCGCCGCCTCCTCGACCTCGCCCACCAGCGGCAGGCACGGCACCTGTACGACGGGCTGAGCCGGTGACTTCCATGTACGACGGGGTGGAGGTGCGGGTGCCGCTGCGGTGCCTCGGCTGCGCCGACACCATCACCAACGTCGGCCACCAGTGCGCCGGCGATCGAGAGCTCGCCCCGTACGGCGGCCTCTGCGAGTGCCCCCGGTCCGGCTGCGGGCCCTCAGCGGCACCGGCGGCCAAGCGGCGGGCACGCCGATGATCCGGCGAACAGCGGCACGGCGGGCAGCCACGCTGCAAGGGGCCCTGACCGCCATCCTGATCGGGCTGATGCTCGTGCTGCTCGGCGGCGGCGGCGCGGACCGCCGCGAGCCTCCCCACCGGACGACGCACCGGCCGTCGACCGAGCTGGAGCAGCAGCAGCGCGACGCCGAACTGCTCCGCGAGGTGATGGACCGCCTCGCGGAGCAGCGCCAGCGCTGACCCGCGCCAGACTGGACGGCAGGTAGTACGGTCCCCGCCATGACCGACACCGCGCAACGTCGTCGCACGCCCGTGCTGGCAGTGATCAGCGCCGTCGCCCTGATCGTCGCCGGCCTCGCCCTCGCCGCCGTCTACGTCGCCCAGGGCGGAGACGACACCGAACCGGCGGCGGCCCCGGCGGCGTCCAGCCCGGCGCCGAGGAAGCCAGCGCCGAAAGCGACGGCCGACCCGTACAAGGCGTACCTGCGGATGGCACCCGATGGGGCGCCCAACCTCAGTCGAGAGGACGCGCAGGCCCGTGCGCTGCTTGGCTGCGGCCAGAAGTGGGCGCCGGGCACTGTGGACGCGGCGCTGGCTGAGGCGTACGCGGATCTCTGCAAGCAGGGCAGGTAATCGGGGCTACTGGGCGGGCCGGTTCGGCACGGCGTAGACGATGCCGAGCGCGGCGAGCGTCGCCACGGCCACGCCCGCCCACTCGACCGAGGTGACCCGGTCGTCGGCCAGCGCGGTGCCGAGCGCGGTCAGGCCGGCCACGGCCGCGCCGACGGCCGCCTTGGCGTACGGCTTGATGCTCATGCTGCCCCTCCATGGGATCGGATGTGGTCTTCCAGCCGGGTCTCCACGCGACCGATCGCATCCCGCAGCGACGACCCACTGTTCGGCTTGAGTTCCTTCTCGATCAGGCTGAGCCGCTCCGGCACCCCGGGCACCGCGTCCCGCCCGGGCCGGGCCGGCGCGCCATACCAGTCCTCGCGGAACTCGTCGCCCTGCCGGGCCAACTTGCGCAACGGCCGGCCGATCATCCCGGCGAGCACCAGCGCCGAGACGACCACGCCGAGGATGACGCTGGCGGCGACCCAGCTCTGCAGGTGGCTCACCGGGCCGGCCCGCCGGTAAGCACGCGGCGCACGATCGCGTCGGCCAGCTTGTCGCAGTCGACCGTCGCCGGCGGCCGGGCGGCCAGCTCGCCGACCTTCGTCTCCAGCGCGGTGAGGTGCTTGTCGAGGCTGGACAGCGTCGGGTGCTCGACCGGCTTCGCGCCGTCCGCGTGGTCCTTGCCGACCGCGAGCCGCAGGTACGCCTGGCCGATCGGCTCGCGGCCGTCGAGCTTGGACAGCATCGTCTCGATGCGCGTGAGCTGCTTGGCCTGCTCCGGGGTCATGTCCTGCTCCTCCTTGGCTACCGCCGGCCACCCGGCAGTGTTCTCATCGTCGGTAGCCCAGCCCGAGGCGTGCACGTGGTCGGTGTGCTGGTCGCTGCCGTTGTACTTGGTCTTCTTCCACCCGCTCGACCTCGACCACTGGTAGCCGTTCCAGATGATGTAGTAGAGCCGTGCGCGGGCCTTCGGGTCGGCGAGCAGCCGGGCCACCAGGGCATCGGCGTCCGCCTTGGTGAACTTCGGCCCGATCATGATGTCGATGGCCCGATGCTCCGGCCGGTTGTCGGAGTCCTCCAGCTCCGGCCGGCTGCCAGGGGTGTCGTCCTCGTTGTGGCCGGACGGGCGGAGCTTGTGCGCGTCGTCGCCGATGCCGTAGACGACTACGCCGGGGTACTCGCGCTTGACGTCGTCGGTCAGCGCCTGCATGTTCGCTGCGCGGGCCATCAGGCCAGCCTCTCCAAGCGGAGCACGGACCCGGCCCGCACGATGCTCGGGTTGGCATGGGATGTGTTCTGCGCCCAGGTGAACGCGAACGTGCCGGCGGTCGCGGCCACGATCAGCACCCCGCGCGCCCAGATCGGCTGGTTGATGTTGCCGGCCGACCACACGATTGGCTGGACGGTGGTCAGCGTCGGGAAGCTGCCGGACACCTCGGTGCCACTGGTGGTCCGCCAGCCCGCCGTCCAGTTAGCCATCGTGGCGCCGGCCGGGCCGGACCAGCTGAACTTGAAGCCGCCCGCGTCGTAGGTGTGCGCGACGGCCAGGTCGACCGCGTAGACGGCCCCGGCCAGCACCGGCACCGCCAGGTGCGGGTCAGCGGCCAGGGTCGTGTTCGACGCCCTGGACGTGTCGGCCGTCTTCCACGCGGCCGGGTTGTTCAGCAGGGCCGGGAACATCGGCGTACCGGATGCGATCAGCACGAATCCTCCTTCACATCGGCACCACGGCGGGCGTCCACACGTCGACGACGGTCCCGGCCGGCCAGCCGGAGATCACGCCGTTGACCGAGCGGGCAGCCACAGTCGCGGCCTGCGGGCTGGCCACCAGGACGTCGTCGAGGCTGTAGGTCAGCGGCATCACGTTGCCCGACCCGGCGTCGATGATGGTCCGCACACCCGCCTTCGTCCCGGTGGTCAGCGCGGTGTCGACCGCGGATGCCTGCCAGTCCGGCATGGGGGTGCCCTCCTGCCATACCCGGGCGCGCAGCAGACTCCCGGCCACGTCCAGCTCGACGCTGTACCGCTGCCCGGCGACATGCGTCAGCCCGGTCACGATCGAGTCCAGCGTGGTATCCACCCCGGCCACCCGACGGCGCACCGAACACGTGATGCTCAGGTCCGGGATGAATCCCAACCTGGCCTGATAGAAATTGTTGTCGTCGGAAAACCTCGCGATGGCGTAGATGGTCAGGGCGGTGCCGGCCCCGACCGCGACCACCGGCACCGACCCGGTCACCCGCACCCGGGCGTCCGTGGAACGCAGCTCGACCACGCTGATCCGGCCGGAGTTCACCACCTGGTGGACGTGCTGGGCCACCGACCCGTCGACCGCGAACGACGCCGCCGACCCGAAGTGCTGCCACGCCTGCCCGGTGGGCGCAACGCCCCAACTGCCCGACACGGTCCGGGCGAAGGGATCGGACACCAGCGGCCCGATCCCCGACACGGTCACCCGCTCCTCACCGACACGCAGGGACAGCGGGAAGTGCGCCGGGTCCTGCGTCCACGGCCCGTTGTCGGCGGTGGAGGCGACCTGCATCGACTGCGACCGAAGCAGGTCCGCCTCATCGACGGTCAGCACATGCGACGGCGGCGGAGTCGATCCCATCGACACGGACAGCATCGCCTGCGCCGTCGACGCGGGCGCCACCCCGGTCACAGTCAGGAGCGTCGGCGTGTTCGCCGCGACCCCGAACGCCGCCGACGTAGACGACAGCAGCGCACCTCCCGCGTCGCGCCACATGACGATGATGGTGACTGTGCGGGCGACTGCGCAGCGAACCAGGGCCGTCGCCTGCCACGTCTCACCGGCCGCCGCGCCTGCCACATTCGGGCTCCGCGCCTCAACCGACGCCGCCACGCCGTTCGGGGTGCACGTGAGCGCCCCGGCGCCGTCGTGGGCGACTGAGCCGTTCAGCCCGGTCCACGCTTGCGCACTGGCGGCGAAGTCCCAACGGCCGCCGAACATGGCGTCGCCGGTCAGCGCGGCGGCCAGCGTCGACCCGTGGGCGGGCGCCCGGGCGGCGCCGTCGACCTGGGCGACGTCATACGGCTGCGCGGGCACACCGGCGTAGGTGATGTCCCACATTTCCTCGGTGATCGTCTCGCTGTAGCCGGTGACCAAGGTCCGGACGTCGCCGGCCGCCCAGGCGGGCAGGCCGGCCACCTCGAGCACGCCGCCCGTGTCCAGGCCGAGCAGGGCGACCAGCAGCGTCGGTGCGGCCTGCCACTCCGGGGCGGCCAGCTTGACGGAGATCGCCGGGAACCGTGGCCGGTCCACCGTCCCCAGGTGCCGCCGCCAGCCCGCCTCATCGGCCAGCCGGGAGTCGTCCAGCAGCCGCAGCTCCACCGACGTTTGGTACACGCCGACGCCGGCGGGCGGCGGCAGGGCGGCGAGTCGGCCGGTGGTCTGCACGGCCCGCGCCGAGCTGCCGTCGACCCGCTTGGCGGTGACGTCGTTGCGGACCTCGTCGGCCTCGTCCGGCGCGAACGGCGCAGCCAGCTGCCCCGTGTAGGCGATCGTCACCGGGGTTTGGTTGTACAGCGACGACCGGGTCCGGTAGGCCAGGCCCAGAGTGGTCCGCGACTCGTACAGGTAGCCCAGGTCGGCGTCCGTGCTGTCCTCGGTCAGATCAGCCAGGGA
The DNA here is from genome assembly GCF_040642975.1 of Micromonospora sp. NPDC047548. NCBI lineage: Bacteria > Bacillati > Actinomycetota > Actinomycetes > Micromonosporales > Micromonosporaceae > Micromonospora > Micromonospora sp. NPDC047548. Next base: position 68,395 of record NZ_JBEYTI010000004.1, read on the forward strand.
CGCGGTCGGCTGCCGGGCGAGCATGACGGGCGACGCCTCAACGACCGGGACGGACACGGGCACGCCCTGCTCTGCCCAGATCCGGGCCAGCCGCACGTCGGCCGCCTCACCGGTCGCCGCAGCGTCGGCCGTACCCAGCCCAGTCCACATGTAGCCGAACAGGGCGCGCATCGCGGCGCCGTCGCGCCAGTCGACGACGGCCAGGTCCCGGCCCGCCCAGATCGCCAGGTGCCCGGTCGGCATCGGCGTGGTCGCCGTGGTGGCGTCAGGGTTGACCATCACCGCGGTGACGCCCGTCAGGGTGCCCGCGACGCTGCCCGTGGCGAAGTACCCGGCGACCGAGTCCCACAGGTAGCCGGCCTGGATGTTGCCACCCGACTGCCACACCGCGATGTTGTGCGGGATCATGCTGGTGATCACCGACGCGTAGTCCACGACGGTGGTCGCAGCGCCCGCCCCGGTGTAGGCGATCAGCTGCGTCCGGCCCGTCGTCGTGACGACCAGCCGCCACCGCTCGAACGTGCCGCCCGGCGTGGCGATGTCCAGCAGCGTCAGGTTGCCGGACAGGGCGGCGCCCACGGTGACGTCGGAGCACACGCCCACGGTCCAGCCGCCGGCGGTCGCCGCCGTCACCGAACCGGGCACGGTCGCGGCCAGCTGCCCGCCGGCGGACAGGTCGGCGAGTGCCTCGGTGCCGTAGTCGACGGTGTAGCCCAGGCTGGTCGTCCATGACGCGATGCCAGCGAACGGCACCACCCCGGTGATGGTGAGCGCGGGCACGCCGGACACGGCCGACCCGCCCTGCCCGGTGTCGTCGCCGTCCTCCAACGGCCAGTGCGCCAGCGCACCCGACCCGGAGATGGTGCGGCGCAGCGGCGACCACTTCGGCGCCTTGCCCTGGCCGAGCCGCCGCAGGATCCCGGACGCGTCGACGTCGACCCACCGCACCGACCCGGTCAAATTCCACCCGGGTGGCCAGGCGGGCACCTCGCCGTAGAAACGGCCGACCAGGGCACCGCCGGACAGGCCGGCCGACACGCGCAGCGGCGTGTTCCCGCCCAGGTAGCCGTACCACGCGCCGGCCGGGTTACGCGGGCTGTAGTTGCCGGATTCGTTGGCGAGCCGCAGCGAGCACCGGCCATGGTCCGCCCGGTTGCCCTCGCTGGTCCGGCCGCGAGTGATGGTGATGGCGCCGCGCACGTCCGCGGTGATGTCCACCCACCCGAACAGCGGGCCCAGGTGGAGCTCCACCTTGTACGCGAACAGCTTGCTCACGTCGTACCGCCGCCGAGCACGACCTGGACGTTGCCGCCGCCGCGCTTGATGGACCGGCGCAGCACCTCCACCAGCAGGTCGTCCAGGCGCGACCCGGCCGAGTCGATGGTCAGCGTCCCGCCGCCGCTGCCCGCCGCCGAGGTGACCGTCTCGCCGGCCTGCAACATGGCGAGGACGTTCTGGCCGGGCGCGCCGGGCACCCGACCACCCGCGTGGAACGTCGGCAGGTTCGGCACCGAGATGGTGTTGCCGCCGATGCCCGGAATCCACGACGGCACCGTCCACGACAACTTGCCGATCGTGGCGTTCCACGCGCGAGCGATCAAGTTGAACGCCGTCTTGTACGGCCGGGTGATGAAGTCGGCGACCTTCTTGAAGGCGTCACCGGTCCAGCCGGGGATCTTCTTCAAGAAGTCCCAGGTGTTGCTGGCGGCTTTCTTGATCCACTCCCACGACGCGCGCCACGCCTTGGAGAACCAATCCGTTTTCACGGCGATGAGCACGATCACCGCGATCAACGCGATGATCCCGATGACGATCCACGTGATCGGGTTCGCCCACATTGCCGCGTTGAACAGCCACTGCGCGGCGGCCCACACCTTGGACGCGGCGGCGGCGGCGTACTGGCCCACGGTGGTGGCCCGGAACCACGTCACGGCCGACTTCATGGCGGGGATCAGGAGGTTGTACATGCCGGACGCGAGGTCGCCGATACCGAACCCGAGCAGCAGTAGCGACTCGAAACCGAGGCCATCCTCGGTCGCCATCTTGATGCCCTTCATGCCGTCCTCGACACCGGTCAACGTGTCGCGGAACCCCATGGCCTTGGTGTCGACCGAGTCCGCCGCCTCACCGGCACGGTCGAAGCTGGAGCCGGCCTGCTCCACCTCGCGGCCCATGTCGCGGGCGGCGCCACCAACCCGACCGAAGGAATCGGTGAGCTGCTTGTCCTCGCCTGCGAACGTGAGCGTGACCTGATTGGCCATCAGCTGACCTCCAGCCCCGCGTCGCGGGCCAGCTGGGCGAGCGCGCCGGACATGATCTCGGTGACCCGCTCCCGCCTGACTTCCAAGCCCTTGTAGACGTACCGGCCGGACTTGATGAACTCCCGCTTGCCCGGGCGGCCCTTGACCCGGCCCTCGCCGCCGAAGTCGAGCCACGGCGCGTACGGGGCCCGTCGGCCGCCCAGCGCGATCCGGGCCACCCGCTGCGACGACCGCGCCTTCAGCGACGCCGCAGCGCGGCCGGTCTTACGCGGGAACCGCGGCTCGGCGTAGTCGATGATCTCCTCGGCCGCCTGGTTCAGCGCCAGGCGCAGCTGCTTGGGCAGGCCGGCGTCCATCGCCCGCAGCTGCGCCTGGAACTCCCGCAGCCCCGTCACCTGGATCTTGCCGACCATCACACCCCCGCCTTCAACCGCTCGAGTTCCTCGCGCTGTGCTTTGAGCGCGTAGTACCGGCTCCACATCAGGTATTCGTGCTGGCTCATCCGCTGCCGCAGATCGGCGACCGTCATGCCGAGCTTTGCCGCCAGGTAGAACTCGAAGTGCAGGTCAGCGTCGTCGAGGAGTGCTTTTGGTTGCCTCCTTGGCGGCGGAGGGCTTCAGCCCGGAGATCTCGGCGATCGCGTCGGACACGGCCACCAGGTCCCCGGCGCCGCCGGCCGCCGCCCACGCCGCCACGTCGTCGACGGACAGCTGCGGGTCGGTCATGCCCGTCGCGACGATGAAGTTGTCCCGCTCGCCCGTCGACCGGCCGCCCTCCTGCGCCTCCAGCACCTCGTCACGGGTCAGCGCGCGGATGGCCACGGTGGAGCCGTCCGGCAGGGTCGCGACGCCCTTGCCGGTCTTACGGGCCAGGATCTGCTCCCGGGTCAGGTTCGGCATGCCGGTTCCCTTCGTTGCTGGTGCTGGTCGGCCGCCGCTCCCGGGCGGATGAACGGGGGCCAGGTGGCCGTATCGGTCTCGACAACAACCGGCCGGCTGACAACGTCGTCGGTGGCTGCGTCGATCCGGAGGCGGCCGTCGGCATCGGGGATCAGCCGGGTCAGGTGCACCGCCCAGCGGCCGGCGTCGTTCCGTGCGACGGCGAACCGCACGGCGATGCACTTCGGGTCGTATCCGAGCGAGCACACCCACTGGGTCATCGCCTCGCGCTCGCTTGGCAGCAGGCCCGCCCAGTGGTAGCGCCGCAGCGCAGGCAGGTCAGGCATGGTCTCCCCTACGCCTGGGTGGTGGTGGTGACGACGTCGGAGATCTCGATCTCGGCCGACCAGGTGACCATGTCGTCGACCGGGTTGGTCTCCACGTACTTCGACAGCACGCCGCTGAACGCGTCCTGCGGCTTCCCGGTGCCCGTGCCCTCCGGCTTACGCACGACCGCCACGGTGGTGCCGAGCAGCGGCTTCAGCGCGTTGCGGGGGCCCGTCGACGCCGTGTTGTCGTAGGTGCCGCCCATGCTGAACTTGCCGTCGAGCAGACCGCCCTGCTTGGTCTTGGCGGCCTTGCCGTAGCCGGTCGTCTCGTGCACGTCCGCGCTGCCCTCGTACGTCGACGTCTTGCAGTGCGGGGAGATGTCCTTGGTGGCCACCGTGATGACGGTGTCCTTGCCGTGTACGTAGGCCATGGCCGCTACGCGCCCTTTCCGGTGATGTCGAGGTGGAAGATCGCCGCGAGGTACGGCCCGCCGGCGTTGTACCTGGCTTCGTCGAACTCGGCCCACGCCACCCGCACGCTGTCGCAGCTGGAGTACGTGTGCGCCTCGATCGCCTCCTTCACGCTCTTCGGGCCGGACCCGTCGGCGTACGCGGCGACCGCCTTCCGCGCCGACCGCTCCGCCGGCTTCCCGACCAGCACGACGACAGTCAAGTCCGGGTACTGGTCGCTGCCGCGGCCGTACGTCCCGTCGTAGGTGATGCGCTCCGGCAGGGCGATGATCGCCGCCGGTGGGGTGATCTTCTCGACGCCCCACGGCGGCACCCGCAGCCCCGTGATCGTCTTCAGCGCGGTGCTGAGGTCGACGGCGACGGCTTCCAGGTTCATCAGCCCACCACCCACGACTCGCGGACGAAGGGCTTCAACATCGCCTCGACGTCCGGGTCGAGCTTCGCCAGCAGCCGCAGCTCCGACCCCTGATCCGGCGACCCCGCAATGCCGTACGGGGAGTCACGCCGGGACAGAAAACGCGACGCCTGAAGCTTCACGGCCGACTTGACCGTCCCCGGCGTCGCCGTCCAACCCCACGACGCGGTGATGGCCACCTCGAACTCGTCACCCGTCGGCTGAACCGGCGACGCCGGGTCGACGGCCAGGCGCGTCCACGGCCGGGACAGCTTGGCCGCGTTGATGGGCGTCAGCGTGTAGGCGGTGATCGTTCCGGCCGGCACCGACACGGCCAGGCCGCCGGTCGTCATCAGATCGTCGATCTCGACCACCCACCGCCGGCGGCGAGGCCGCCACCGCGCGGTGTACCGGCGTTCCTCCGGCGCAGCAACCTTCCCGAACTGGCGCATGCCGTTGGGATGGGCGGCGTTGTCGACGGCCCGGGAGGCGGCCTCGATCGCCGAGACCACCTCCACGTCGTCGATGGCGTCGTCGATGCGGGTGAAGTCCTTCAGCTCCACATCGGTCAGGTACGCCGGCGCCCACCCCATCGGATCACTTCCCGGCGAGCTGCACCGCGGCCACCGTCAGGGTCGTCACCTTCGAGTAGGTGACGGCCACGATGGTGCCAGCGGTGGTCCGGTAGACGGGGATGACCGCGAGACCGGTGGTTGCCGGCACGCTGTACGGGACGCCGTCAACGGTGACCGTGGTCGCCGTGGCATCCGCGTTCTGCACGAGCAGGAACACGCCGAGATCCCACCCGGCAGCCCTACTGCCGGCCGCCACAGTGTCACCGCCTCCGTTCGCGGCCACCCGGGCGACGTTGGCCAGTCCAGCTGCCGCGTCCTGCGTTGCGAGCAGCGCCATCTACTCCACCTCCTCCAGCACCCATCCGTTGCCGTCGCCCCGGTCGACGTACCCGCCGGCCCGGGCCACCGGTTCCTGCTTTACCCGCTTGGGCACGCCCTTCTTCGCCGGGGCCTTGCTCTCCGGCTCGCCGGAGGTACCCCGCGGGGCACCTCCGGCCGTGTCGCCGCTCATCAGGTGATCCGGAGGCCGCTCACGCCGACCGGGCGGAGCAGGTGGGTCCCGAAGTAGCCGAACAGGTCCAGCTCGATCTTCGCCGGGCCCTGCTTCTCCTCGAACCGGAAGGTGAGCAGCGGCGACTCCCACGCCCACACGTCCAGCTCGTTGCCGATCAGCATCTGCGAGTCGCCGGCCGCCTGGCCGGTCATCGCCCACGCCGGACGGAAAGCCAGACCATCGACGTCCCAGCCCTGCGTGATGGCGTTTCCGGTGCCGATGCTGTTCTGCGCGCCGACGCTGGGGAAGATCGGACGGCCCGTCGAGTCCATCGTGCCCGCGATGATCGAAGTCGCGTTCTGGCCCATGAAGGCGAAGGACGGCGATGCGAAGCGCGCGAACGGGTACTTGGCGAGCTGCTGCCGCATGCCCTTGATCAGCGCCGCCTCAGCGAACGGCGTGCCGCCGGTGCTGGCGAACGTCGCGGCCTGCGCGCCGGAGGGAACGAAGCCCGCCGTGATGGTGCCGCCAGCGCCGCTGGCGCCGTTGAGCAGCGTGTAGACCTTCGTCTCCGTCTGCCGGTTGTACGACTCCATCATCGCGTTGAGCGCGATCTGGTCGATGGCCGGGTTGCTGGAGTCGACGATCTCCCGCGTCAGCACGAGGCTGCCGGAGATGGCGCCCGGGGTGATTGTCTTCGTGGTCAGCACCAGGGTGCCGTCCGTCGGGTTCGTGCCTTCGACGTGGTCGGCGGTCCCGCCCGAGACGGAGCCGAACACCGGCACGACGAACGGGGTCGCGTTCCCGATCACGCCCCGGCTTGTCGCGCTGACCAGCGGCCTGCCCTGAGCCAGCATCGGCACGAACAGGTCGGGCCGGTAGCCGGGCGGAATCACCTGGCTGGCGTTGCCCGTGGTGACCGTGGCGAACTTCTGCCGCGCCAGCTCCGAGTGCGTCAGCTTCGACAGGTCCTCGGTCTGCATGCGGAACTTCCGCAGCCGGTCGATCGCGTCGTCGTCGCGGTGGTGGGCGGCGTACCAACCGTCGCGGACCAGCGACGGGCCGACACCATTCAGCGCGTAAATCGGCGCCTCGCGGGTCACCGTGTACCGCGCGGCGCGTACCGGCTGCGGCCCGTCCTGCGGCGCGGCGATGTTCTCCAGCGCGACCTTGAAACCCGCGGAGACGGACTCGCCGATGGACTGGCCGAGCTGCTCCACCAGGGTCTTCTGGCTTTCCTTCATCGAGTCGGTCAGGCCGGAGACGAATCCCTCGAAGTCGAACGTCTGCGGCTGGCCGTTGCCCTTGTCTTCGGGCATGCCATTTCCCTTCTGGTCTCGGCTGGCCTTCACGGACGTCAGCCGGGCGTCATCGAAAGCGGGGGTGCCCGTGATGGCAACGCCGCGGAGGTTGGCCTGGCGGACCAGGCGCACCGACTCATCGGTCGGGTCCGGCTGCCACGAGTCGAAGCTGTCGAAGTCGACCTCGACCGAGAAGCCGTCGAGAATGCCGTCTTCGGCCTTCTCCAGAGCACGATCACCCTCGGGACCGCGACCGACCTTGAAAGTCCCCATGAGCCCTCGCGATGAGGACTGAAGGCGAGTGGCAACGCCGATCAGGTCGCGACTGTCGTGGTGCTGGTTGAGCTTGATACGGCTGACCTCGGACCAACTCACCGAGTCCTTGGCGAACCGCCACTTGCCCATGCCGTTGTTGGCAACCTTGCCCCAGGGAAGCAGAAGGCCCGTGATGGTGCGGCGCTCCGGATCTACCTGGAAGTCCTGCGGGTCGGGCGCCACGAACTGCAGCTGCACCGGATCACCCGCGTCGAAGTTGACCGTGTCGCGTCCCACGCGATCCTCCCTGCGTTCCTGCTGGCTGCCGGGCGGCGTCGGCTCCGGCGCGGTCGCCGGCGGCGCGGCCGGCTGGCTCTGCTGCTTGCTCGTCGCCTTCCGCACCCGCGCCACCGGCAGGTCCTCCAGGTCCGCGATCCGCTCGTCGTCGTACGCGCCGACCTCCCGGCCGGCCTTGTACGTCTGCATCCGCGTCATCGCGTCCCCGCGCAGGAACCCACCAAAGTCGATCCGCGCCTCGTAGCCGCGCGGCAGAACATCCCGCATCGACAACCGCTCCTGAACCGCGGACACGTACCCGCCGAAGCTGGTGTTCAGCAGCGCCTGCCACCGCTGCTCCTGGTTCGCGTACGTACGCGACGTCACCGACACCTGAAGATCCTCAGCGTCCAGGCCCGTCGCCCGCGCGACCTCCAACACCGCATGCTGCCGCTGCGCGGCCAGCTGCAACTGCTCCGGCGACCACTGCAACGTCTTCGGCTCGATGTCCCCGCTGACGTACCCCCACGCCCGCTTCGCCCGCGCCGCCTCCCAGTCGTCGAGCATCTCCTGGACGTCGTCGTCATCGGGCTCGTCCGCGCCGTCCTTCGGTGCGAAGTAGCCGAGCGGCATCGGATCCTTCACATACAGGGCGGCGGTCTGGTCAAGCAGCAGACACGTGCGGATCGCCCGGGCCGCGTGGCGCAGCAGCGGCGGGTTCGGCGAGTCGAACCGGATCACCTCACGGTCGTCGACCGGCCGCCCGTCGATGTACACCTGCCCGTCCGCCGGGAACGGCTGGTCCGGGCTGATCTGCGCCTGCGACGGCATCAGCGACCCGGCCGGCGCCACGTGGACGCTGTCGACCGGCACGTGCTGGGCCTCGACCGGGTAGCCGTGCCATCCGACCTTCGTGACCCGCAGCCAGGCGATGCCCTCGAACAGCAGATCCTCGAGCAGCTGCGCCTTCACCACCGAGTTGGCGATGTTCGGGTCGATGTTGCCGCTCGGCAGGTACGTCACATCGTCGACGACGCGCCGGTCCGGGCCGTGTACCCGGATCGGTAGGGTCGCGAGGCTGCCGCAGATCAGGTTCCGGGCGCGGAGCACCGCGGTCACCTGTAGCGCCTCGGCCCGGGAGATCCGCGGCGCGATCGCGCCGCCACCGGTCATCGCCTGGAGCATCTCCGCCGGCACGGACACCGCGAACTTGGCCGAGGGCTGCGGGGCGTCCATCTCGGCGGCCGCCGGCTCCGGGGCGGCCATCTGGGCGGCCGGCCTCGGCCGCCACCCAAACATCTCACGCCACCCCACACACGAAGACTAACACCGGCATTGACATTCCGGTATTGCGCTTCGTCAGTCCTTGGCCAGGCCCGACCGGTTCCGGCCAACGATCACCCGCGGCTTCCCCACCGGCTTCGGCAACGTCCGCGCCAGATGCGCCGCCCCAGCCACCGCGTACACCGCGTCAACGGGCTTGTCACCGGCCCGCGTGAACACCCACCCGTCACCGCGCTTCAGCGGCTCCGCGCCAGCCACCTGCGCGTCTAGCATCGCCTGGCCGGAGTGCGCCAGCGTGCGGGCCTTCACCTCTTTGGCCAGGCCCATGCACACCGCCGTCGTCTCACCGCGAATCTCCGCGACCTTCACCCCGCGCGGCGGCCAACCCCGGGCGCCGTCCTTGCGCCGGTCGGCGACCTTTGCGGCCACCGCGGCCGCCGGACCCTGCGGGAACCAGCCGAGCACCTTCGGCTTCAGCTTCTCCACCCACCCGGGCAGGTCCCGCTCCAGCTGCGACGCCGCAGCCGGCCCGGTCCACTCCGCCACCGTTTCCGCCCGCACCCGCCCATCCTCAAGCACCGCTGCCGCAGCGAGCGTGGCGTGCGTGCCGTCCGGCGACAGGTCGATGCACGCCGCCAGCCGCGACCGCACGTCGGCCAGGTCGCCGACGTCCTTGCAGCCCCGCCACGCGATCGGGTCGATCGCCGGGTTCATCAGCCGCACCCGGATACACATCCGCTCCGTCTGAAAACCGGCCAGCGCCTTACCGCCCAGCCGCTTCGCCCGAGCCGCCGCAGCGAGCAGCACCTCCAGGTCCAGGCCGTACCCGACGCGCGGATTCGCCTGAAGCAGCGCGTCGACGTCCTCCGGGTCCGCATCCTCCGGCGCGCTGTACTCGATCAGGCCCAACCGCGGGTCACCGACGCCGGTCTCGATGAACTCTCTCGCGGCGTCCTGCAAGTCGTTGAGCACCACGCTCTTGTCGGAGCCGGCGTTGGACAGGCACCAAATCTGCGCGTCCTCCGGCGAGCAGGCCGGCTCGAACGCCTCCCACGCCTCGTACGTGTGGTGCTGCCGCAGCTCATCGGCGATGCCCCGGTCGATCGTCAGCGACCGGCCGCCCTCCGCATTACTTGCGGCGATCTTGTACCGGGCGCCGGCGATCGACCACGACTCGGTCTCGCCGTTCGTCCGCCGGTACCACTTCCTGCCCGGCTCGTGCAGGTCGTCGAACGCCCGCGTGGCCGCGACCAGCCGCAGCGTCGCCTGCCACGCCTCCTTCGCGTACGACAGCTGGGTGGACGTGCCGAGGATCAGCGGCACGCCCTTCCGGAACTGCCACCACGCGCACATCACCTTCGGCAACGTCGTCTTCCCGTTCTGCCTGCTGATCAGCAGCAGCACGATCCGGAACCGCGGCCGGCCGTCCGGCAGCAGCTCCAGGCCGTGGATCGCGGAGAACCGCTGGAACGGCAGCAGCGGATGCCCGATCTCCACGGCGAAGGCGGCCAGCTCGAACCCCTCGCTGGTCTCCGGCGTCAACGCGCACCCACACCCGCACGGCCCGGGAGGTCCGGTGACCAACGGTGGCGTCCAGAGGCGGGGCGTCGTGGAGCCGATGAGCGGACGGGCAAGATCGGTCATACCTGGTCCAAGTCGGGCTTCGGGGAGAGGGAAAAAGGACAGGGCGCGGGTGTCCGCCAGGTCCCCGCTGGGGAAAAACCGGGCCGCCGGACCGCGGTCGTGGTCACCATCGGGTCACTGGCCTGTTCGGTGGGTCGATGTGCTGGGCCGGGTCGCCGATGTGCAGGTTGCAGGGCCCGCACGCAGCGACGATGTGACGCGGGTCGTCCCCCGTGGTCGCGCGACCGAGGGTGTGATGCGCGTGGCCCGCCTGCGGCCCGCTCAGGGCCGCCTCGCCCGTGCACGTGTGTTCGCCCGGGACCCGGTCGCACCACCCGTCCTCGTGCGCGCGGCACCGGTACCCGTCCCGGGCCAGCACCTGAGCTCGGCGGGCCCGCCACGCCCTGGTGCTGCCCCCGGCCCATGCCTGACTCACATCCCCTCCGTCCCGACCTTGGTCCTGTAGTGCCCCTGAGCGTTCCTGTGTGGCCGCCTGTAGGGGAGCACATGGCTGATCAAGTTGTACTCCCGTCTGCGGGATGACAGGCGGGGTCCGCCCTTTGCGGCCTCGCCTGCCCCTCTTGCGGTTCGCCTGGGCTGGGCGGGGTAGGGCGCCCGACCCGTCCCGACCCGACCCGACCTTTCCGGAAACCGGAGGCTTGGGATCTGCCGGATCGGCCGATGGTCGGCCGGTTTCCGCCGGGCGGTATTGATCTTGGTTCGGGGTGCGCGGGGTGGGGCTGCTCGCCCCGTCGCGCTGGGCGCGGTGCCCCTTGGTTGGGGTCGCGCGGGCGGTGGTGGCGCGGTGTCCCTCGGCGGGGGTCGCGCTCGGGTGCGGGGTCCGGCTGGAGGCCGGGTCGCGGTGGGTGGGCGTGGTCCGGCCGGGTGCCGGGTCGCCGGTGGCGTGGTCCGGCCGGGTGCCGGGTCGCCGCGGGTCCTGCGAGGTCGCGGGGGCCGGCTGGTCACCGGGTCGCGGGTCGTCGTCGTGCTTGCGGGGTCCGCCGGGCAGGCCGGAGGGTCGCGGGGTAGCGGACGCGGGCACCTCGTAGCCGTGCTTGGCGAGGTGCGCGACGGTCAGCGCGCCGTAGTACGGCTGCGCGGGCGCGGGCAGCAGGATCCACCGCTGGGGGTCGGAGTCCTTGCCGCGCTGGCCGTTGCACTGGTTGCAGGCGACGACCAGGTCATCGGGGCTCTGGGCGGCCCTGCCGGGGGTGCGGTGGTCGTAGGTGCCGGCCAGGCCGCCCTTGCGTGCGTCCCAGTTGACGACACGACCGCAGTAGCGGCAGCCGTCGCCGTCGCGCAGCCGCACGGGCACGGTCAGGGCGGGGTTGCCGTTGTCGTTCTTACGCTGGCGCTCCCACGCCATCTCGGCCTTCAGCCGGATGTGGAACAGGTGTTCGGAGTCGTCGGCGAGCAGCCAGCCGCCGTCGACCCGGGTCCAGATGCCGGCCCGGGCGACCCACTCGGCGAGGTGCTGCCACTGCGGGCCACCGTAGAGGGCCACGGTGGCGTCGGGGACCACGTAGTCGGTTTCCTGGGCGGCGGAGTAGGTGGCGCAGAGCCAGGCCAGGCCGGCGATGGCGGGCAGGCGGAGGTCCCACCCGTCCAGGTCGTCGTCCGGGCCTCGCTGCCACGCGAGGGGTGCCAGGACACGCGGGTTCATCCCGCTGGTGTCGCTGGACTTGAGCCAGGTCACCAGACGACCCACTTAGTGATCATGGTCAATGGATCTCCCGGTACGGTGCGGCGCGGCCACCAACAGGGGTGGCCGCGCCGGAGGGTTGGAACAGCGGTGCGGGCGGTGCGGGCTACTCCGGTGGATCCGGCGGGTAGCCGCGCCGGCGTAGGCTGCGCAGCGCCCGGCGCTGCGTCCAGCCCGATCCGCACCGGGTCAGGGATCCGTCCTGCGGCCACCGACGCGGCTCCGCCAGATAGCCGTTGAAGCTGTTCTTCACCTCTCGCCAGCGGCCGGCCCGGGCCCGCCCAGCGACGTACCGGAGGGTCCCCAGCACCCGGCGCAGCGCCCACCGGAGCGCTCCGTTGCGCCGGGCGCCGCGCAGCATCAGGAGGTCGGCCAGCACGCCGACGGGGTAGACGTCCACGTCATCAGCCACGCTGGCCACCGCCCACCGAGGTCAGGTGCACACCGGCACCGTCGCGCAGGTCCATGCCGGGCAGTGGGTCCGGCCGCTTCGGCGGCGGGATCCGCTTGTCGGTCAGCCGCTTCGCGTGCGCCAGCAGCCGCACGGCCTCGTCCGGGTCGGTCTCCGGCTCGATGCGCAGCAGCCGGATCGTCGGGGTGGGGATCAGGTCGCCCTCCACCACGTCGTGCTTGATGGACACGCAGTCCAGCACCACGATGGCGACGTGCTGGCCCTCCGGGTTCTCCAGCAGCTGCTGCCGGATCTCGGCCAGGCCGTTGACCTCGTACGGCGGCAGCGCGGCCTTCAGCTTGGTGGCCATGGGCTACTTCCTTCCTGGCTGGTGGCGGTGCGGTAGCCGTCCATCACGTCACGGGGGATCCGGCCGAGCGCCGGGACGTCGACCCCGTTCTCCCGGGCCCACGCCCGAACGACCTTGGCCGGGACGTCGCCGCCCGGATTGTCGGCCTTCCCCTCGTCCTTGCGGGTGGTGGCCGTGCCGCCAGCGACACGGAACTGCTCGCGTGCCTTGGCCAGTTCGGCGCTCAGCTGGTCGATGCGGCGCTGCGCCTCCGCCTTGGCTCGCACGGCAGCCTCGGCAGCCTCGGCTGCTCGGCGTTCATCGGTCAGCCGGGTGCGGAGGTCCTCGGCCAGGGCGGTGAGCTTCGCGCCCAGCGAGCGGGTGCGCTGGTGCGGTGACGCCGACGCGGCAGCGAGCAGGTCCGCCAGGACATCCGTGGCCCGGGCGATCGTCGGTGGGGCCGGCGCGACCGCAGGGGGCCGCAGAGTGCCGGTCAGGGGCGGCACCTGGGTGGTACGCGGAAGGCCGGGCACGCCCGGCTTGCCCTGCGCGGCCGCCACCATGCTGGCCCGCCGCTCGTAGGCGGTGGCCAGCTGGCGTGCGGTGTCCCGGTCGCCGGCGCACATGTCGTTGATGAGCCGGGTCACCGACCGTTGCCCCAGGGTGGTGAAGTCCGCGATTTCGATCTCGCTCTTACCGTCGGCGAACAGCCGCAACACCTCGTACTGCGTGCGGCTGGCGACGACGACCGGGGCAACACGCACCGGGCTGCCAGAGGTGCTCACGCCCCACCACCGGCGGCCGCCGCGGCTTCCTGCTCTCGGTACTCCGCCACGATCCGGTCGCCGAGGTCGGTCAGCTTCCACGCCCGGACGCCGTTGGCGTCGGCCTCGGACTCGTCCGGCAACTCCACCAGGCGGGCCTTCCGCAGCGGCTTGAGCCGGGCGACGGCGGGGCGGTGGCCGAACGGGAACTCGGCCAGCTTCTCCCAGTCCGGGCGCGGGATACGCGGGTCGTTGTGCACCCGGCCCTGCTCGACGGCGAAGAGCGTCAACACCTGCTCTTCGTCCAGGCTGATCTCCATCAGGTGGCTCCGATCGTGCTGGTCTGGTACGCGGCCACCGCCGCGGTGGTCTTTGCCGCCAGGGCCTGCTCCGCGCAGGTCTTGTGCGAGGGGCGGCCGTCGTCGTCGCGCAGCACCGTGTGCAGGCCACAGTGCCGGCACTTCCCGGCCCGCTTCGCCACGTGCTCGGGGCCCCACACCAGGCAGATGGTCACGCCGCCAGCAGCTGCTCTTTCGTCACGGCCGCTCACCCCTGGCCCTGCCTCGGGTACTCGTCCCAGGTGTGGGCGTCGAGGGTCCGGCCGGCGGCCTGCTTGCCCGTCCGAGCCAGCAGCCAGGTGCGCGGGTCGGCGGCCTGGTGCCCCTCCACGACGTAGCCGGTCCGCTCGACCTCGATCACCCGGGTGCCGGCCAACTCCAAAGCGGCGGCCTCCATGCGGGCCTCGTCCCCGTCCGCGTCGTCGTCGGCCTGGTCGTACAGCGGGCCGAGCGGCGCCCACTCGCCCCACTGCTTGAAGAAGTACGGGATGCCCGCCGCGCGGCACTGGTCACGCAGCTGCCGCGCCCAGTCCGGGTGCATCGGCCGGGCCTGCCGACCGGACTCCCCGCCGACCACTACCCAATCGATCCCGCCGTCGACAAGGGCGTCCTTGTCCGTGAGGTCCAGGTCGACGGGGCCGAGCAGCGGTTCACAGGACAGCCAGCGGACGGCCGCCGGGGTGTCGATCAGCGCAGGCACCCGCAGGCCCGCCCGTTTCTGGTCCTCCACCGAGACGCCCAGCCAGACGTTGCGCAGCGGCCAGGTGTCCCACGGGTTGCCCGCGGTGATGTCGATGCCCTCGTGGCCGAGGGTCGGCGACTCGCACTGCACCAACGTCCGGAACTCCGGGTCGTTGAGCAGCGCCCGCATCCGCCCGTGTCGCTTGGTGAGCAGCTGGAAGGTGTGCTGGTGCGCGGCCGCCATCACGGCGAACACCTCGGCGATGTACTCCGTGGGGACCTGGTCGTGGAACAGGTCCGACATGGAGTTGACGAAGACGCGGCGGGGGCGCTTCCACCGCAGCGGCAGCGCCAGCTTGGCCGGGCGGGCCACCAGGTCGAAACCCTGCTCGAAGTAGTGGCCGGGGGTGCCCCGAAAGCGTTCGGCGAATGTCTCGGCGTAGCAGTGGTCACAGCCCGGGGAGACCTTCGTGCACCCGGTCACCGGGTTCCACGTAGCGTCGGTCCACTCGATGGCGGTCTTGTCAGCCATGCCGCTCCGCCCTCCGCACAGCGCGGGTGGTGCGGCGGCGGGCGCCGGTCTCGGTCCACGCGTAGCCGTGCCTGGTTTGGGCGCCGGCGGCGAGGACACCCCAGTGCCAGCGGCGCCGCCACCACGGCCGGGCGTCGATGCGGCGCGGCTGGAAGTCGAAGACGCGGACCTCCGGCAGGGCCGCCAGCGTGACCGCCTCGGGCTCGGCCGGCTGGGCGGGCAGGGGAGGACGAGCATCCAGCCCATCCGCCGGCGGCATCGACAGCGTTGCGGACCAGAGCTGGCCGGCGGCCACGCGGCTGCCCTCGAGGGCGCGGGCTTCGTCCTCGATGAGGCTCGTCGACCTGGCCGTGAGCAGCGCGGCGGGACGGGCCGGCACCGCGGGCAAGCAGCCCAGGCGCTCGGGCTGGCCGGGCCGGTACTCCGGATAGGTGGCGTACCCGGGCCGGCGGGCGGCCGCCGCGCGCAGCTGGGCGTCGGTCAGTACGCGGGCCGGGGCGATCGGGGTCGGGGTCTGGTCGGTCACCGGTACTCCTCTCGGTCGCGCTCGCCGAGCACGGCGGCGTCGTGGGCTTGCGCGGCCTCCACCAGGTGCCGGGGCAGGTCGCGGGGCGGGGCCGCCGGGTCGGGGTGCCGGGCGTCGCCCGTCCTGCCGACGACATGGCACGTCTGGCACTCGATGCGGCCCTGGTGGTCCGGGGGCGCGCCGGGCGCGGGCACGAACTGGTGCTGCCGGCCGGTCGGCTGCTTGCGGTTCGACATCACGGCACCTGCTCTTCGTCCTGGCCGTCGTCGCAGGCGGCGTCGAGCAGGTCCGGGCCGTCCTGGGCGGGCCGGCCGCCCGGCCCGGGCATGCCGGGCAGGGCGGCCGGCGGCGTCGCCGGCGGGCGGGTCTTCGCGTCGCACACCGGGCCGCGGCCGCGCGCCCGGCTGGCAGGGGTACGCAGCTCCCGGCCGCACTCCTCGCACTCCTGCCGCTCACTCATCGCTGGCCCGCGGTCGGATCAGCGGCATGTCAGCGGGGACGTCGAGCCTGACCGGGGCCGGGCGGGCGATCGGCCCGCCGGTAGCCAGCCTGCGCCGCTGGCTCGTTTCGTCCGTGCTGGTGCGCGGGGGTGCGGCGAGCGCGGCGGCCAGCTCCCGGGCCAGCGGGTCGAAGACGTCCCACAGGTTGGCGGCTCCCCGGAGCAGCGCCGCCCGGTGCTCGGGGCTGGCGTACCGCTCGGCGAGGGTGAGCAGGTCCCGGAACGCCTTGGACGTGGTGATCTGCTCGTCCAGCTGCCGCTGGCGGGCGGCCACGGCAACCGTGATCGCGCCGACGATGAAGCCGGTGACCAGCGCGGCCACCACCGTGATGGCGTACTGAGCGGGCATGGTGGTACCTCCTGCGGTGAGCGCGTGGATCATCGGGTGGGGGCCAGTCCGGGCGGCACCAGCCGGGCGAGGGCACGGATGGCCCGGTACTGCAGCGCCTTGACGGCGTCCTCGTTCTTGCCCATCGCCTGGGCGGTCTCGGCGATGGACAGGCCGAGCAGGAAACGCAGCCGGATGCACTCGCGCTGCTCGGGGCGGAGCTGCTGCACGGCGGCGAGCAGCTCCAGGTTGGTGAAGTGCTCGACGACCAGGCCGGCCGGGTTGCCCTCCGGGGCGTGGTCGACGCGGTCGCCGCCGTCGAGCATGTCCCCGACGGTGACCTCCAGCCGGTAGCGGCTGGACTTGAAATGATCGGCGAGCAGGTTCCGGGCGATCGTGACCAGCCACGCGCCGATGTCCCGGCCCTGCCAGGTCACGCCGTCGATGCGGCGCAGCGCGCGGACGAACACCTCGCTGGTCAGGTCCTCGGCGAGCTGGCGGTTACCGGACCGGGAGTAGAGGAACCGGAACACCATCTGGTGGTACGCGGCGTAGATCTCGCCGAACGCCTCCCGGTCACCGGCCTGCGCCGCCACCACCAGGTCCCACGACGTGGTGGTGCCCGTGGTGGTCCGCTTGCGGGTCTGCTCGGCCGCCGGCGGGCCGGCCTGCGCAGGCACCCGCACCGTCCGGGCGGTCACCGCGGCGGTCACCGGGCACCCGTCCGGTACCGGTCGAGCTCCGCCAGCAGGGCCACCAGTGCGGCCATGAAGAGCAGCCCGCCGACCTCGGGCGCCGCCTCGCGGACACCCTGCACGATCCCGGCCCACATCACGCCGGCACCGCCTCGGCCTGCTCGGCGGCGGTCGGGACGACGGCCACCAGGTCGACCCGGGCTCCCCGCCAGTCGACGATGGCGTGGTAGCCGGTCGCGCCGACCATCGCCCAGTGCTGGGCGCTGCGCAGCCCGCCGAGCCGCTCCGCCCACGCCTCGGCCTCGGCCTGGGTGTCGAAGTCGAGCTGCACGGCGGTGCTGCGGGGGTCGAAGCGGACCGCGAGCGGCGCCGGCAGCGCGGGCTGGTCCACGGCGTACGCCATGCGGCGGATCTCCCGCAGCATGCCGGCACGGAAGATCCGGACCAGCGCCGGCTGGCCAGCCGCGGCCGCCATCACGACCTCGGCCGGTGTCGCGGTGCTGACGACCTCGATGACGATCGCCGCAGCGTGCGCCAGGTCGACGTCGCGCACCCGACCGAAGTCGGGGTCGGCCTCGCGGCGCCGGCTGGCGAGCGCCTCGGGGCGCTCGCCGGTGAAGTCGATGCCGCTGCCACAGGGCCGGTCGCTGACGTCGTCGCGGAGCCGGAAGGGGAGGAAGCCCTCGCTGGTCGCTGCGGTCTTGGCCGCCTCGGCGTGCGCCTCGCACACGTTCACCGTCCCGGACAGCTCGCCGTAGGTGACGCCGTCGCGGGTCCGGTAGATCTCGAAGCGGACGGCGGCGGGCGCGCCGCAGCCGGGGAGCTCGGGCAACCGGCGAGCGGCGGTCTGCGCCACCTCGGGGGTGGCAGGTACGTTGGTCATCTCGACCGTTCCTTTCGTCAGGGTTGGGGCGGGTAGAGATCCGGGGTCACGTCCGTTGCTGCGGACGTGGCCCCTTCCTGCTGGCGGCTGCGCTGCAGCTCGTCGAGCAGCTCGGCAAGCCGGCGGGCGTCGTAGTCCCGCCGTTCCTGCTCCGTGGCCGAACGCCACGGGATCGGCGTCGGCTCGGTCGCGGTCGCGGGGGGCGCGGTCAGGGCGGCGACGATCAGGAACAGCCCGGCAGCGATCAGCGCGGCAGCCTGCGCGGCCAGGGCCGCGGTGCGGCCCATCTCAGGCGGCCTTCCGCTCGCGGGCGGCCCGGCGCTGCCACACGGCCACCTGGATCTCGGCGAGTACCTGCGACAGCGCCTCGGCGGCGGCCCGGCCGCCCGGGCTGTTCGGGTCGATGGGCTGGATGGGCTTGCGGGGGCCGGACGGGGGCGGCGGCGTCGAGGGGCCGGACGGGGGGTGCGTCATGCTGCGATCTCCGATCTCGTTCGCCCGAACAGCGCCTCCACGGAGGTGTCGAGGTCGGCCGCCATCCGCATCGCCAGCGCCAAGCCGGCACCCTTGTGGCCGTTGCGGATCAGGGACATGTGGGTCCGGCCGATGCCGTGCCGCTCGGCCTGCTTGGCGACCGTGTCCAGCCCCTTTCGCTTGGCGAGGGCGTCGTAGACCTCCAGCCGCAGACGAACCGCGTCGGGCTTCGGCGACTCGGCGTCGGGATTTGGCGTCGGTTCCATGCCAGACACGCTAGCCGTCGCCTAAAGGCAACGCAACATGTGACGCCAAAATCCGGCCGATTCAGCCGTTCGGTTGAGTGGCAGTGACCGGCTTCTCTGCCTTATCGTTGCCTGTAGGCAACGCTGGCAGGGGGTCGGAAGCATGGGTCAGAGGGTCAACGGGGCAGGCGCAGCACGGATAAGGCTACGATCGGCGCTCAGACGTGCCGTCACCAAAGGGCAACGCCCCCCAAACCACCGCTGCCGCTGGTCCAGCGCCTATGGTTCGCCTATGGGCGACGCTTCCTCCCCTGCCGAAGACTGGGCAGGTTACCTACGGCGAATGACCAGCCGACCCGGTTGGAGCGTCGCCAGGCTCGCGCGTGAGGCCGGCATCCACCGCGGCACAATCTTCGGATGGATCAAGGGTGAGGGTGTCACCGTCGCCAGCGTGAAGGCCATCGCGAAGGCCCTCGGCGACGACGAGGCACACGCCCTGGCCGCCGCCGGCGGAGCCGCCGCCCACGGTGACCAGCTCGACCCAGACCTTCGGATCATCATGCAGCGACTGGATGACCCGACCGTGAGCGAGCCGGAGAAGGCCACAATCCGCGCGACTCTGCGCTACCTGGCTGACCTTGCCGACCGGCAGGACCGCGGGCGGCGAGAGCGCGGGGGCGAGCAGGGCCGCGCGGCGAGCTGATGCCCCGCCGCCGCGGCCAGCTCGCCGCCGTCCCCGACCAGCCCCGCCGGTTCGTCGCCTACCGGCGCGTCAGCGAGTTGATGGGCCGCGGCGGCGACGACTTCCACTCGCCGAGCATCCAGCTCACCGCGATCCGCCGCATGGCCAAGCCGGCCGGCCTGCGAGAGGTCGCCGTCGTCGACGACATCGACCGCACCGGCAGGCACTTCAGCCGCGAGGGCATCGACCGCGTCCGCGTCATGGCCAAGGCCGGGCAGATCGACGTCCTGGCCGTCTACAAGGTCGACAGGTTCGGCCGCAACGTCCTCGAATCCCTCCAGCTGCTCGCCGAGCTGGCCGCCGCGGGCGTCACCATCATGTCCGCCACCGAGCAGATCGACACGTCCACACCGTCCGGCCGGTGGATGCTCACTAACCTGCTGTCCATCGCCGAAATGCAGTCCGATGAGATCGGCCGAGGCTGGTCAAACACGATCGCCCGCCGCGCGGAAAAGGGCCAGCATCACGGCCGGCCCTTGGGGTATCTGCGGGTTGATAAGCGGCTCGTACCCGATCCCGTCGTCGGGCCAGCAATCACCGAAGTGTTCCACCGATATGCGGCCGGCGAGCCGATCGGCGAGGTGACGGAATACCTTGCGGCAATTCGCGGGAAAGCGATGCATACCGCGAACGTGAAAAAGCTGCTCCGCAATCCCGCCTACCGGGGAATGGTGGTCGCCGGCGACGAGGTGCTGCCCGGCGAGCATGACCCCCTGGTCGACGAGGTGACGTGGCGGCGAGTGCAGGACCGGCTGGCGGCCGAGGCCGGCACCCCGCCCCGACACCTGGCGCCCACCTGGCCGCTGGTCGGCCTGGTCGAGTGCCCGCAGGAGCACAAGCTCCAGCGGCAGGGCGACCGCCTCGTCTGCGGGCAAGGCCGCGGCGACGTCAAGGGCGGCAGCTGCCCCGGCGTCGGCCGGCCAGTGCTCGCGCGGCTGGTAGACGAGGTGCTGCGCCAGGTCGCCGAGTGGGCCGCCGAGCTGCGCACCGGTGACCACGGCGCGCGGTCCCGCCAGCTGGCCCGGATGGCGTCCAGCCGCGTCGACCGGGCTGCACTGGAGCGGCAGGTCACCGAGGCGCGTACCGCCATGGTGCAACTGGTCAAAAACAACGCCCTGGAGCGGCTACCCGATGCGGTGTACCGGCAGGCGATGGCCGAGCTCCGGGAGTCGGAGCAGGCCGCCGCCGGGCAACTCGCCCGCCTCGGTGCCGTCGACGTGCCGCCTGATCCTGTAGCGGCGGCGAACGCGGTCGACGCGCTGCTGGCGCTGTGGCGCGACCCGGAGGTGACCCACGCGGAGCGGGTGCGGGCACTACGGTCAGTCGTCGACCGGATCGTCGTGAGGCCCGCCGAGCGGTGGCGCGAGCCGGAGCACGACCGCGTTGACGTGCAGTTTCACTGGTAGCGGTCCGTGATCTCCGACGATCGTGACGTAGGTATCGAACATCGTCCCCTCCCAGGGGTTCCAGGGTCTGCCGTGGCGAGTCGACTCGATGCCGAGCCTGGCCGGGTGGGCGCTGCGCCGCGAGCGGACGGGACCGCCCTGTGGACGACGGGACCGCCTGTGGACAAGAACCTGATCAAGGTCCCGGTCTGCTAGGGCCAGGCGGCCCTGGGTGGGGCGTACCGGGGGCGACCAGGATCGGAGGCGGGGTCACCCGGCGAGGGAACGACCCCGGCTGGGTACGGATTTGATCAACCGAGGGCCAGCACAGCACGAGGTCCGATGAGAAAGGTCAGTGACGATGATTCTCAGCCCGCGTACCACCGGCTCCGTCCGCACCGAGCGGGAGGTGCGGCGATGAGCGCGGTGATCAACCCGGCGACCGTCGCCGAGTGCCTGCGCGTCGGCGGCGGCTTCTCCCAGGGTGACCGGAACTGGATCGTGGAGCAGTTCGGGACCCTGGACGCGCGGCTAGCCGCGTTCCACGCCGACGCCACCGAACTGGAGGTGTCGGTCAAGGACCGCGAGGCACGCGGGCAGAAGATCACGCTGGAATGCTGGATCGCCGGTCGGCAGAAGATCGTCACCACCTCCCGCGAGGAGGACCTGCGCGCGGCGCTCAACGACGCCCGCGACGACCTGCGCCGACGGCTCAACGACGCCAAGACCCGGCAGGAGCCCCGGCACAACAAGCACGTCCGGGCGATGGGCCAGCCGGGCCCCGACCAGGTGGCCGACGCCGACGGCGACCTCACCCGGGTCGACGCCGAGCCGGCCTGAGCGGCGCAGCGGCCGTCCCCGTCCGGCCGGTGCGTTCGGGCGGGGACGGCACCGGGGGCTACCGCCCGGTAGCTTCCGGGGCGTACCGTCGCCTCCGTGGAACTGGACGTGCTGGGGCCGCCGTACGAGCGGCAGACGATCGACCTGGGCACCGACGACGAGGGACCGGTGGTCGCCACCCTCGTCCGTCGGCGCGCCGAGCGCCCCACCGGGCGGGCCGTGCTCTACGTGCACGGCTTCGTCGACTACTTCTTCCAGACCCACGTCGCCGACTTCTTCGCCGCGCGCGGCTGGGACTTCTATGCCCTCGACCTGCGCAAGTACGGTCGCAGCCTGCTGCCGCACCAGACCCCGAACTTCTGCCGCGACCTCGGCGACTACTTCCCCGAGCTGGACGCCGCCGCGAAGATCATCCGTGCGGACGACGGCCACGACACCCTGCTCGCCATGGGCCACTCCACCGGCGGCCTGATCATCTCGCTCTGGGCGCACGCCCGACGCGACGCCGGCCTGGTCGACGGGCTCTTCCTCAACAGCCCGTTCTTCGACATCAACGCACCCTGGCTGGTCCGTCGACCCCTCGCGGCCGCCGTCTCCCGGCTGGGCCGCAGCGCGCCGCACCGGGTCCTCCCCTTCGCCCTGAACACCGTGTACGGCGAGAGCCTGCACGCCGAGCACCGCGGCGAATGGACGTACGACCTGGCCTGGAAACCGCTCGCCGGGTTCCCCGTCCGGGCCGGCTGGCTGAACGCGATCCGCACCGCCCAGCGGCAGCTGCGCGCCGGGCTGGAGATCCCGGTGCCCGTGCTGCTGGCCTGCTCGACCCGCAGCTTCAAGGGCATGAAGTGGCACGACTCGGCGGCCCTGGCCGACGCCGTCCTCGACGTCGAGCACATGGTCCGCTGGGCGCCCCGGCTCGGCCGGCACGTCACCCTGGCCCGCTTCGACGGCGGCCTGCACGACCTGACGCTCTCCGGTCCCGCCGTACGCGAGCAGGTCTTTGCCGAGGTCGGGCGGTGGGCCGAGGCCTTCCTCGGCGCGGGCCCGACGGACGCCGGCCCGGGCCCGGCGGACGCCGCCGCCCGCGCGGTCCCGACCAGCCGCGGACCGGCCGGGCAGGCCCAGCCGGCAGCCACGCCGCAGGCCGGCTGACCGCCGCTCAGCCCTGCGGCGGCAGCTCGGCGATGATCCGGTCGAAGGTGGCCACCGGGTGGCCGCCCGCGCCGGGCAGCACCAGGCCCAGGCAGCGCAGCCCGACCTCCCCCGCCGCGTCGGCCCGCACCCCGAAGACGGGCGCGCCGACGTACCCGGCGGGCAGCTCGCCGGTGACCCGCAGCCCGCCGTCCGCGCGGACCACCCGCTCGACCGCCACCTCCAACGGCCGCGAGCCGTCCGCACTGACGCCCAGCGCCAGCACGATCGCGGAGACCGGCTCCGCGCCGATCCGGGCGACTTCGTCCGCGCCGGCCGCGACCGCGTCCGGCACCGGTTGGGTACGCCAGCGCCAGCCCTGCCCGGCCGCCCGCCCGTGCAGCCCGCCGGTCGGCATGACCGCCACCCCGACGCCCGGCCGGTGCGCCCACAGCTCGGCGAAACCCGGCAGGACCAGCGCGTCGGCGGCCACCCCGGTCGGCTCGGTGACGCTCGGCCGCAGCCCGATCTCCCCCGCCTCGGCCCGGGTCAGGACGTCGGCGGTGAGCAGGAACTCGCCCGTCGGGTGCTGGAAGAAGAACGCCGTGCCGGCGGGCCCGTCGCCGACCGCGCGGATCGGCAGGATCGCCCGTCCCAGGAGCTGGCACAGCTCGTAGGCGACCTCGTTCTCGGCGTCCGGTTCCAGCAGCACGAAGCCGAGGGTACGGGCCACACCGGGCCGGAACCCGGGTGACCGGGCGGCGGTGGCGTGCGACGCTGATCACCGCGCCGGAGCGGGGACCCGTTCCCCCGTGGACCGGGAGTACGGCGGTACCCTCTTGGCGCGACACGCACGCCGCGCGCCCGTAGCTCAGCGGATAGAGCAGGGGACTTCTAATCCCAAGGCCGCAGGTTCGAATCCTGCCGGGCGCACCACCTCCTAGCTGGTCAACCGCCCCTGGCCGCTGATCATCGACTCAGGCCGGACACACCTCGGCCCCACCACACTCCACGCCACCCGTGGCCAGCCGTGCGCCGACCACGGGTCGCCCGGCGCTGCGGGCACCCCGGCGGGGCGGCGATCTTGGCGCAGGTTCGGGATGACAGCCGACCGCGTCGACCTGCGGGGCGTGGGCTCGGACCGCTGTACCTGCAGCCCGGCGGATTGCACGAATATCGACCGGCGGGCCACCGCCTCGCCCTTCTCGTCCAGTTGGTACACGTCGAGCCAGCACCACCCGTCGTAGGTCATCCAGTCGAGCACGCGGATCACCCGGCACATGATCGGCTTGACGAACTGCACGCTGGCCGCGCGGGTCACGTACATCAGGTCACCGACCTTGAGTAGGGGCACGCTCATCGCCAGCCCCAGAGATGGCGGAACCTGCGCCACGCCCTGATCCGGGCGCGAGCGGCCTCCGCCATCGGGCAGGAGCCGGTCTCAGTGCACTTGCAGCAGCGGTTATGGCGGTGATAGTCCAGGCAGTACCAAGCCGACTGCACCAGGAACGGCGCCTCTCTCCTCACAGCCGCCACGCCCTTCCGGACGACCGCCACTGGGCGGCGAGGGTCATCAGCGGACCAGTGCGCGGGTAGATCTGCGTCGGGGCGTTCCAGGACGGGGCGGCCGGAGCCCAAGCGCCAGTTCGATCCGGGTAGACGGTGGCGGGGCCAGTCCGGTCCAGGGGCGGGGGTGCCGCCGGGCGGCCGATCAGCCGCCGCAGGGCACGCATGATCAGCGAACACAGCGTGAGCATCCGATCCCTCTCCGTTGGTTTACGGCTCACACAGAAGGTAATGCGGCTGGTCCTGGAAGTACAGGAGGTACAGCTTGTTTAATAGGTCCAGGACCTATCTGATGATCGAGGCTTACTGGTCGTACGTAGGTTGAAGCGATGGTCGATCAGTTCTCGCCGATACCCCTGTACGTGCAGCTCGCCGACCTGATCACCAAGCGCATCGAGTCGGGAGAGCTACAGCCGCTCAAGCCACTGCCGAGCGAGCTCCGGCTACAGCAGGAGTACGGCGTGGCTCGCGGCACGGTCCGCGCCGCCATCGCCCTCCTGCGGGAGCGCGGGTTGGTCATGACCATGCCCCAGCGCGGGACCTACGTGACGGAGCGCCAACCCGGGACATAGGCCCCCACCACCAGGCAGGGGATGCGGTGGCGGGCGCGGCAGGGTAGTTCCGCGCCCCAGCGGCACACCCTGCGCCAGCGCGCCCAGCTCCGGACGGGACGTCCTGGTCGGCGCCGTATCCGCACCCGTACGGCTGTCCGCCTGCCGTATGCTGCGCGCGTCGTCACGGGGACACCGGGGAGAAACAGATGCGACGCCAGGGCAGGGCGGCGGCCACGGCTGCATTGATCATGGTGGCGTTGACGGGCTGCGGCACGCCGGCCGGCACGGACGGAGACCTCAGCGACGACTGGCGGCCGATCCCCGCGGCGCAGCAGTTCAGCCCGCAGGCCGGCGAGTGCCACGTGATCGCCGAGGCGACCGCCTACCTCACCAGCTACGCGCCGGTGGACTGCGCCAAGACCCACCTGGTGGAGACGTTCCACGTCGGCACCTTCACCGGCGACCTGGCCGCGCGGCCCATCCCGCCCAAGGTGGAGTCTGCGGCCATGCGCGTCGCTTTCGCCGACTGC
The DNA here is from genome assembly GCF_040642975.1 of Micromonospora sp. NPDC047548. Taxonomy (NCBI): domain Bacteria; kingdom Bacillati; phylum Actinomycetota; class Actinomycetes; order Micromonosporales; family Micromonosporaceae; genus Micromonospora; species Micromonospora sp. NPDC047548. The sequence continues at coordinate 93,690 of NZ_JBEYTI010000004.1, forward strand.
GACGCCCGGGCCCAGAAGTTCGTAGGCGGTGACTGGCGGAACGCCCGGCTGTCGGTGCAGGTCGCGCCGACCTCGCCGGCCGGTTGGACGGGCGGCAGCCGCTGGTACCGCTGCGACATCTTCGAGCTGGACGAGGTGGACGGGGCCAACGGCGACTCCGACCGGGCGATCCAGCGGGCCGGCACGCTTCGCGACACGGTGCGCAGTCGCTCCCCGCTGACGTACGGCTGCATGAACGAGGACGAATGGGGACGGCTGCGGCCGGCCGGCTGCACCGTTGCGCACCAGTTCGAGTACGCCGGCATCTGGACCGCCCCGGACCGCTCCTACCAGGTGGCCGGGCGGGATGAGCAGACCATCCATGCCGGATGCCGCATGGTCGTGGCCCGGTACGCCAAGGTGCCGGTCGACGGTAACCTGCGGTACCGCACCGGCACCGCGTACCGATTGCCGTCCCGGGAGTTGTGGGCTCGCGGTGACCGGGGTGTGCGCTGCTATTTCTGGTCCAGCGGCCGCAAGCTCACGCGGTCGATCGCCGGCGGCGGCCCGAAGGTGCTGCCGATCAACTGAGCCGGATCAGCGCGGAGCTGACGCCCTGACCGCATGGTGCGCGGTCGGGCAGGACTTCCGGCCGATCCTGTGGACCGACGGGCGCCCGCAGGCATTGCCGGTGCACGGCAAGTCGGTCCGGGTGACCGCCGTCAACGCGAGCGGGATCGCAGTCGGCCTCGTGGAGGACACACAGCGCCAGGAGTACGTCTTCCGCTACGCGAATGGCGCGTACACGAGGCTGCACACACCACCGGGAAGCTGGCGCCCCTACCCGACCCCGGCTATCAACGCGGCCGGTGACGTCATCATCAACGTGGAGCCGCGCAGAAACTTGGAAGGCAAGGACAGCATCGTCCTGCTCTGGAAAGCAGGCTCGACGACCGCGGTCAAGCTGCCGCTTCCCGCCGGGGCCAACGCCCACGACATCAACGACGACGGCACGATCGTCGGCGCAATGTACAGAGACGGCGTCGCCACCGCGGCGTACGCCTGGGACCAACAGGGCAACGGCCGGAAGCTGGAGTTGCCGGCCGGCCAGACCGGCGCTGCCTACGCCGCGCAGGGCGACTGGGCGACGGGCGGCATGTGGCCGTCCATGTCCACGGCGCTGTGGAACCTCCGGACCGGCGAGGTGACCACGCTGGGGGCGGAAGGACCAGGAGTAACCGGATCGGGGGGGAAGGGACCGGGAACGGCGGTCAACGCCTCCGGCTGGGTCGTCGCCCGCGGCTCCGTGCTGCGTGACGGTGCCGCTGTCGAGCTTGCCGTGCCCAGCGGGCAGACCAGCCGCGCGGCGGACGTGTCCGACACCGGGCTGGTTGTGGGGCAGGCGCTGACCAGTGGCCGCGACGGCGACCAGAACCTCGGGCCGCGCGTGTGGCGTTGTTGACCCGACCCTGAGAAAGCACGTGGAACAGCAACTCCTGCCAGCGCTCCCCTGGTTGTCACGCCGTGGTTCCTGGCGGGAGGTTGTCGGTCCGGCTCGCTACCCTCCGCCGGTGACCGAGACCGCTGACGCGACGCGTGTGCCCACTGTGGAGGACGAGGCTCGGTTCTGGGCCCTGGTGGAGGCCGCCTGGGGCAGCGGTATTTCGACGATTCGGATGTGCGTGGGGTGCTTCAGTCGGGCTTTGACGCCGGGCGGCGGAGGGTTGTGGTGTACTGCCGTGTCTCGTTGCCGGGTCAGAAGTCCGACTTGGCCTTGCAGGTGGCGGCGATGCAACAGTTCTGTCTCGCTCGTGGTCTGGCCGTGGATGAGTGGATCAGTGAGGTCGGCGGTGGGATGAACCTTCGCCGCAAGAAGTTCCTGGCGTTGATGGACGCCGTCGACCGGGGTGAGGTCGCCACTCTGGTGGTGGCGCACCAGGACCGGTTGGCCCGGTTCGGGTTCGACTTGCTGGAGCATCTGGCGGCGCGCGGCGGCTGCGAGATCGTGGTGGCCAACCAGGAGTCCCTGTCCCCGCAGCAGGAGTTGGTCGAGGACCTTTTGGCCGTCGTGCACTCCTTCTCGTGCCGGCTGGACGGTCTGCGCCGCTACGAGAAGGAGTTGAAAAGGGCGGACTTGACCATGGAGGGTGACCGGTGAAGGTCACCCGGATTGCCTACTCGGCCCGACTGAATTCGGGCAGGTACGCCGCCCTGGTGGAGCAGGCCTGTCGGTTGGGTCGGGTGCGTAGCGAGGTGTGGCAGCGTTACGGCTCGGTCCTCGGAGTCGGGTCCGGGTTGAGAGACCGGCAGGTGCGGGACCGGTGGCTGGCCGACGGCACACACGCGTTGTTTGGTGTGCTGGCGAATGCGTGGAAGGAAACCGTCCGCGACGCGATGGCCGACATCGGAGCGAACCTGGAGGCGGCCAAGGTCGACGTCCGGCGGGCGATCAGCCGGCGCACCAACGATCCGGCCGAGCGTAAGCGGATGTTCACCGCGCTGCAGGCGGACCAGTGGGCCAGTGACCCGTTTCTGGCCCGGCAGATGCGTAAGCATTGGAAGCGGGGCCGCAACCGCACACACGATCAGATCGTGGTGCGCGCCGACAAGTACAACACGCTCGTTGACGGGCGGGGCCGGTTGTGGCTGGCGATTGCCGGTCTCGAGCCCCGCAAGATGGTCAGGATCCCGTTGTCCACGACGGTCGCGCCGACGGGTACCTTGCGGCTGATCCTGCGCAGCGGCCGGGTCGAGGTGCACTACCAGATCGACGCGGCGCAGATGCGGTCGTCGCAGCGGCCGTGCGGCGACCGGACGTTGGGTGTGGACAAGGGCTACACCGAAGCCCTGACCGACTCCGACGGCCAGCCCCACGGTGCAAGGCTCGGCGTGCTGCTGACCGCCCAGTCGGATCGGTTGAAGGAACGTAACCGGCGTCGGGCGAAGCTGCGCTCGATCGCGAACAACGCCGCCCTGCGTGGTGACCACGCGAAAGCGCACCGGATCAAGGCCGACAATCTCGGCACGGTGAAGCGGGATCGGCAGGCGGCCCGGCATCGAGCGCGGGTGCGTACGGAGGTCTTCACCGCCGTGCACGAGGTCGTCGACGAGGCCGTCACCGTGATCGCCGAAGATCTCACCAAACGCTTCACCGGACGCAAGAAGCTTCCTAAGAACATCAACCGGCGTCTCGCCGCATGGACCAAAGGAGTCACCGCCGAGGCCCTGAAAAGCGTGTCGGAGCGTAGAGGTTCTACGCTCGTTCCCGTCAACGCCGCCTACACCTCACAAACCTGTCACCGCTGCGGCGCCTTCGGCCGCCGTAGCGGGGACCGGTTTCACTGCACCCCGTGCAGGGTGGTATGGCAGGCCGACGTGAACGCCGCGATCAACATCCTGCACCGAACCGGCGACCCCGACATCGCCCTGCACACCCCACACCACACGGTGAAGCAGATCCTGCAGGACAGGACCGATCGCCACCGGACCAGACTGCCGGTCCAGGACTCCAGCCCAGCCACCGCTGGGCGGAGAGCGAACTATCCGAACCGCTCAACTATGAGCAACGAGTAGGAAGCAGTCGACCAGCAACGCCGCCGGCTGGGCGGAGAGCTGACGGGGGCGGTGCGACGCGACATCGGGGCGTCCACCGGCGCGGAAACCCGGGTGACGCCGACGCACCGGGGTTCCACCATCGACGGATGGCACCGACCCGACCGGCTGAGCCGGACATCCGTCGCTACTACACAAACGTCTACGACGAGGCCGGCCGGCTGGGCCGTACGCCGCAGGGGCGGCTGGAACGGGCGCGTACCCGTGAGCTGCTGGCCCGGCTGCTGCCCCCGCCGCCCGCGACGGTGCTCGACCTGGGTGGCGGCCCGGGAGCGTACGCCGGCTGGCTGGCCGCCGCCGGCCACCCGGTGCACCTGGTCGACCTGGTGCCGGCGCACGCGGCGGCGGCCCGGCGTCACCATCCGGTGGCCAGCGCGAGCGCGGGCGACGCCCGCCACCTGCCGTACGCCGACGCCAGCGTGGACGCCGCGCTGCTGCTCGGGCCGCTCTACCACCTGACCGAGCGGGGCGAGCGGATCACCGCGTTGCGGGAGGCCGCTCGGGTCACCCGCCCCGGCGGGCCGGTGCTCGCCGCCGCGATCAGCCGGAACACCCCGATGATCGACCTGGTTCGGCAGGGCCGGGTGGACGACGCCACCCGGCCGGCGATCCTGTCCGCGTACGCCACCGGGGTCAACGACCCGGCCACCGGCTTCACCACCGCCTACTTCCACCGCCCCGAGCAGTTGGTGGACGAATTCACCGCCGCCGGCCTGCCGACACCGGCGCTGTACGGCATCGAGGGCCCGCTCTGGCCGGTGCTGGAGACGCTCGGCGCGGGCGAGGACTCCACGCTGTTCCGCGAGGCCGTCGCCTGCGCACGGGCGTTCGAGTGCGACCCGGCGGTGATCGGCACGAGCTGCCACCTGCTCGCCGTAGCAACTTCGGGAGCCTGCTGATCTGTCAGCGACCCGACGCGCACCTAGGGTGATCGGAGCGGACGCTCCATGCTATTGTCCCTCGTCGATCTACCGCCGCACGGACCCGGACGGGTCGCTGCCCGAAGGACGCCTCCCGATGTCGGCCGTACCCGCTCCGACCTCGCCGCCGTCGCTGCTGGACCGGCCGGCCGGTGGCGCGTTCAGTCGCATCTTCACCACCCTGCCGGCCCTGCTGCGGCTCACCTGCGGGCTGGTCGGCGCGGTCACCGCGCTGGCCGTGCGCACCCCGCCGGTGCGGACCGGGGCGCTGCTCGTGGTGGTCGGGGTGCTGACCGCCTGGTCGGTGCTCTACGCCGTCCGCGCACTGCGCACCGGGATCGGCGGCGCGCTGATCGTCGGGGACGTCGCGCTCACCACGGCGGCGTGCCTGCTCATCCCGCACCTGGTCGCGCCGGAGGTGCTGCCGGGCGAGGGGAGCTGGATCGCGGTGCTGGCCAGCACCACGGTGATCAACACGCAGGCGACCGGCTCAGCCCGCTGGTCGGTCCCGGCCGGCCTGCTGGTCACCGCCGCCTACGCCACCGGCACCACCGCCGCCGGCAACTCCGCCGAGGCCACCGCGCACGCGGCGACCCTGCTGGGGCAGACCGGGCTGGCGGCGATGCTGACCGAGGTCATGCGCCGGCGGATCGGCCGGGCCGACCGGGCCTTCGCCGACTACCAGGGGTCGCGCCGGGACGCGCTGGTCGCCCGTACCGCTCGGGAGGCCGAGCGGCGGCAGAACCGGGACCTGCACGACACGGTCCTCGGCACCCTCACCATGGTCGGGCTGGGCGCGGTGCCCGGCGGGTCACCGGCGCTGCCCCGGCGGGCCGCGGCGGATTTGCGTACCCTCGTCGGGCTCGCCGACGCGCGGTCGGCGCCGGTCGGCGGCCGGGTCGCGGTCGACGAGCGGCTGCGGGCGGTGCGTGACGCCCACCCGGAGCTCGCGGTGGCCGCCGAGCTGGCGCCCTGCGCGGCACCGGCCCCGGTCGCCGCGGCGCTCGCGGACGCCACCGCCGCCGCGCTGGCCAACGTGGCCCGGCACGCGCCCGGCGCGACGGTCACCCTGCGGCTGAGCACCGGCGCGGACACCGTCGTGGTCGAGGTGGTCGACGACGGTCCCGGCTTCGACCCGACCAGCGTCCCGGCCCACCGGTACGGGCTGCGCGAGTCGGTACGCGGGCGGCTGGCCGAGGTCGGCGGGCGCGCCGACGTGACCTCCACCCCTGGCGAAGGCACCCGGATCCGGCTGGAATGGACAGATGTCGGCTGACCTCGACACCGGACCGGCCGCCGTACCCCGGGTCGGGCCGCCCCGGGCGAGCCTGCCACGGCCGGACGACGTCCCGGCGGTGGACGTGGCCCGCGCCTCCGACGGGGGCGCCCGGATCGTGGCCGTCGCCATCGCGCTGGTCTGGCACACGGCGATCGGGTTACCGGCGCTGCTGGAAGCGTGGTCCGAGCTGGCCGCGCCGGCGGTGGTCGGGGCCGGCTGGCTGGTCGTCGCCGCGACCGGCGGGTACGCCGGCGTCCGGCTGCTGCGCGGCGCCCGGCCGCCGGTGCTGCCGCTGGTCGCGGTGCTGCTGGCGGTGGACGCGGCGGTCTTCGCGGCCTGCGGGCGGGAGCAGTTGTTCACCGCCGCGAACTGGGTCTGGGGCACCCTCGGCTGGTTCTTCGTGGTGGTGCTCTGGGGGCGGCGGCTCCCCTGGCTGCTGGCCCTGCTCGCCGCCCATTCGCTGATCGCCCTGGCCGCCCTGCTCGAGCACGGCGCGACCGCCCCCGCCGACCTGACCCGGTACGCGATGTACGTCTACGGCACCGCGTCGCTGCCGACCGCGGTCTTCGCCGGCGCGGCGGTGATCGCCGCCCTCGCCCGGGAACGCGCCGAGGCGGCGGCGGCCACCCTCGCCGTGGCCGCCGAGCGGGACGCGGCCGAGCGGGCCCGGCAGGAGCGGCGGGCCGGGCTCGCCCTGGTCAGCGGTGCCGCCGAGGCGGTGCTGGCCGAGCTGGCCGACGGGCGCGCCGACCCGGCCGACCCGCTGGTGCAGCGCCGGTGCGTGCTCGCCGCGGCCCGGCTGCGCCGGCTGATCGCCGAGTCGGACGACGTGCCGGACCCGCTGCTGCACGAGCTGCGCGCCGCCGCCGACCTGGCCGAACGGAACGGCCTGCCGATCGAACTGGTCGCCATCGGCACGCCCCCGCCGCTGCCGGTGGAGGTCCGCCGCCGGCTGGTCGACCCGCCCACCGCCGCGCTGGCCGAGGCCGGGGGCTGGGCCCGGCTGACCGTGGTCGCCGGCCCGGACGAGGTGGTGGTCAGCCTGGTCACCCCCGAGGTGGATGGTACGGGGGCGACCGGTCCGCCGGGCCACGTCGAGGACGACGGTCAGGTGGAGCACGTGCAGGAGCGGGACGGGGAGATCAGGTGGACGCAGACCCGGTGGCGCAGGACGTGAGCGCGGACCGGCCGGTCGGGGTGGCCATCGTGGACGACCACCCGGTGGTGATCGACGGGGTGCGGGCCTGGCTGGCCTGCGAGCCGCGGCTGCGCGTACTGGCCACCGGCGACGACCCGGACCAGGTGCTGGCGGACGCCCCGGACGCCGACGTGGTCCTGCTGGACCTGCGCCTGCACGGGCGGATGGTGATCGACAAGCTGGCCGAGCTGAGCGCCGCCGGCCGGCGGGTGGTGGTCTACTCCGAGCACACCGACCCGGCGACGATGCTCGCCGCGCTGGACGCCGGGGCGGCGGCGTTCCTGGCCAAGCACGAGGGGCGGGAGCATTGTGTGGCCACCGTCCTGGCCGCCGCCAGCGACCGCCCGTACGTGCCACCGGCGCTGGCCGGGGCGATGGTCGGCGACCCGCGCCCGGACCGGCCGGCCCTGTCGGACAAGGAACGGGAGGCGCTGCTGCTCTGGTTCCAGTCGATGTCGAAGGCGTCGGTGGCCCGCCGGATGCGGATCAGCGAGCACACCGTCAAGCAGTACGTGGACCGGGCGCGGATCAAGTACACCCGGGCGGGTCGGCCGGCGGCAACCAAGGCGGCGCTGCTGGCCCGGGCGATCGAGGACGGCCTCGTCCGACCGGAGGAGATCGGCATCTACCGGTCGCAGGCGGCGGCCGACCGGCCGACCCCCTAACGGCTGTCATGACAGGTCCGGCGAGCTCGGCGAGGCTTTCCGGCAGGAGGCCAACTGCCCGGGAGGTCGTGACGATGCGCGAGGATGCGTCCCCGTTCTTCATCGCACCGCATCGCTTCGACGCACCGGACGACGAGTTGCGACCGGTGCTGGACCCGCGCTACGAGCTGGTCACGGAGCCGGGCGAGCGGGTGTTGCGGCGACTGCGCACCCCGGTGGCCGGCTGCCTGCTCAGCCCGACCGGCACCCGCCGGCAGTGGGTGCTGCCCGCGCCGGCCACGGTGACCGTCACCGACCGGCGGCTGGCGTACGTGTGCGCTGGCGCGGAGTTGTCCGTGGTCTCCGAACGGGACGGCCGTAGCGGCGCCCGGCACCGGCGCGGCGTACAGCCGTCCCGCCTGGTCAGCGGGCAGATCCGCTGGCAGTGGCCGTCCCGCCTGGAGCTGCCGCGGCTGGCCACCGGGCCGGCGGCGGACGGGCCGGCGCCCGACGGGGAGCTGCTGCTGGTCTGCGACGCGCTGCGGACCATCCAGCAGCCGGCGCTCGCCGTCGGTGGGCCGACCGACGCGGTGACGGACCTGGCCCGGTTGGTCCGCCGGTCGGTGGCCGCGTTCCGGCTGACCCACCCGGACCTGGTGGAACTCTCCCCGCCGGAACGGGACGAGCTGGCCCGGCGGGCCGCGCCCGGTCCGCTCGACGGGGCGGTCCGGGTGACGCTGCCCGGCTCGCTGCCGGTGGAGTTCCTCTCCCGGGACGACTACTACCGCACGCCGACGCCCCCGGCGCGGGACGCGGTCGGCGAGTGAGCCCGCGCCCGTAGCCGGCGCAGCATCCGGGCGTCGGTGAACTCGACGGCCTGGGCGGTGGACTCGACGGTGGCGCCGTGCCCGATCAGGTGCTCGGCCCGCTCGACCCGGAGCTGCTGCTGGTAGCCGAGGCCGGCCGTCCAGCAGGCCGGCCCGGCCGACCGGCCCCGCCGGGCCGTGCGCACTCGGCCGCCATCCGGCCCGGCTGGCCCGCCGGGCGCAGGTGGCTGTCGCTTCCTTTGGAGCTGATGACGTGAACGATTCACACCGGCATCCGCACGCCCGCCCGGAACGGGATCGCAGGCGCGCGCCCACCCGGATCCGCCGCGCCGAACGGCGTGGATCCGCCGCCGTAGCTCGGCCCGGCAGCCACCAAGCCGCCCGGGGCCACAGCGCTTCCCCACGAACCACCCCGTGTGCCAGGGCACTTCCCCCGACTGGCAACGGCGCATCGGCACGAGCCCACTCGTGGGGTCACGGCGAATCCGCACAAACCCGACCGGGGCCCAGCCCACCCCGCACGAACCCAACCGGACGCGGCTGTTTCCCTCACCCCGAGCCACTCACGGACCCTTCCTGCGAGCCCGACGCCGGAGAGCTCCAGCCGGACGCCGGTCATCATCGGCAGCGTCTCGTCCCAGCCGGCGGCCCGGGTCCGGGCTGCAAGGAGTGCGGCGACCGGCGCGTGAGGACGGCCCCTGTCGCCCTCACCAGGGCCGCAGTCCCTCCCAGTTCCGGCCGGAACCGCGGCCGCCACCGCTGGCACGCGTCACTCCGGCGGTGAGTCGTTGACGACATCAGCTCCACAGCGTCCCGCCACGGCATCCCGACCGGGACCGGGACCGCCACGCCCCGGCTGCCACCATGAAGGCGGACGCCGGGGCTCAGCGGACGCAGGCGCAGGGGATGAGCGGGCCCCGAAGGTGAGCGGACGCGGGCGCAGGGGGCGTGAACCGGCGCCGGGTCAGGAGGTGGCGGTGCGGCGACCGCGGCGGTCCAGCTCGGCGGCCTCCTCGAGGGTGGGGGCGGTGCCGCCGAGGTGGGTCGGCTGCCACCAGGCGTCCTCCGGGCCGGCGGGCTGGTCCGGGTACTCCCGCTGGGCCCGGTCGACCAGGGCCGACAACCGGCTCTTCAGCTCGACGGTCATGGCGTTGGTGTCCGGCCAGTCTGCCGGGTCCATCGGCTCGCCGATCAGGATGGTGATCGGGGTGTGCCGGCGGGTCAGGTTCTTCGGCCGACCCTTGGTCCAGAGCCGCTGGGTGCCCCAGAGCGCCACCGGCAGCAGCGGCACGCCGGCCTGCTGCGCCATCCGGGCGGCCCCGCTCTTGAGTTCCTTGACGGTGAACGAGCGGCTGATCGTCGCCTCGGGGAAGACGCCGACCACCTCGCCGCGCTGCAACGCGCCCACCGCGGAGTTGTACGACCCGGCGCCGGCCCGGCGGTCCACCGGGATGTGCTTCATGCCGCGCATCAGCGGGCCCGAGACCTTGTGCGCGAAGACCTCGTGCTTCGCCATGAACCGGACCAGCCGGCGAGACTCGTGCGCCCCGTAACCGCTGAAGATGAAGTCGAGGTAGCTGACGTGGTTGCTGGCCAGCACGGCCCCACCGGTACGCGGGACGTGGTGGCTGCCCTCGATGGTCAGGCGCAGGTCGAGGACCCGGAACATGGTCTTGGCGGCGGCGATCACGGGGGGATACACGAGTTCCGGCATCCGGCAACTTTACCCCGCGTAGGTTACGGACCCGTAGGGCCCGGACGACCGGCGGCCCTGGCCCGGCTGGGACTGCGGGTGGTGGCGGCGACCTACCGCTTCTCCCACCAGGTGCACTGGCCGGCCCAGCTCGACGACGTCCGGCGGGCGGCGCGGGCGGCGCGCGACGACGCCGACGGGGTGCCGGTGCTGCTGGTGCACGGCGGCTCCGACATCACCCACCCGCCGACCGGCCCACGAGGCTACCGTCGACGCATGCCGGAGCTGCACTCCATCGTGATCCACTGCCGTGACCCGTACCTGCTGGCGCCCTTCTGGAGCCTGGTCACCGGCCTGCCGGCGGTGCCGGAGGACGAGGCGAAGCTCGCCGACCGGTCGCTGGCTCCGGGCGAGTCGGTGCTGCTGCGGGACCCGCACCGGCACCGGCCCGGCGTCTGGATCTCCCCGGTCGACGACCTGCCCGGCCCCGGCCGGATCCATCTCGACCTGGTCGGTGACGCCGAGGAGCGGGCCGCCGTGCTGGAGGCCGGCGCCACGGTGGTCCGGGAGCTGCCCGGCTGGACGGTCTTCGCCGACCCGGAGGGCAACGAGTTCTGCCTGCTCCCCCACCAGCCCTGACCGGCGGCGGGAGAGCCGGCGGACACCGCTATTCGGCCAGGTTGTGCAGGTCCAGCCGGCCCCGGGCGAAGGCGTCCACCCGGCCCCAGCGGCCGGGGATGTCGAGCATCTCGATCCGACCCATCCCCACCGGCAGCACCGGCTCGACCGCCAGGTGCCCCTCATGCGGCTCCAGGCCGAGCATGGTCCGCAGCAGCAGCAGCGGGGTGCCCGTGGACCACGCCTGCGGGCTGCACGCCGTCGGGTACTCCACCGGGAACTTGGTCTGCTCCCGGGGGTAGCCGCCGAACGCCTCCGGCAGGCGCCCGTTGAAGTAGCGGGCGGCGTCCAGGATCCCGCTGGCGATGGTGGCGGCCTCCTCCCTGAATTCGTACCGGCGCAGGCCCCAGGCGATGAAGGAGTTGTCGAAGGGCCAGATCGTGCCGTTGTGGTAACCGATCGGGTTGTACCGGACCTCCCCCTCGGCGAGGGTGCGCACACCCCAGCCGGAGAAGAGCCGGGGACCGACCAGGTGGCGAGCGATCTTCTCGGCCCGGTCCCGGTCGACGATGCCGCTCCACAACAGGTGCCCGATGTTGGAGCTCAGCGTGCCGCACTGGCGCCCGTCCGGGTCCAGGGCGAGGGCGTAGTACTCGCCGTCCTCCACCCACCAGTCCCGGTTGAACCGGTCCTTGAGCTGCGCCGCCTCCCGCTCCAACTGGTCGGCGTACCCCGGGTCGCCCCAGAACTCGCGGGCCAGCCGGGCGGCCCGCACCTTCGCGTCGTACGCGTAGCCCTGCACCTCGCAGGTGGCCCTGGGAAACGGCGGCAGCGTGCCGTCGCGGTACGAGATGGAGTCCCAGGAGTCCTTCCAGCACTGGTTCTCCAGGCCGGTCTCGGTGTTGCGCCGCTCGTACCAGATGTAGCCGCTGCCGACCAGGTCGGCGTAGTCGTCGACCCACTTGAGCGCGGCTCGGCACTCCCGTTCCAGTTCGCGGACCAGGGCGACGTCCCCGGTCCACTTCTCGTACTCGTCGAGCAGGATCAGGAAGAGCGGGGTGGCGTCGACCGAGCCGTAGTACGGCGAGTGCGGCTGCTCCTCGAAGGCGGCGGTCTCGCCGTAGCGCATCTCGTGCAGGATCCGGCCCGGGTCCTCATCCCGGAAGTCGTCGAATCGGGTGCCCTGCAACGCGCCGAGGATGCGCAGCGTGGTCTTGGACAGCTCGGGGGCGAAGGGCAGCACCTGCAGGCAGGTCAGGATGCTGTCCCGGCCGAACATCGTCATGAACCAGGGCAGGCCGGCCGCGGGCAGCGTCAGCCCGCCGAGCGACAGCGGCGCGAAGCGCAGTGCCGCCAGGTCGATCAGGCTGCGCCGGTAGGTGGCCGCCAGTTCGGGGTGCTCGCTGTTGAGCTTGGGGGCCCTGGCGATCCACTCCTCCAGGTCGTGCTGGAGGGCGAGCCGCTCCGTGCCGTGCACCCGGAGGCCCATCCGCAGGTCCCGGCCGCCCGGACCGATCGCGAGCGTGTTCACGTCGATGCCGGTGCGCCACTGCTCGTTCGGCTCCAGGTGGACGCTGAAGGCGAACCCGTTCTTGTCGTAGCGGGCCGGCCGGGACGCCGAAATGACCGTCTCGCGCCGGAAGTTGCCACGCCGGTAGCCCAGGCGCAGCCGGTCCTCCTCCACCTCGGTGTAGATCTCGCCCTTCTTGTTCAGGATCTCGTCCTTGACCTGGAACAGGTCGGCGAAGTCGGAGCCGGCGTCCATCCGTATCTCCAGATCCACCGGCCTTTCGTCGTGGTTGAGGATGGTCAGGTCCTCGCGGAAGCTCCCGCCGACCGCCCGCTCCCTGATGATCGACAGCTTGGCGTCGATGTAGTGGGTGGCCATGCCGGGCACCAGGAAGAACCGCGCCTCGTAGTACTGCAGATCGTCGAAGGAGAGCGCGTTGAGGCGCTCGCCGTTGACCGTCAGCACCCACTTCGACAGGAAGCGGGTGTCGATGGCGAACAGGCCGGTCGGTTCGCTCGGCGTCGCCTCGATGTCGCCGGTCTCCTCGGAGACGACGAAGGTGTTGCCGTCCAGGATCCGGATCGTGTTGCTCTGCGCCATCAGCGGGCCTCCCTGCGGAATTCGTGCCGCGGGCCCCGGGAGGTGGCCGGGCCGGGGAAGATCCGCTCCACCTGGAGCACCAGTCGCAGGTCGCCCGAGACGGTCATGTCGCCCCGCAACAACGCGGCGATCGCGTTCTCGCCACCCGCGACGATGTCCCCGAAGAGGTCGGGTCCGGTGCCGAGCACGGTGTCCGCCTCCCGGTCCTCCTGGCTGACTTCCAGCCTGCCCCGGTCGATCTGGAGCAGCCAGTGCCTGGTGTGCGCCCCCTCGTGCAGGTCGAAGCGCAATGTCCCCGAGGTCTTGGCCAGCAGGGGCTCGTAGCCCCGGCGGTCGAGATCCTCGAAGAACCTCGTGGTCGGGTCCACCGTCCACTCCCCCCGTCGATCCACGGCATGACGACGTACCCCGACCGGGTCCCCGTCCCGTGTGCCGTCAACCTCGCCCGGATCAGGTGAGTCCCGGCGAGCCGCGGGCAGCCGGACGCCGGCCCCCCGGCTGGGGGAGCCGGCGTCACCGGCCCGCGGCGGACGGTCAGTTGTTGGGTTCGTCGGCGCTGATGTCCGCGAGCACCGACTGCGGCTCCCGCTCGACCGCCAGGTCACCCATCGAGACCAGGCCGATCAGCTTGCCGTCGTCCACCACCGGCAGCCGGCGCACGGCGTACGTCCGCATCAGGTCGGCCGCGGCGACCGCGTCGTCGTACTGGCTGACCGTCACCACGTCCTTGCTGGTGATCTGGTTGAGCCTGGTGGTGTTCGGGTCCATGTTCTCGGCCACGCCGCGGACCGTGATGTCCCGGTCCGTGACGATGCCAGCCACGTCGTCTCCCGCGGTCACCACCACGTCGCCGATCGCGCTGTCCCGCATCTCCTGAGCCGCGGCGGTGAGCGTGTCGTTGCCGTCCATCGTCACCAACCGGGTCGTCATGAACTCTCCGACCGTTGTCATGGTGCTCCCCTCTCGGTGTCGGCAGGCTCCGTCTACCCGCCGCCCCGCCTCAGGTAACGCGTGCTCACCGGTGCCGGCGCAACCGCGATCGCGGCAGCGACCGGCGGGGGCGGTCAGCCGCGCGGTGGCATGCCGTAGACCCGCTCGACGTGCAGGCGCAGCACCAGCCGCCGCTCGGCGACCATGGCCGCGCGGAAGTCGTCCCAGTCGGGGTGTTCGCCCTGCACCGCCCGGTAGAGCCCGATCAGCTCCTCCACGGTCGGATCGTCCGCTCGCTGCGCCACCGGGGTCAGTTCGGCCCGCGCCTCCGCCACCGCGTACGCCCAGCCGTCCGCACTGCTCACGTGGAAGCTGGCCCAGGGGTCACGACGCAGGTTGGCGGTCTTGGCCCGTCCGTCGGTGACCGAGACCCGGATCAGCTCCCGTTCCCGGTCGAAGGCGTACACCACGTTGGACAGCTGCGGCCGCCCGTCCCGTTTGATGGTGGCGAGCACGCCGAGCCAGCGGCCGGCGATGAGTTCGGTCAGGTCCTGCCGGGTCCGTTCGTCCGTCATGGCGTCCTCCGCGTCAGCTGGTGCAGAAGCAGGTGTGCCCACGAGCGACATACCTGAGAGGCACAAATATGCCTGTCAGGTATGTCGCTCGCACCCGAATCGGCCGGCCCGACGCGACCCGCCCGGGGGACGGGCGGGCTCAGCGGAGTTCGGCGGCGACCAGCTCGGCGAGCTGCACCGCGTTCAGCGCGGCGCCCTTGCGCAGGTTGTCGTTGGAGCAGAACAGCGCCAGGCCGTGCTCGACGGTCTCGTCGGCGCGGATCCGGCCCACGTACGTCGGGTCCTGGCCGGCCGCCTCCAGCGGGGTGGGCACGTCGGCGAGGGCCACGCCGGGCGCGCCGTCGAGCAGCTCGCGGGCCCGCTGCGGGGTGACCGGCCGGGCGAAGCGGGCGTTGAGCTGGAGCGAGTGGCCGGTGAAGACGGGCACCCGGACGCAGGTGCCGGAGACCTTCAGCCCGGGGATCTCCAGGATCTTCCGGCTCTCGTTGCGCAGCTTCTGCTCCTCGTCGGTCTCGAAGGAGCCGTCGTCGACGATCGAGCCGGCGAGCGGGAGCACGTTGAAGGCGATCGGCCGGGCGAAGGAGCGCGGCGCGGGGAACTGCACGGCGGTGCCGTCGAAGGCGAGTGCGGCGGCGTCCTCGGCGACCTTGCGGACCTGCTCGTCCAGCTCGGCGACGCCGGCCAGGCCGGCCCCGGAGACCGCCTGGTACGTCGAGACGACCAGGCCGACCAGCTCCGCCTCGGAGTGCAGCGGGCGCAGCACCGGCATCGCGGCCATCGTGGTGCAGTTCGGGTTGGCGATGATGCCCTTCGGGCGTACGGCGGCGGCGTGCGGGTTGACCTCGGCGACCACCAGCGGCACCTCCGGGTCCATCCGGAACGCCGAGGAGTTGTCGATCACCACGGCGCCCGCGGCGGCGACCCGGGGGGCGAACTCCCTGGCGGTGCCCTTGCCCGCCGAGAAGAGCACGATGTCCAGCCCGGAATAGTCGGCGGTGGCCGCGTCCTCGACCGTCACCTCGCCGTCGCGCCAGGGCAGGGTCCGCCCGGCCGACCGGGCGGAGGCGAACAGCCGCACCTGCTCCGCCGGGAAGTCGCGCTCCGCCAGCACCTGCCGCATCACGCCACCGACCTGGCCGGTGGCCCCCACAATGCCGATCCTCATGCCCGCGAGGCTACCCAGGCCGCCGGTCCGGGCGGGAACGCTTTCCCACCGCCCGGACCGGATCCGGCCCGATCAGAGCGTGGCGTCGGTCACCTCGCCGAGCCCGGTCGCGATGAGTTCGTCGCGGATCACCGCCGCGTCGCCCTCCACCACCAGGGTCAGCGACTCCGGGTGCAGGTGGGCGGCGGCCGCGGCGGAGACCTGCGCCACGTCGGCGGCGAGCAGCGACTCGCGCAGCCGGGCGTGGTAGTCGTCCGGCAGGTCGTGCACCACCAGGGTGGTCAGCGCCGACGCGATCGCCCGCGGGCTCTGCAACTCCACCGACAGCTGGCCGGCCCGCCAGGAGCGGGCCACCGCCAGCTCGTCGGCGGTCACCCCGCCGGCCTGGGTACGGGAGATCTCCCCGACCGCCTCGACCAGGGCCGGCGCGGTCACCGCGGTCTGCACACCGGAGCTGACCGCGAACCGGCCGAACCGGCGGGACGAGGCGAAGTCGCCCCGGATGCCGTACGTGTAGCCGTGCACCTCCCGGATGAGGTGGTTGAGCCGGGAGGTGAACGCCCCGCCGAGCACCGTGCCGGCGAGCGTCATCGGCACGTGGTCCGGGTGAGCGCGGTGCGCCGACGGGTGCCCCAGCCGCAACGTGGACTGCACCGAGCCGGGCCGGTCCACCAGCAGGATCCGCCGCCCGGTGTGCAGCGGCACCTCGATCGGGCCGCCGCGCTCGACCGGGCCGCCGCCGGTGCCGGCGAACGCCGCCGCGGCGAGCCCGTCCAGGTCGAGGCGGTCCAGGTCACCGGCGACGATCAGCGTGCCGGGCCGGAGGAACCACTCGGAGTGGAAGACGGTGACGTCCTCGACGTCCAGCGCGGCCACCGAGTCCGGGTCGCCGTACATCGGGCGGCCCCACCGGTTCTCGGCGCCGAAGAGGTCGGCGCGGAGCACCGCGTCGGCGCGCGGCCCGGGGTTGGCCCAGTCCATCCGCAGCGCGGTCGCCTCGTCGTCGCGGACCCGGCGCACGTCGTCGGGGTCGAGCCGGGGCGTCCGGACCGCCTCGGCGAGCAGCTCCACCGCCGCGCTCAGCCGGCCCACCGGGACCTGGACGCTGACCTGGAAGGAGTCCCAGTCCAGCCCAGTCACCAGCTCGGTGCCGAGGCCCTCGACGGCCAGGGCGAAGGTGGTGGCGTCCCGCTGGGTGGTGCCCTCCTCCAGGGCCTTGGCCAGCACCCCGCCGAGCCCCTCCTTGCCGACCGGCTCGCGGCCGGCCCCCGCGTCGAGCAGCAGCACCGCGACGGCGAGGTTCTGCCCGGGCAGGTGCGCGGCGACCACCCGGCCGCCGGCGACGTCCCGCCGGACCACGGTCGGGAACCGGTACGGGCGGGGGGTGCCCGCGCCGGGACGGGCGGCGATCAGCGTCATGGGGTCTCCTCCGGCAGGTAGGTCAGGGTCACCCGGTCGTCGGCGCCGAGCAGCTCTGCGGCCAGCTCGGCGATCTGGTCGGCGGTCACCGCCAGCCAGGCCGGCAGCCGCTCGGCGGCCCGGGCCGGGTCGCCGAACTGGGTGGCGTACCGGCCGAGGGTGTCGGCCCGGCCGTCCACCGTGGACATCTGCCGCCACCAGGCGGTGCTCAGCAGCGCCTTGGCCCGGTCCAGCTCGGCGTGGGTCACCGGCACGGTGGCCAGCTCGTCGACCACCTCGGCGACGCCTGCGGCCAGCCGCTCGGCGCCCACCCCGGGGCGGGCGGTGGCGGTGACGATCAACGGCGCGGGGGCGTGCGCCAGGTCCACCCCGTACGCCCCGACCAGGTCCGGCTGGGCGATCCGTTCCCCGTCGGCGAGGCGCTGGTAGAGGCGGCTGCCCCGGCCGCTGCCGAGCACCGCGGCGAGCACGGTCGCCACGTCGTACCCGGGGGCGCCGAAGGGGTGGGTGCGGTGCGCGACGTACACGCGGGGCGCGGGGACGTCGCCGGTGACCGTCTCGACGGCGGCCCGGCCGGTGGCCGCGACGGTACGGCCGTCCGGCGCGGCGGGGATCTCCTCGCGGACGGGGATCGCGCCGAAGTACTTGTCGGCGAGCGCGAACACCTCGGCGGCGGCGGCGTCGCCGACGACGGTGAGCACGGCGTTGTGCGGCGCGTAGTAGGTCGTGTGGAACGCCTGGAAGGTGGCCAGGTCGGCGGCGTTCAGGTCGGCCATCGAGCCGATCGTCGCGTGGTGGTACGGGTGGCCGGGCGGATAGAGCAGCGGCAGCAGCCGCAGCCAGGCGTCGCCGTACGGCACGTTCTCGTAGCGCTGGCGGCGCTCGTTCTTGACCACCTCGCGCTGGTTGTCCAGCGTCTCCTGGGTGAGCGCGGGGACCAGGCCGCCCATCCGGTCGGCCTCCAGCCAGAGCGCCAGCTCCAGGTGCTCGGCCGGGACGGTCTCGAAGTAGTTCGTCCGGTCCGGGTTGGTGGTGGCGTTGAGCGAGCCGCCCGAGCCCTGGATCAGCTTCATGTGCTCGGTCTTGGCGACGTTGACCGAGCCCTCGAACATCAGGTGCTCGAAGAGGTGGGCGAAGCCGGTCTGGCCCGCCGGCTCGTGCCGGGAACCCA
This sequence comes from Micromonospora sp. NPDC047548, assembly GCF_040642975.1. NCBI lineage: Bacteria > Bacillati > Actinomycetota > Actinomycetes > Micromonosporales > Micromonosporaceae > Micromonospora > Micromonospora sp. NPDC047548. Next base: position 111,830 of record NZ_JBEYTI010000004.1, read on the forward strand.
CGTCGTACCAGAGGTTGACCGCCACCGCCGGGGCGGTACGGTCCTCGCTCACCACCACGCGCAGGCCGTTGTCCAGTCGGGTCGTCTCGATGGGCCAGGGGTAACCGCTGTCGGGCATGACCCGACGCTATCCGATCTCCGGGGCGGAAAGGGGACGTGCCGCGGGGCGGTCGATCAGTCGGGGGGCTCGCTCGGGGTCACGGTCTGATCGGACGTGCGATCCTCCAGCACCGTGTCCGGGGCGGCGTTCCGGTCCTCCTCCCGGATGTCGGACTCGGTGAGGATGGCGTCGGCCTGCGCCTGCGGGTTCTCGCTGCCGAGCGCCGCCTCCTCGGGCAGCAGGTGGGCACGGGACTCCACCCGTTCCTGGTCGCTCTGCTCGTGGCTCATGCCGAGTCTCATACCCCCCGATCCGCCCGGCACGCCCGCAAGATCGCGCCCGCTCGGGGCGATGCCGGGCGGCGCCGGACGTGCCGCGCCGGGGGCTCCGCCAGCGGCATCGACGAAGGCGAACGTCAGGCGACGCTTTCCGGACGACCCGGTGAGCCTCGCCGGTCCGGTCGGGTAGGCTTACCGGCGTGACGCGCTCGTATCGATGGTTCAGGCAGCCGGCTCCGCCGCCGGTGACCTCGCCATGAGCTGACGTCACCACGTTTTCGAGCCGGCCGGGCAGGAGCTTCCGCTCCTGCCCTTCTGCGTACGAGCAGCCGGCTCGACCCGGGCACCGGCCCCGGTCACGGTCGGCGGAAGGATGCCCACCGTGACCACTCCGGAGACCCGCGCGGTCATCGACCAGCGGATCGACCGCGTCGTGCCGTTGACCACCCCCGCCCTGCTCCTGCACGACCTGCCGCTGGACGCCCCGCTCGCCACGGCCGTGCTGGCCGGCCGGCGCGCGGTCGGCCGGGTACTGGATCGCGCCGACGACCGCCTGCTGGTGGTGGTCGGCCCGTGCTCGGTGCACGACCCGGCCGCGGCGCTGGACTACGCCCACCGGCTGCGCGAGGCCGCCGACCGGCACGCCGACGACCTGCTGGTGGTGATGCGGGTCTACTTCGAGAAGCCGCGTTCCACGGTGGGCTGGAAGGGCCTGATCAACGACCCGGCGCTGGACGGCTCCGGCGACGTCAACCGCGGCCTGCGGACCGCGCGGGCGCTCCTGCTCGACGTGCTGCGCCTCGGCCTGCCGGTGGGCTGCGAGTTCCTGGACCCGATCACCCCGCAGTACATCGCCGACACGGTGTCCTGGGGCGCGATCGGCGCCCGGACGGTGGAGAGCCAGGTGCACCGGCAGCTCGCCTCCGGGCTGTCCATGCCGATCGGCATGAAGAACCGCCCCGACGGCAGCATCGGCACGGCGGTGGACGCGATCCGGGCGGCCGGCGTGCCGCACGTCTTCCCCGGCATCGACGTCTCCGGCACCCCGGCGATCATGCACACCCGGGGCAACGCCGACGGGCACCTGGTGCTGCGCGGCGGCGGCGGCCGGCCGAACTACGACGCCGAGTCGGTGGCTGGCGCGCTGGACCTGCTGCGGGCCGCCGGCCTGCCCGAGCGGGTGGTGGTCGACGCCAGCCACGCCAACAGCGGCAAGGACCACCGCAACCAGCCGAAGGTGGCCGCCGACGTGGCCGGGCAGCTCACCGCCGGCCAGCGCGGCATCGTCGGCATCATGCTGGAGAGCTTCCTGCTCGACGGCCGCCAGGACCTGGACCCCACCCGGGAGCTGACCTACGGCCGGTCGGTCACCGACGCCTGCATCGGCTGGGACACCACCGCCGAGGTCCTGGACCACCTGGCCGCCGCCGTCCGTACCCGCCGCGCCACCCTCCCCGCCCCGGCCTGACCCACCCCACCTGCCCGATCGGTGGGGAGGGGGAGGGGTGTTGTTTGACCGGTTCGGGGGTGGGTAGGTGGGCGACGTGACCGATGACGTTCCCGTGATCGACGCGGCTGTCACCGACGAGCCGGACACCCGGCCCCTCGATGAGCTGCTCGACGACATCTACCACGGCCAGGAGCGGATCAGCCAGGCGGACATCTACCGCCGGGCCGTCGCCGCGGAACTTCCCGCGGCGTTGCTCACCCGGATCGCCGCGCTTCCCCAGGGTGAGTACGCGGTGGACGAGGCGGCGGACCTGCTCGGCGGTGCGGTCACCTGACGCCCCCCGCGAGAGGAGACGAGATGTCCGACCCCGAGGAGCACCACGACAAGCTGCCGGCGCTCGGCGAGCCCCCGGAGGGCGTGGACACGCTCCCCGAGCCGGACTTCGCCAACGAGCACGACCGCACCGCGGTCGACCGCGACGTGGTCACCGGCGAGGACTCCGACGAGCGGGAGCCGGAGGCGTCGCGCGGCTGGGCCGGGGAAAACCACGGCACCACCCCGACCTGACGAGGACGACGCGAAGGGGGCCGGCGCACCGCCGGCCCCCTCGCGTACGGGTCACTGCTCGTCGTGGTGGCCCGCGGCGGCCCGCTGCGCGACGGCGTACCCCATCTGGAGGAAGTCGGAGGCGGCGACCGCGGTCAGCGCGGTGGACACCAGCCGGGTCAGCCGGGGCGCCAGCACCAGGCCGCCGGTGAGGCCGGTGGCGACCCAGACGGCCAGGCAGAACGGGCAGCTCAGCAGCTCGCCGACGGCGTGCCTCATCCCGCTGCCCTGGTCGCGGACCTGCTCCATCACCTCGCCGCTGCCGATCGGGCGGTCGTAGCGGGTGAACGGGGCCCGCAACGGGCTGGTCACCGCGTCCTTGGAGAGCAGCCGGCTCAGCTTGTGCGTCGCGATGGAGAGCAGCACCACGTCGCCGGCGGCGGGCCGGTCCGGCACCGGCCGCCCGGTCGCCCGGACCAGGCCGGCCAGCGACGCGGTGACCGTGGCGTAGGTGCCCATCGCCGCGAGGTAGCCGCCCAGCGGCCGGTGCTCGTGCGGCGCGTACGCCTGGCGCAGCCGCGCCACCCGCTGCCTCAGGCCGCCCTGGGTCACCGGCATCTCCTTCTCCCTCATCAGGCTCCGCTCAACCAGCGGTCAGGTTGTCGGCCACCTCGCGGGCGAGGTTGGCCAGGGTCTCGTCGGCCAGGCCGTCGTCCCCACCGGTCAGGTCGAGCCGGACCCGGGCTCCTCCGGCGTCGGCCGCCTCCACCCGGATCTCGGCCGACCAGCCGGGGGCGGAGACGCTGCTCCACCGGGCCCGCAGTTCCTCGGCGGTGGCCTGCGGGCGCTCCCCGCCGTCCTGCCGCAGCGGGTCCGGCAACCAGGCCGAGGCCCGGTCCGGGTCGGTCGCGGTGTTGAACACCACCTCGGGCGGCGCGGACATACCCCGCTCGGCGTGCGTGGCCATCAGGCGTCCCGCAGCCGGCTCGGGTCGACCTCGCGCCCGGGGTGCCGGGCCAGGTACTCGGTCTCCAGCTCGGCGGTGCGGCGCAGGTGGTTGGCGAGCGCGGAGTCGGCCGCGTGCCGCAGGGTGTCCAGCCGGGTGCGGTGCAGGCTCTGCAGCTCCCGGATCAGGTCCTCGTCGCCCAACTCCGCCGGGTCCACCCCGACCAGCTCACCGTCGACGTCCGCGCCGGAGGCCGACGCGTCGCGGGCGAGGTCGCCGCCCCACTCGGTCATCCGCTGCTCCGGGCTGACGTCACCGGACTGGCGTACTGATTCGGTCATGTCGCCCCCTGGGCTCGTTTGAGCTGGCATCTAGACGGATGCCCAGACCGGGTGTCACCAAACCCTCCTACGACGCCACGGCGGAGATGCCGGGCCGTCCCGGTACGCTCGACGCCATGAAACGGCTCTGGACACCGGCGTGGATCGCCCGCCACGTGGCCCTGGTCGTGCTGGTCGTCGGGTTCCTGGCGCTGGGCTGGTGGCAGATCAGCCGGGCGGCCTCGGGCAACACGCTCAGCTGGGCGTACGCGGTGGAGTGGCCGATCTTCGCCGGCTTCGTGGTCTTCGTCTGGTGGCGTGAGGTCCAGCACACCCTGCGCGGCCCGGCCGCGACGCCAGAGGCGGTCACCGCCGGTGACGCCGCCCCGGGCCCGGCCGCCCTGGCGGTACGCCGCCCGGTGCGCGTGGCCCGGGTGCCGGCCACGGGCGACGTGCCGGACGCCGACCTGGCCGAGTACAACCGCTACCTGACATGGTTGAACGCCAATCCGGGCGCGAGGCCCGGTGACTATCCCGGCTGAGGCCGGTGCGGAAGGACGGAAGACGGTGGGCGGAGCCCTTACCCGGTACCGCGTGATCGCCTGGATCGTGGGCGTGGCGCTGGCCGTGCTGGTGCTGATCGGCATGCCGCTGAAGTACGCGTTCGACGAGCCGATCGTGGTGGCGGTCGTCGGCACCGCGCACGGCTGGCTCTACCTGCTCTACCTGGCCGCCACCTTCGACCTGGGCCGCCGGGTGAACTGGCCGCTCAAGCGGATGCTGCTGGTGATGCTCGCCGGCACGGTGCCGTTCGTGTCGTTCGTCGCCGAGCGCAGGGTGACCCGGGAGTTCGCGGCCCGGCAGCCCCGCACCCCGGAGCCGGTGGCCGCGGGCTAGGCACGCCTCAACGCTCCGGTCGCCAGCAGCCGGCCGTGCCGGCCGGGTCCTCCGCGTCGGGATACCGGTGCAGCTCCCGGGCGCGACCCAGCGCCCGGCTGACCTGGCCGAACTGCCGCTCGTCGTCGCTGCTGAACAACAGCACCTCGACGCCCCCGCAATGCCCCCACAGCTCGTACGCCGGCGGCCGCCAGCGGTCACCGGCCAGCACCAGCAGCACCGGCAGCAGGAACAGCACCCCCAGGGTCAGGTACGCCCCGGCGGTGAGCCGTTGCAGCCCGCCGGTGAACCCGAGCAGCACGCCGACGCCGGTGATCAGGGCGGCGGTCACCGCGACGGCGCGCACGGCCAGCCGGTCGTGCGGCCCCCGCGCGGTACGCAGGTGGGTGAGGTCGGCCACGGCGAAGGTGTTCCGGCCGACGGTGAACCGTTCGGTGGTCACCACGATTCCCGGTCGCGCGTAGAGCAGCTCTGTCCCGCGCGACGAGCGCGGCGGGCGGGTGGCGGAGCGGTCTGTCTGCACGGCGTCCTCCCAGGGGCCGGCGGTGCCGGCTCTCCCACCGTGCCGTGCCTGCTCACGACGGGATTCCCGGCTCCGGGCTCCATTCTGTTGCCGCCCCGCCAACCGCGTCGGGTCGGATTCCGGCCCTCGCCGCCGGGCACCCGTCCCGGGCTGCCCGTATGTGCCATCCGTTTCGGGTTTGTCCGGCGTCCGCACCACTCGCGCCGCGAGATCCGTCGAGAACGACGAATCCGGCGAAAGCCGTGAAGTGCAACTCACCAGCCGCGACCCACGTCACGCCACAGCAGTGTCACCGGACGTCACGCTGCGCAGCGGCCCTTCCTGCCCCTTTGCCAACTTTCGCCCCGGCTTCACCTGCACGCGACTCCCGTCCCGGGTTAGGTTGGGCGGGCCGGCACGGTCGGCCGCCATCCGTCCGGATGGCCCCAGGCCGGTGCCGCCGGGGGCGTCAGCATCCCCCGGCGGCCCGCAGAGAGGAGCCTTCCGCTCTTGTCGTCCCCACGGATGCTGGTGCGAACGCTCACGGTCGCCGGCCTCTCGGCCGCACTGATCGCCCCGTCCACGGTGGCTCAGGCCGAGCCGTCCGTGGCCGAGCTGACCGCACGGATCGAGAGGTCCTCGACCGAACTGGAACAGGTCGTCGAGTCGTACAACAAGCTCAACGAGGAGATCAAGGCCAACAAGGAGACCGCGGCCTCGCTGCACGCCCGGATCGGACCGCTCGAGGAGCAGGTCGCGCGGAGCCGGGCCGACGTCGGGGAGATGGCCGCGACCGCGTACAAGACCGGTGGCCTGCGGACCGCGCAGGCGCTGCTCGAACCGGGTGGGCCCGCGTCGCTGCTGGACCGGCTCACCACGATCGACCGGCTCACCCGGGAACGCCAGGACCGGATCGCCGACTTCACCACGAGCCAGCGGAAGCTGCTCGACGAGAAGACCCGGCTGGACGCGACGCTGGCCCGGGAGGTCGCGCAGGCCAGCAGCATCGCGAACACGAAGAAGAAGATCGAGCGCGACCTGGCCCGGCTCTACCAGCTGCGCCGGGAGGCGTACGGCCGGGCCACCGAGGCACCGGCCCCACGGCCGGCCGTCCGCTCCACCGACGCCGCGCCCGCCGTCTCCGGCAGCGCCGGGATCGCGGTGCGCTACGCGTACGGGGCGATCGGCAAGCCGTACGTCTGGGGCGCCGACGGCCCCGGCGGCTACGACTGTTCCGGGCTCACCCTGGCGGCCTGGCGGGCGGCGGGCAGGTCGCTGCCGCACAACGTCCGGATGCAGTGGGGCGCGGTGTCGCACATCGGCTGCGGCGACCTGCGACCCGGGGACCTGGTCTTCTACAGCGGCCTCGGGCACGTGGGCCTCTACGTCGGCGGTGGGCAGATCATCGACGCGCCCAGCGCCGGGCGCAACGTGCTGAAGCGGGACATGGACATCATGTCGATCCAGGGCTACGGCCGGGTCTGACCCCGACCCGGATACGGGAACGGCCGGCGTCCCCCTATCGGACGCCGGCCGTTCGCCGTCATTGTCACCGGGTCAGGCTGCCTGCAGCCCCTCGGCCCGAGCCAGCTCGCGGAGCCGGCCGAGGGCCTGGATCTCCAGCTGGCGGATCCGCTCCCGGGAGAGCGAGAACCGCGACGCGACCTCGGTGAGCGAGTGCTCCCGCCCGTCCTCGAGCCCGTACCGGGCCCGCATGATGCCGGCCGACCGGTCGTCGAGGTGGTTGAGCAGACCCTCGATGCGCTGCCGCTCCAGGCCGGTGAGGACGATCTCCTCCGGCGACGGGGCGTCGCTGTCGGCGACCAGGTCGCCGAGCTTGGTGTCGCCGTCGTCGCCGATCGGGGTGTCCAGCGACACCGTGTCCTGCGACCAGCGGACCAGCTCGTTGACCCGCTCGACGGTGACGCCGAGGGCCGCCGCGATCTGCTCCGGCTCCGGGTCGCTGCCCAACTCACGGGTGAGCTGCCGGGCCACGTTGCGCATCCGGTTGACGTCCTCGACCAGGTGCACCGGCAGCCGCACCGTGCGCTCCTGCTGGGCGATCGCCCGGCTGATGGCCTGGCGGATCCACCAGGTCGCGTAGGTGGAGAACTTGTAGCCACGCTCGTAGTCGAACTTCTCGACCGCGCGGACCAGACCGGTGTTGCCCTCCTGGATCAGATCCAGCATGGGCATCCCGGACCGGACGTAGCGCCGGGCGATGGAGACCACCAGCCGCAGGTTGGCCCGGATGAAGAGGTCCTTGGCCCGCTCGCCCTCGGCGACCACGCGCTCCAGGTCGTCCCGGTCGACGCCGTCGGGGACGCGGTCCTCGCCGAGCAGGTGCTGGGCGTAGAGGCCGGCCTCGATGGCCTTGGAGAGATCGACCTCCTTGGCGGCGTCCAGCAGCGGCGTCCGGGAGATCTCGTGCAGGTAGACGCCAACCAGGTCGCGCTCCTCGGCGACCTGATCGGTCCGCATGCCGATGTTCTTGTCCACGTTGCCCACGGTCCCCTCGCTCGCGCCGGTTGCCCGGTTCCTTGCCATCCCCACGTCCATCGGCCCTCCCCCGTAACCTCCGCTGTGCCCGTCGGTGCTGACACCTACACAACAGATGAGACGTGTCGGGGATTCCATGTCGTGAGTCGAAAGTGTCACGAATGCCTGAGTATCAGCTGAAAGCTCGGTCCACGTTTGCTGTCAGCACCCCGCTCGGCGCTCACCGACCCCACACCATGAACGGGCTGTCGGATCAGGGGAAATCGGCCTCCGCCCTGGGCAATCGCACCATTGCGACGCCAACGACGCAGCGACCCTCGTCACCGCCCGGCTGCGATCCTGGTCACTGCCAGACACGCGCCGGCGGACCGATCGGTTCAACCACGGGACATTGATTACCCCACCCCCCGGACAACAATCCGAGGCGTGCTGGACGTCCCCGTCCGCGACGTGTTCCGCGTCTCACCCGACCGGGCGGCGCCGCCGCCGGCGCACAGGGGTCAGGAGGCGAGCAGGGCGAGCGCGCCGCGAACCTGGTGCGCGCAGCGGTCCAGCGCCGCCCGGGCGGCGGACACCTCGGCCCCGGAGACCAGCGAGACCAGTGCGGTCTTGAGGTCGCCGTCGGCCTCGTGCAGGGCCCGCCGGGAGGTCTCCTCCGAGCGGCCGGTGGCCTCCATCAGGATCGAGATCATCCGGCCGCGCAGCTTGGCGTTGGTGGCCACCATGTCGATCATCAGGTTCGAGTAGACCCGGCCGAGGCGCACCATCACGGCCGTGGAGAAGGTGTTCAGCACCAGCTTCTGCGCGGTGCCCGCCTTCATCCGGGTCGAGCCGGTGACCACCTCCGGTCCGGTGTCGACCCCGATGAACACGTCGACCGAGGCGGCGGCCTCCGCCTCCGGGTTCGCGCAGAGAAGCACCGTCGCGGCGCCCCGCGCCCGGGCTGCGGCGAGCGCCCCGAGGACGTACGGGGTGCGTCCGCTGGCAGCCAGGCCGACGACCAGGTCACCCGGTCGTACGCACTCGGCCGCCTCCGCGGCGCCGCCCGGCTCGTCGTCCTCGGCGTCCTCGACGGCGCGCCACATCGCGTCCGGGCCGCCCGCCAGGTGGGCGCAGAACCAGCCCCGCGGGGAGTTGAAGGTGGGGGCCAGCTCGGCGGCGTCGAGCACCCCGAGCCGGCCGGAGGTGCCGGCGCCGAAGTAGTGCACGCGGTGCCCGCCGCGCAGGGCCGCCACGGCCAGGTCGACGGTCGCGGCGATCTCGCCGAGGACGGCCGCGACGGCGGCCGGCACCCGGCGGTCGGCGTCGTTGATGACGGTGAGCACGTCCCGGGTCGACATCAGGTCGAGGTCGGCGCTGTCCGGGTTGCGGCGCTCGGTCGGGGCGCCCACCCGGACCACCGGCCGGGTCGCGACCGCCTCGTCCGGCTCCACCCGGCCGGCGGTCACCCGCGCCTCCGCCCCGGGCCGACCCGGTGCGACTGGACCGCCTCGGCGGTCGCCTCCAGGGCCTTGCGGGCCCGGGCCCGGTTGCGCGCGGCCACCCCGACGAAGAGCACGTCGACGACGGTGAGCTGGGCGAGCCGGCTCGCCATCGCACCGGAACGGTAGGTCGTCTCGCGGGCCGCGGTGGTGAGCACGAAGTCGGCGACCTCGGTGATCGGCGAGCGGGGGAAGTTGGTCAGCGCGACGGTCGACGCGCCCCGCGCTCGGGCCTGCTCCAGCACCTCGATCACGTCGGAGGTGGTGCCGGTGTGTGAGATGCCCACCGCGACGTCCCCCTTGTCGAGCAGCGCGGCGGAGGTCAGCGCGGTGTGCACGTCGGGGAAGTAGAAGGCGGTGCGGCCGATGCGGTGCAGCTTCTGCTGGAAGTCCGAGGCGACGAAGCCGCTGGCCCCGGCGCCGTAGACGTCGATGCGGCCGGCGGCGGCGATGGCGTCCACCACCCGCTCGCAGACCGCCGGGTCGAGTTGCTCGGCGGTCTGCTCCACGGCCCGGGCATCGTTGAACGCGATGGTGGCGATGATCTGCGCCAGGTCCGCGCCGGGCGGGATGTCACCACCGACGACCCGGGCGTCCGGCGGCTCGACCCGGCGGGCGGCCTCGGCGGCGAGCCGGATCCGCAACTGAGGGTAACCGTCCATGCCGACCGACCGGCAGAACCGGATCACGGTGGCCTCGGAGGTCTCGGCGGTGGTGGCGAGATCGGTGATGGTCCGGCGCGCGGCGCCGGCCGGGTCGGAGACGACCAGCCGGGCCACCCGCTGCTCGGCGGGCGACAGCGAGGGGAGCAGGCCGCTGATGTGGACGATCAGCCCACCCGGCTCGTGACTCGCGGAAATCTTCGGACTCTTCGCCACGGATGAAACTTACTTTCATGAGCGGCGGCCCGTCAACCATCACCGCGCGTATCCGACAGAAGTATCCCCCGCAGCGGCAGAGTCCCGGCGGCCTGCGCGGTTACCGCCGGACGACACGACCGCTGCCCCCGCCGGTGACGACCACGCTACGGTGTCCCGCATGGTGGATCGCAGCGTGCTGGTCACCGGCGGGACGGGCGGACTCGGTGGGGCGGTCACCGCCGCCTTCGTCCAAGCAGGCTGGCGGGTGGTCGTACCGCAGCGGGGGAGCGCCACCCCGACGAGGCAGGCTTCGTCCGGCCCGGTCCGGGTGACCGCGGACCTGATGGACCCGACGGACGTCGCCCGGGCCGTGCGGGCCGCCGCCGACGACCCGGCCGCGCCGCTGCGCGCCGTGGTCAACCTGGTCGGCGGGTACGCCAGCGGCGGCCGGGTGCACGAGACCCCGGTCGAGGAGTTCGAGCGGATGCTGGCGATCAACCTGCGCCCCACCTATCTGGTCACCCAGGCGGCGCTGCCGCACCTGGTCGCGGCCGGCGGCGGCGCGGTGGTCTGCGTCTCGGCGCGGGCCGCGCTCGCGCCGTTCCCCGGGGCGGCCGGGTACGCCACCGCCAAGGCGGCCGTGCTCGCCTTCGCCAACGCGGTGGCGGTGGAGTACCGGGCCTCCGCCGTGCGCTGCAACACGGTGCTGCCGAGCGTGATCGACACCCCGGCGAACCGGGCCGCCCAACCGGACGCCGACCACCGCCGCTGGGTGACCCCGGCCGAGATCGCCCCGGTGGTCCGCTTCCTCGCCTCGGACGAGTCCGCGCCGACCAGCGGGGCGGCCGTCCCGGTCTACGGGCGGGCCTGAGCGGGTAGCCCATCCCGGATCGGTTCGGCTGCCGGCGGGCCGGGCGCCGACGCGTCGGGGGACGGCGCGTCGGGGGACGGCCGACCGGCCCCCGGCGGCAGCCAGGCCGCCAGGTGGGCGCGGATGCGCCGCTCCACCTCCTCCGGCGCGCCACCCGCGTCGACCACCACGAAGCTCTGGTACTCGGGCAGCGTGCGGTACGCGGAGTCGGCCGCGGTCAGCCAGCCCATCGTCTCGTGGTCCTCGCCGCGCCGCTCGATCCGCCGGTACGCCTCCGCCGGGTCCACCGTGAGCAGGAAGGTGACCTGCGGTGCCGGGAACACGCGGTAACCGGCCCGGGCCAGCCGCTCCCAGCGCTGCCCGCCGTGCGCCCGGATGCTGGCGTACTGGCAGGCGGAGTAGCGGTCCATGACGGCCGTGCGGCCGGTCACCAGGCAGCTCGCCAGCGCGGCGGCGATGGCCAGCCAGCGCAGCACCGACTCGACGGCGAGCACCCCGTTGCGCCCCACCAGGCGCTGCGCGTCGGGGCGTCCGAGCCGGTTGGCGAGGCGGCCGAGCCAGCGCCGGCCGCCGGCGTTGCGGTGGTAGGTGGCCGGCCGACCGACCGCGGTGAGCACGTCGGCGAGCCGGTGCGCCTGGGTGGTCTTGCCCGAGCCGTCGATGCCGATCAGGGCGACGCGGCGCAGTCGGGCCCTGCCGCCGGTCGCCCGCAGTGATCTGGCCACCCTGCAGAGATTATCCGACCCGCGCTCGCTCGCACGGATTTGCCCGGTTGATGACCCGGTGACCAGTCCCGCCCGTTGCCGAGGTGTGGGTGCCGGGCGAGCCGGGTACGCAACGTCATTTCCGACCGCCTGTCCACCTTCACGACGACGGGAGTACCAGATGGCCGAGCGCGGGGACGAGAGCCTGTTGCACACCCTCAAGCGGGTCGCCGCCGTGCTCAAGCAGAACGACATCCCCTTCGCCCTCGGCGGCAGCTTCGCCGTCTACGCGCACGGCGGCCACTCCAGTGAGCACGACGTGGACTTCCTGCTCCGCGAGGAGGACCTCGAGCGGTCGGTGGAGGCGCTGGTCGCCGAGGGCTTCACCGCCGAGCGCCCGCCGGAGGACTGGCTGGTGAAGGTCTACGACGAGGGGCGGATGGTGGACCTGATCCACCGGCCGATCGAGACCCCGGTGACCGAGGAGACCTTCGCCGACACGGTGGTGCGTCCGGTGGACGCCATCCACCTGCCGGTGCTGTCCGCGACCCGGCTGATGGTGCACAAGCTGCTCAGCTTCTCGCAGCACTACTGCGACTTCGCCCGCGGCCTGCCGCTGGCCCGCTCGCTCCGGGAACAGATCGACTGGGAACGGGTACGGAAGGAGACGCGGCACTCGCCGTACGCCGAGGCGTTCCTGGTGCTGCTGGACCGGCTCGACGTGGTCCCGTACTGCGGCACGCCCGTGCCATACGCCCGCACCCCCGAGGGAGAGGAGACACCGTGACCGAACATGGCGCCGGCCCGCCCGACGAGTACGTCGAGGCGGAGATCCACCGGCTGCTCGCCGAGGATCCGGACGTCGCCGAGCAGGGGATCACCGTGGTCCGCCGGGAGCGCGGCCTGGTCCTCTACGGCGAGGTGGAGAGCCCGCACCGACGGGAGGAGATCCTCCGCCGGGTCTCCGAGCGCTTCCCGGACGAGCCGATCACCAGCGACATCGGGGTGATCCGGACGCAGGCGCCGACCCAGGTCGAGGAGCTGCCGTGAGGGGGGCCCGACGATGATCCGGATCGCCGCGGTCGGCGACGTGCACGTGGACGAGGACGTGGTCGGCCGGTTCCGGCCGGCCCTGGAGGAGCTGCCGGACTGCGCCGACGTGCTGCTGCTCGCCGGGGACCTGACCCGGCACGGCACCGAGGCCGAGGCGCGCTGCGTGGCCCGGGAGTTCGGCGGGCTCGGGGTCCCGGTGATCACCGTGCTCGGCAACCACGACCACCAGTGCGACGAGGTGCCGCAGGTGGTCAAGGCGCTGGCGGACGTGGGGATCACCGTGCTGGAGGGGACGGGCATGGTGGTGGAGTGCGCCGGCGGCCGGCTCGGCGTGGCCGGGGTCAAGGGCTTCGGCGGCGGCTTCGCCGGTCGGTGCGCCAGCGACTTCGGCGAGCCGGAGATGAAGGCGTTCGTCCACACCACCAACGAGAGCGCGGACGCGCTGGGCAGGGCGCTGCGCGGGCTGGACTGCGACCGGCTGGTCGCGCTGACCCACTACTCCCCCGTGCCGGACACCCTCGCCGGTGAGCCGCTGGAGATCTACCCGTTCCTCGGGTCGTACCAGCTGGGTCAGGCGATCGACTCGGCGCCGACCGCGCTGGCCCTGCACGGGCACGCCCACGCGGGCACCGAGCGGGGCACCACCCCGGGCGGGGTACGCGTGCGCAACGTCGCGCACCCGGTGATCAAGCAGGCGTACAGCATCTTCCACCTGGGAGATCAACTCGAGTGATCGTCCCTGGTTTCCCGAATCAGTGGGCCGGGTACTTCAGCCGCCATGGAGCTGATTCTCTGGATTCTCGCAGTCGTACTCGTGGTCGCCGGCATCCTCGCGCTGTTCCGCCGGCAGATCCTGTGGGGCATCGTCCTCATCGTGGTCGGCCTGCTGGTCGGCCCGGGTGGCGTCAGCATCTTCAGTTGACGCTGATTCACATCACCGGACCCGCCGGGGTCGTCGCTTCCGGTATCTCCGTCCTCCCAGACCGAGATCCGGAATCGACGAGATCCGGAATCGACGACCCCGGCGCTGCGCTGTCCGTCGCGTCGCCGTATCAGCAGCGCGGCACGTTCGGAATCCACCCGGTGTAGCCGGTGTAGACGTACGCGTCGGAGACGTACCGGCCGGAGCCGATCCGGTCCCAGACCGAACTGGTCCCGTACGTGCCGGTGACCGTGGTGCCGGTGGTCTGGCACTGAATGGTGACCGTGGCGCCGTCGGCGACCGAGCCGACCGCGGCGTAGCTGGTGCCCGGGCCGGAGCGGACGGTCAGGTCGGCGCCGGCGGTGTTCACCGTCCCCGTCGCGGTGCCGCCGGAGCAGGCGTTGTCGCTGGTGTAGCTCTTGGTGCCCCAGTAGAGCGCCAACGCGCCGTTGAACCGGACCTGGATGTCGCTGCCGTTCAGCCGCTGCTCGTAGTGCAGGTGCGGCCCGCTGGAGCCGCCGGTGCTGCCGACCCAGCCGATCACCTTGCCGTAGCCGACGGTCTGGCCGACCGAGACGTTGAAGCCGTTGAGGTGGGCGTAGTAGGTGGTGTAGCCGCCGCCGTGGTCGATCCGGACGTACTTGCCGTAGCTGGTGCCGCCGAGGTCGGTGACCCGGTCGACGGTGCCGGAGGCACTGGCCACCACCGGGTCGCCGAGGTCGTCGGTGCGGTTGAAGTCGATCGCGTACGCCGGGCTGTGGTCGGATCGGGTCTGCCCCGACCAGGACTGGCCGCAGGGGAACGGCACCTTGAAGCTCGGCGCCGCCATCGCCGGGCTCGCCGGGGCCACCAGGGCCACCGCGGCGAGCAGCGCAATCGCGGCCAGGCTCCACCACCGTCTATGCATCGAGCACCTCCCATGTCGAGATTCTTCAATCAGCTGGGCATAGCGTGGCAGAAACCTCCATCGATGGGAAGTGGCACGGAGCGCAGGTCGCCGTCATCGCGCGGGAACGCAACCCACGGCCGGTGGGCGGGTTTCGGGATTGTTACCGGGCCGTGTCCGGCAAGGGGTGGACCGTAGGTGATGCAAGCGCTTGCATGTGGAGACGACCATCGGACCGGCGCGGGTTCGATTCCTCCACGCGCCGGCAAGGAAGGAGAACGGCATGGCGTTTGCCAGATCACGCCAGGCTCTCGCGATCGCCGGCGTACTGGGGCTGGCGCTCGGCGTCACCGCCTGCGGCACCGGCAACGACAAGAAGAGCAGCAAGGCGAGCTCCCCCGAGTGCGCCGCATACGAGAAGTACCAGGGCCACGACGGCAAGAAGGTCACCATCTACTCGTCCATCCGGGACATCGAGGCCGACCGCCTCGCGCAGTCCTGGAAGCAGTTCGCGGACTGCACCGGCATCAAGGTCGACCACGAGGGCTCGCCCGAGTTCGAGGCCCAGCTCCCCGTCCGGGTCGACGGCGGCAACGCCCCCGACCTGGCCTTCATCCCGCAGCCCGGCCTGCTCAAGCGGTTCGTCGACAGTGGCAAGCTGAAGCCGGTCGGCGCCGACACCAAGGCCATGGCCGAGGCCAACTACTCCCCCGACTGGCTGAAGTACAGCACCGTCAACGGCCAGTTCTACGGCGCTCCCCTGGGCTCGAACGTGAAGTCGTTCGTCTGGTACTCGCCGAAGACCTTCAAGGAGAAGGGCTGGACCGTCCCCACCACCTGGGACGAGCTGATCAAGCTCAGCGACACGATCGCGGCGAGCGGCACCAAGCCGTGGTGCGCCGGCATCGAGTCCGGTGAGGCCACCGGTTGGCCGGCCACCGACTGGATCGAGGACCTGATGCTGCGGACGCAGACCCCCGAGGTCTACGACCAGTGGACCAACCACGAGATCCCGTTCAACGACCCGAAGGTCGCCGAGGCCGTCGACAAGGCCGGCACCATCCTGAAGAACGAGAAGTACGTCAACGGCGGCTTCGGCGGCGTCAAGAGCATCGCCACCACCGCCTTCGGCGAGGCCGGTCTGCCGATCACCGAGGGCAAGTGCGCCCTGCACCGCCAGGCGTCCTTCTACGCCAACCAGTGGCCGAAGGGCACCAAGGTGGCCGAGGACGGCGACGTCTTCGCCTTCTACTTCCCGGCCGTCGACCCGGCCAAGGGCAAGCCGGTGCTGGGCGGCGGCGAGTTCGTCGCGGCCTTCGCCGACCGCCCCGAGATCCAGGCGGTACAGACCTACCTGGCCTCCGGCGAGTACGCCAACAGCCGCGCCAAGATCGGCGACTGGGTGTCGGCGAACAAGAAGCTCGACCTGGCCAACGTGCCGAACCCGGTGGACAAGCTCTCCGTCGGCATCCTCCAGGACCCGAAGACGGTCTTCCGCTTCGACGGCTCGGACCTGATGCCGGCCGCGGTCGGCGCGGGCACCTTCTGGAAGGGCATGGTCGACTGGATCAACGGCAAGGACACCGCGACGGTGCTCAAGGGCATCGAGGGCAGCTGGAAGTGATCTGAGGCGGGTGGTCCGGTCCGCGGCGCGGACCGGACCACCCGCCGAACCCGAACCCTTGAGGAGGGTCGATGGAGTTCGACTTCGCTGAGGAACAGCCCAAGTTCCTCATGCTGATGTACGGGCTGATCGCTTTCGTCGCGGTGGTGGGCAGTCTGCTCCTGCTCCTCGACGTGGTGCCAGCCTGGTTCGCCCGCCGTCGGGAGACGCGCCTGGTGGCGGCGGCCGCCAGCGGCGCCCCACTCCCCCGCCGTACCAAGCCCCGGGAAGGGTTCTTCGCGCTCTTCTTCCTGCTGCCGACGGTGTTGCTGCTCACCGTCGGGCTGGTCGTGCCGGCGATCCGCACCACGCTGCTCTCCTTCATGGACGGCGGCAGCAACGACTGGGTGGGCTTCGACAACTACGTCTGGATGTTCTCCGAGGACTCGATCTTCCGGGTTCTGCTCAACACGCTGGTCTGGGTGATCCTGGTCCCGCTGATCGCCACCTCGTTCGGGCTGCTGTACGCCGTGATGGTGGACAGGGCCCGGTTCGAGGTGGTCGCCAAGTCGCTGATCTTCCTGCCGATGGGGATCTCGTTCGTCGGCGCCAGCATCATCTGGAAGTTCGTCTACGCCTACCGGGGCGACGGCCAGGAGCAGATCGGCCTGCTCAACCAGATCGTGGTCAGCCTCGGCGGCGAACCGAAGCAGTGGCTGCTGGAGTCGCCGCTGAACACCCTGCTGCTGATCGTGATCATGGTGTGGATCCAGGCCGGCTTCGCCATGGTGGTGCTCTCCGCCGCGATCAAGGCGATCCCGGCGGACATCGTGGAGGCCGCCCGCCTCGACGGGGTCACCCCCTGGCAGATGTTCTGGCGGATCACCATGCCGAGCATCCGGCCCGCGCTGATCGTGGTGGTGGTGACGCTGTCGATCGCCACGCTCAAGGTCTTCGACATCGTCCGGACCGCGACCAACGGCAACTACGACACCAACGTGATCGCCACCGAGATGTACAACCAGGCGTTCCGGTACGGCCAGAACGGGCAGGGCTCGGCACTGGCGGTCTTCCTGTTCATCCTGGTGGTACCGCTCGTGATCTACCAGATCCGCAACCTGCGTCAGCAGCGGGAGGGCTGAGATGACCACCGCCACGCCCACGGTCCCGGCCGGCACCCGGGCCACCGGGAAGACCAGCACCGCCGGACGCGTCCGCAAGCGGCTGAACAGCCGTACCGCCACGCTGGTCTCGGTCGTCATCGCGCTGCTCTGGACGATCCCGACCTTCGGCCTCCTCGTGTCCTCGGTCCGCCCGGAGAACGAGATCAAGACCACGGGTTGGTGGACGTTCTTCACCAACCCGCAGTTCACCCTGGAGAACTACCAGGAGGTGCTCTTCGGCAGCTCGTCCTCCTCGGGTCAGCTCGCCAGCTACTTCATCAACTCGCTGGCCATCACCATCCCCTCGGTGCTGTTCCCGCTCGCCTTCGCCTCGCTCGCCGCGTACGCGCTGGCCTGGATCAACTTCAGGGGCCGGGACTGGCTCTACATCGCGATCTTCGCGTTGCAGATCGTCCCGCTGCAGATGGCCCTCGTGCCGCTGCTGAAGTTCTTCTCCACCGGGGTCACCGTCGCCGGCGTCACCCTGATGCCGGCCTGGGACCTGGTGGACGAGCAGAAGTTCGCCCAGGTGTGGTTCGCGCACACCTGCTTCGCGCTGCCCTTCGCGGTGTTCCTGCTGCACAACTTCATCGCGCAACTGCCCAGGGACCTGATGGAGGCGGCCCGGGTCGACGGGGCCACCCACCCCAAGATCTTCCGAACCATCGTCCTGCCGCTGATCACCCCGGCCCTGGCGGCCTTCGGCATCTTCCAGTTCCTCTGGGTCTGGAACGACCTGCTGGTCGCGCTGATCTTCGCCGGGGGCGGCAACGAGACCGCCCCGCTGACCGTCCGGCTGGCCGAGATGGCCGGCACCCGGGGCAACGAGTGGCAGCGGCTGACCGCGGGCGCGTTCGTCTCGATCGTCGTACCGATGATCGTGTTCCTGTCCCTGCAGCGCTACTTCGTGCGCGGCCTGCTCGCCGGCAGCGTCAAGGGCTGAGGCCTGGCACCGCCGCCGCCCGAGTGCCGGGCGGCGGCGGTCTCGGCCACGGAGCAGGGGAACACCGTGACCAGGATTGATGATGTCGCCCGGCTCGCCGGGGTCTCGACCGCCACCGTCTCCCGGGCGTTGCGCGGCCTGCCGATGGTCTCAGCGGCGACCCGCCGCCGGGTGCTCGCCGCCGCCGAGCAGTTGCAGTACGCCGTCTCGCCGAGCGCCTCGCGGCTGGCTGGCGGCCGGACCGGGACGGTGGCCGTGGTGGTCCCGCGGATCACCCGCTGGTTCTTCGGCACCGTCGTCGAGGCGGTCGAGGAATTCCTCCACCAGTCCGGGTACGACCTGCTCCTGCACAACCTGGGCGGGCGGGAGCAGATCCGGCAGCGGGTGCTGCGTACCGCCGACCTGCACAAGCGCGTCGACGGCATCATGCTGGTCGCCACGCCGCTGCGGCCGGCCGACCTGACCGCGCTGGCCGCGCTGGACCTGCCCGGGATCACCGTCAGCTCCGGCACCGTGGTGCCCGGCTGGCCCTGCGTCCGGATCGACGATGTCGCCACCGCCCGCACCGCCACCCGGCACCTGCTCGACCTGGGACACCGCCGGATCGCCCACATCTCCGGCGACCCGGACGACGAGCTGGCCTTCACCACCCACCTGGACCGGCGCCGGGGCTACCAGGAGGCGCTGCGGGCGGCCGGCATCCGCCCCGACCCCAGCCTGGACGTCGAGTCGCAGTTCACCATCGACGGCGGCAACCGGGCCACCGCCGAGCTGCTCTCCCGGGGCGAACCGCCGACCGCGATCTTCGCCGCCTGCGACGAGATGGCGATGGGCGCGATCGCCGCGCTGCGCGACGCCGGGCTGCGGGTGCCGCAGGACGTCAGCGTGATCGGCGTCGACGACCACGACCTGGCCAGCGTGCTCGGGCTCAGCACCATCGCCCAGCCCGCCGCCGAGCAGGGCCTGCTCGCCGCCCGGCTGCTGCTCGACCCGCTCGGCACCCGCACCACCGACCCGTACGCCGGCCGGCTCCCCGACCAGCCCCCGGCCGGCGGTCCGGGCGGCACGCCGACACCCCCGGTGATCCTGCCCACTCGGCTGATCGTGCGTGAATCGACCGCGCCGCCGCGGGCAGACTGAACGGACTCGACCGCACCACGGCTCGACACAGGGAGAAAGCTCTGAACACCGACGCGACGCGGCAGGAACAGTCCGGTGGCCCGGCCACCGGGTGGTGGACCGAGGCCGTCATCTACCAGATCTACCCGCGCTCCTTCGCCGACACCGACGGCGACGGCATCGGTGACCTGCCGGGCATCACGGCCCGGCTCGGCCACCTCGCCGAGCTGGGCGTCGACGCCGTCTGGCTGTCGCCGTTCTACCCGTCGCCGCAGGCCGACGCCGGGTACGACGTGGCCGACTACCGGGACGTCGACCCGCTCTTCGGGCGGCTGGAGGACGCCGGCGAGCTGATCGCCGGGGCCCGCGCCAAGGGCCTGAAGGTGATCGTCGACCTGGTGCCCAACCACACCTCCTCCGCGCACCGGTGGTTCACCGCGGCCCTGGCCGCCGCCCCGGGCAGCCCCGAGCGGGCCCGGTACGTCTTCCGCGACGGCCTCGGCCCGGATGGCGACCAGCCCCCGAACGACTGGCAGAGCGTCTTCGGCGGCCCGGCCTGGACCCGGGTCACCGACCCGGACGGCCGGCCCGGCCAGTGGTACCTGCACCTGTTCGACACCGGCCAGCCCGACCTGAACTGGGACAACCCGGAGGTCCGGGAGGAGTTCCTGGACGTGCTGCGGTTCTGGCTGGACCGGGGCGTCGACGGCTTCCGGGTGGACGTGGCGCACGGCCTGATCAAGCAGGCCGACCTGGCCGACTGGCAGGAGCCGCAGGAGATCCTCTCCGGCAACGAGGTGGCGAAGCCGCGGCCCCCGATGTGGGATCAGGACGGCGTGCACGAGATCTACCGGGACTGGCGTCGGCTGCTCGACTCGTACCCGGGCGAGCGGATCCTGGTCGCCGAGGCGTGGGTCGAGCCGGCCGAGCGGCTGGCCCGCTACGTCCGCCCGGACGAGATGCACCAGGCGTTCAACTTCGAGTACCTGCTCGCCTCGTGGACCGCGACCGCCCAGTACGCGGTGATCACCCGGTCGCTGGAGGCCACCGACACGGTCGGCGCGCCGACCACCTGGGTGCTCTCCAATCACGACGTGGTGCGGCACGCCTCCCGGCTGGGCCTGCCGATCGGCACGGTCCGGCCCAACGGCATCGGCATCGGCGACCCGCAGCCGGACGCCGCGCTGGGCCTGCGGCGGGCCCGCGCCGCCACCCTGCTGATGCTGGCCCTACCCGGCTCCGCCTACCTGTACCAGGGCGAGGAGCTGGGCCTGCCCGAGCACACGACCCTGCCGGACGAGGTCCGGCAGGACCCGACCTGGGAGCGCAGCGGTCACACCCTGCGCGGCCGGGACGGCTGCCGGGTGCCGATCCCGTGGGAGGCCGACGCCCCGTCGTACGGCTTCGGACCGACGGACGCCAGCTGGCTGCCCCAGCCGCCGCTGTGGGCCGAGTACGCCCTCGACCGGCAGCGCGGGGTGCCCGGCTCGACGTACGAGACGTACCGCACGGCGCTGCGGCTGCGCCGCGAGCACGGGCTGGCCCGGGGCCCGCTGGAGTGGCTCTCCTCCGGCGACGAGGTGCTGGCCTTCCGCAACGGCGGGCTCACCGTGCTGACCAACTTCGGTGCGGCGGCCGTCCCGCCGCCGGCCGGGGAGCTGCTGCACAGCAGCGCCCCGCTCGACGCCGACGGCCGGGTCCCCACCGACGTGACGGTCTGGGCCCGCGCCTGACGCCCCGCTGGATCCCGCCGGCCCCGGGTTGACGGCCTGGGCCGGCGGGAGTGGGCCGCGGCTCGGCGGCCGCGCAGTCTGATCGGCGCACAGCGGCCGCCCTGTGGCCGCACCGCCTCACGACCGCACTGTCTCTCCCTACGCGAACGGCCGGGCCGCACAGCGGGCCCGAACCGCGCTACCCGGCGAGTGGTCAGAGGCGGTCGGCGCGGGCGTGCAGCAGGTCGTGCACCGCCTCGATGTCCCCGGGCGAGCTGCGCGAGGCGCGCCAGTACATCAGCCCGGTGGGGATGAAGAAGAGCTGGAAGGCGGCCAGCCCGACCGCGAAGTTCAGCGGCGGCGGGAAGGCCGCCCGCAGGCCGTGGAAGGCCACCCCGACCAGGCCGTTGCCGGCCGCCCGTCCCACCCCGTTGACCAGGTTGCCCAGGCTGTAGACGGTGCCGCGGTGCTCGGGCGGGTTGACGTCGGCGATCAGGGCGAACCAGTTCGGCGAGTTCGCCGAGGTCAGCGCCAGCGCGACGACGGCGGTGAGCAGGCTCAGGCCGACCGTCGGCTCGGTCACCACGCTGGCCAGCACCGCCCGGACCACCGCGCCGCCGCCGGCGCCGTCCGGCACCACGATGCGTACCGGCACGAAGAAGAGGACCAGGTAGAACGGCAGGGCCGCGAGGATGCCCACCGCCGCGACCAGGGCCCGACCCCTCGGGGTACGCCGTTGCAGCGCGTCGCCGGCCAGCCCGCCGACGATGGAGAGCACCCCGCCCAGCTGGAACAGGGTGGCGAAGACGCTGCCCACCACGACCGCGGTCGCCGACGAGTAGCCCTGGGCCTCGGCCCGCTCGGCGAAGAGCACCGGCAACCAGACCAGCGAACCGAACGCCGCCTGCGCGGTCAGCCCCTGCAGGATCAGCCAGCGGTTGGTCCGCCGGGCCATGATCCGGGGTAGGTCGGCCCGGGTGATCCGGTAGTCGTACTCGGCCCCGGCGTCGAGCGCCCCGGCCAGCTCCGGCTCGCTCTGCCCGCGCCGGATGTCGTACGTGAAGAGGTAGGCCAGGGTGGCCGCCAGCCCGACCACGGTGAGCACCAGGAACGGACGCCGCCAGTCGGTGGCGCCGAGGAGCCCGCCGGTGAGCGTGCCGGCCAGCGTGCCCACCCCCTGCGACAGCCCCCAGAAGCTCATCACCAGCCCGCGGCGGCGGGGCGAGATCAGGTCGGTGACCACCGAGAACCCGACCGAGCCGACCGCGCCGAGCCCGACCGCGGCCAGCAGCTGCGCGGCCAGGAACGTCGGGTAGTCCTGGGCGAGCGCGCTGCCGCCGGTGCCGGCCGCCCAGATCAGGGTGCCGACCACGAGCAGCGGCTTGCGGTTCGTCCGGTCCCCCACGTACGCCCAGGCCACCGCCGCCACCGCGCTGACCAGGAAGCTCATTGCGGTGACCAGGCCGAGCAGCCGCTGCGGCACGCCCAGCGCCCCGGAGATCGGCCCGTACAGCGGCGGGACCAGGCCGATCGCCACGTTGTCCAGCGAGGCGAGCACCACGAAGACCACGACGCTGTAGAACCGGTGCGACGCGCCGCCGCCCCAGGCCCGCGCCACCCCGCCCCTGGTCAAGGTCATGTCCGGCAGCCAATCAGGGTGAGGTAACGAACGGATCACCGGGGTCCATCCCGCCGGTCAGCGCCGCGGAGTCGCCCGGTCGACGGTCCGGTCCCGGGCCTGGGCGTACCGCTCGCGGACGGCGGGGACGGGCTCCGCGTCGTACTCCCGGGTGCCGGCGACCGCCCACTCCGGTGGCGCCGCGCCGCCCAGGGCGACCCAGGCGGCCTGGCGGGCCGCGCCGTCGGCGACGTACTCCCCCGGCGGCGGCACCACCACCGGCCGGCCGAAGACCTGCGGGGCGATCCGGCGCACCGCCGCGGACCGGGCCCCGCCACCGACCAGGATCACCCGCTGGGCGGTCGCGCCCTGGGCGGTCAGCGCATCCAGCCCGTCGGCGAGCGCGCAGAGCATCCCCTCGACGGCCGCCCGGGCCAGGTGCGCCGGGGTGGCCGTGCGCAGGGTGAGCCCGTGCAGTGCGCCGGTCGACAGTGGTCGGTCGGGGGTGCGCTCCCCCTCCAGGTAGGGGATCATGACCAGCCCGTCCGCACCGGGTGGGGCGGCCAGCGCCAGCTCGGTCAGCTCGTCGAGCCCGACCTGGAGCATCGCGGCGGCGGCGTCCAGCACCCGGGCGGCGTTGAGCGTGCAGACCAGCGGCAGGAACCGGCCGGTGGCGTCGGCGAA
Organism: Micromonospora sp. NPDC047548; assembly: GCF_040642975.1. Classification (NCBI taxonomy): domain Bacteria; kingdom Bacillati; phylum Actinomycetota; class Actinomycetes; order Micromonosporales; family Micromonosporaceae; genus Micromonospora; species Micromonospora sp. NPDC047548. The sequence continues at coordinate 134,987 of NZ_JBEYTI010000004.1, forward strand.
GCCGGCGACGGCGCCGCCCGGGTCGGCGGCCGGCACGTCGGCCACGCTGAACACCGTGCCGGAGGTGCCGATCGAGACGACCACGTCGCCCGGGCGGGCCCCGACGCCCAGCGCGGCGGCGGCGTTGTCCCCCGTGCCGGCGCCGAGCAGCACCCCGCCCGGCGCGGACCCCGACGTCCCCGCACCGGAGCCCGACGCCGCGCCGGACGCGGCACCCGACGACGGTCCGCCGAGCGCGGCCGGGTCCAGGACACCGGCCGCCTGGGCCGGACCGAGCACGGCGGGCACCCGCACCACCCGGCCGAAGGCTCGTTCCAGCAGGTCGAGGCGGTACTCCCCGGTTCGGGGGGACCAGTAGCCGGTGCCGCTGGCGTCGCCCCGGTCGGTGCACAGCGCGGCCAGGCCGGGCGCGCCGGCCAGCCGCCAGGTGAGCCAGTCGTGCGGCAGGCAGACCGCTGCGACCCGGGCCGCCTGCTCCGGCTCGTGCCGGGCCAGCCAGCGCAGCTTGGTGCCGGTGAAGCTCGCCACCGGCACGCTGCCCACCGCCTCGGCCCAGAACCGGCGGCCCGCCGCCCCGCCGCCGGCCTCGGCGACGAGCTCGCGGGCCGCGTCGGCGGACCGGGTGTCGTTCCAGAGCAGGGCGGGCCGGACCACCTCGCCCGCCTCGTCCAGGCAGACCATGCCGTGCTGCTGGCCGGCGACCGAGACGGCCGCGACGTCGGCCAGCCCACCGGCGGCGTCGACGGCGGACCGCAGCGCGTCCCACCAGGCCCGCGGGTCGACCTCGGTGCCGTCCGGGTGCGGCGCCCGGCCCCGCCGGACCAGGGCACCGGTCGCCGCGTCGTGGACGACGACCTTGCAGGACTGGGTGGACGAGTCGACCCCGGCGACGAGCGGCATGGCGGCCCGCCTCAGCGTGCGCCGAGCAGGTGCTCGACGGCGAGCTGGTTGAGCCGGACGAAGTTGAAGCCCCGCGCCGCGACCGCGTCGACGTCGAGGTCCTCGAACGCGGACCGGTCGGCGAGCAGGTCGGCGTACCCCTCCCCCGGGCCCAACGTCGGCGTGCCGAGCTCGGCGACCTTGCTGGCGGCCAGCGCCCCGGCCACCTCCGGGTCCGCCCGGAACGCTGCGGCCCGCTCCTTGAGTAGCAGGTACGTGCGCATGTTCGCCTCGGCCGAGGCCCAGACGCCGGTGAAATCCTCGGTGCGGGAGGGCTTGTAGTCGAAGTGGCGTGGCCCGTCGTACGCGGGGCCGCCGTCCGGGCCGCCGTGCTCCAGCAGGTCGACCAGGGCGAAGGCGTTGAGCAGGTCGCCGTGGCCGAAGACCAGGTCCTGGTCGTACTTGATGCTCCGCTGGCCGTTGAGGTCGATGTGGAACAGTTTGCCCTGCCAGAGCGCCTGGGCGATGCCGTGCGCGAAGTTCAGCCCGGCCATCTGCTCGTGGCCGACCTCCGGGTTGAGGCCGACCAGCTCCGGGTGGGCCAGGGTGGAGATGAACGCCAGCGCGTGCCCGATGGTGGGCAGCAGGATGTCGCCGCGCGGCTCGTTGGGCTTGGGCTCGATGGCGAAGCGCAGGTCGTAGCCGCGGTCCACGACGTACTGGCAGAGCAGGTCGACCGCCTCGCGGTAGCGGTCCAGCGCGGCCCGTACGTCCTTGGCCAGGTCGTACTCGGCGCCTTCCCGGCCGCCCCACATCACGAAGGTGCGGGCGCCCAGCTCGGCGGCGAGGTCGACGTTGCGCAGCACCTTGCGCAGCGCGTACCGGCGCACGTCCCGGTCGTTGCTGGTGAACCCGCCGTCCTTGAAGACGGGGTGGGTGAAGAGGTTGGTGGTGACCATCGGGACGACCAGGCCGGTCTCGTCCAGCGCCTTGCGGAACCGGGCCAGGTGAGCGTCACGGGTGGCGGCGTCCACGCCGAAGGGGACCAGGTCGTCGTCGTGGAAGGTGATCCCGTACGCGCCGAGCTCGGCGAGGCGCTGCACGGCCTCCACCGCGTCCAGTGCCGGCCGGGTGGCGTCACCGAACGGGTCGCGGGCCTGCCAGCCCACCGTCCAGAGCCCGAAGGAGAACTTGTCGGCGGGGGTGGGACGGGGTGCCATGGCAGACCTCCGGTGGTGTCGTCCGCAATTTGTTCAGTGGATGGATTAAATGACCGGGCTGTGGCACTGTCAAGGGGTGACCAGCACCAGCGCCGCCGGCGCGGTCCGGCAGGGCAGCCTGCGCGAGCTCAACCTCGCCGTGGTGCTCGGGCGGATCGCCGCCGCCGACCACCCACCGTCGCGGGCCGGCATCGCCAGCGAGACCGGCCTCACCCGGGCCACCGTCTCGGCCGTGGTGGACGACCTGATCACCGGCCGTCTGGTCGCCGAGGCCGACCCCGCGCCGCGCGGCGGGGCCGGCCGCCCCGCCCGGGGGCTGCGGCTCGCCACCGACGGCCCCGCCGGGCTGGGGCTGGAGATCAACGTCGACTACCTGGCCGCCTGCGTGGTCGACCTCGCCGGCACCGTCCGGCACCACGAGGTACGCCGGGCCGACCTGCGCCCGATCGCCCCCGCCGACGCGCTCGCCCGGCTGGTCGAGCTGGCCGGACGGGCCCGGGCCGCCGCCGGACGGCAGGGGCTGACCCTGGCCGGGGCGACGCTGGCCGTGCCAGGGCTGGTCGACGCCCACGGCCTGGTCCGCCTCGCGCCGAACCTCGGCTGGCGCGACGTCGACGTCCCCGCCCTGCTCGCCGGGCATCCCCCGCTCGCCGGGCCGGTCGACGGGGTGCCGGCGCTGGTGGTCGACAACGAGGCCAACCTGGCCGCCCTCGGCGAGTTGCACGCCGGGCCCGGCACGGCCAGCTTCCTGCACGTCTCGGGCGAGATCGGCATCGGCGCCGGGATCGTGCTCGACGGCACGCTGTTCCGGGGCGCCCGGGGCTGGAGCGGCGAGCTGGGCCACGTACCGGTCGACCCGGACGGGCCCCGGTGCCGCTGCGGCGGGCGGGGCTGCCTGGAGACGTACGCGGGTCAGGAGGCCGTCCTCGACGCGGCCGGACTCTCCGGGGCGGACCTGCCGGCGGACACGGCGGCGCACCGGCTGGCCGACCTCGCCGCCGCCGGCGCCCCGGCCACCCTGGCCGCGCTGCACGCGGCCGGCACCGCCCTCGGGGTGGCCGTCGCCGGCGTGATCAACCTGCTGGACCTGGACACCGTGGTCCTCGGGGGCGGATACGCCACCCTCGCACCCTGGCTGCGCCCGCCGGTCGTCGCCGAGTTGGCCGACCGGGTGCTCACCGCCGCCTGGTCACCGGTCACCGTGCGCGCGGCAGCGCTCGGCCCCGCGTCGGCGGCGGTCGGCGGGGCGGGATCGGTGGTCCGCCGGATCATCGCCCGGCCGTCCGGTTGGCTCGCCGGCCGGCAGTGAGGCGGCTTTCCTGGATGGGCGATCGCCACTGCACCTCGTGGTTGCCACGCGGACCGACCGTGCCGGGCCGCCAGGCCGCCGGACGGTCAGGCGGAGCGGGCGACCGACGGGTCGTTGAGCGACGCATCGGGCGGCGGGGTGCCGGTGCCCTGCCACGGCACTGCCGGCGGAGCCACCGCCTCCCGGTCACGGGCGACCCGGTCGAACTCGCGGATCCCGCGCAGCAGGGCCTGGCGGCCCTCGCCGCTCATCCCGGCCAGCACCTCGGCCAGCCGCCGCCGGCGGTCCCGGCGCAGCTCGGTGAGGAGCCGACGGGCCTCCGGGGTCAGGTGCAGGGAAATCTCCCGCCGGTCGAGGCGGCCCGGCTCCCGTTCCAGCATGCCGGCCGCCACCAGCCGGTCGCAGAGCCGGCTGGCCGAGGAGAGCAGCATGTCGAGCAGCGTGGCGAGCCGGCGGAGGTTGATTCCGTCGTGCCGCTCCACCACCATGACCGCGCGCAGTTGGGCGGCGGAGAGACGGCTGGTCGTGCCTTCCCGCGCTGCCTCCCACACGGAGAGGAGGGCACCCGCCGCGGCGTCGAGCTCGGCGGCCATACTCATCTCTGGTCCGCGAGGACCAAGTTCTTCGGCCATGGTGGGCCCGAGACTACCCGGAGTACCTGGTAGTCGGCCCCTGGACGCCGTCCGGTCGCTCATCGGCGACCTGCGGGCGTTCGTCGCCGGCGACCTGGTCGACGACGCGGTGGTGGTCTGCCTGGACTGGACTGGACCGGCCCGTAGCCCTGACCGCCCGTTTGCCGTCACTGTGCAATCCGGACGGGAGGCCGGAAAGCGAACCGCCGCACCGGGAACTCCCGGTGCGGCGGTACATCCGCGCCGTCCGAAGGCTCAGCGCGGCGCGTTCGGGCGCAGCGCGATCGCCTTCAGGAAGATGTCACCGATCTTGCTCGGGTCCTCGGTGACGAAGGTGCCGCCGCCGGTGACCTTGGTGATCGACTCAAGCTCGGCCTTGGAGACCTCGTTGCCGATGCCGATGATGATCACCTGCACCGGGCGCTCCGAGTCGTTCAGCTGCTTGAGCTTGCTGATCAGCGAGGCCTGCGAGATGCCGTTCCGGTCGTCGTTCTTGCCGTCGGTGAAGAGCACCACCGAGTTCACCCGGCCCGGCTCCCAGTCCCGCTGCACCGTCTTGTACGCCTCGAGCACGGTGTCGTACAGGCCGGTGTTGCCGTCGGACGGGCGGATCCCGGCGAGGCCCTGCTCCAGCCGGCCGCGGTTGCTGGAGAGCGGGTTGATCGGCACCACCTCGCGCCAGTCCCGCGAGCCCACCAGCTCGGTGGAGAACGTCCAGAGGCCGATCGACCAGGTGTCGTCGAACAGACGCAGGCCCCGGCTCGCCGCCGCCACGGTCACCTGCTGCCGGGTGGCGCCGTTCGCGGAGGGCACCTTCGTCTTCATCGAGCCGGAGACGTCGATGACGCTGAGCATCCGACCGGACTGGGTGGCGATGGACCAGCCGGAGAGCGCATCGTCTATCGCGACGGGGTCCAGGCCACCGGCGGCGCCGACCCCCGCCGGCGGGGCGCTCGCCTGACCGCCGGCCGGGCTGGGCGCCCCCTGCGGCGCCTTGAAGCCGTCACCCCAGTTGCCGTCCGGGGCCCGCAGCGACTGGGCGGCCAGCCGGTTCTTGAATCCCTGGGTGGTGAGCAGCTCGAAGAGCACCTTGGCGGCGGACTGCTTGGCCGGCTCGATGCCGGGCAGCACCGCGTACGGGTAGTCCAGCGGCATCGGCGACGGCTCCACCAGGTAGAGCGCGGCCAGCGGGATCGGCGGCTTGGTGTTGTTGTACGCGATGACGTCTTCCTCGGAGAGCGCGGCGGCACCGAGCCCGCTGGCGATGGACGTCGGGTCGTTGGCGCGCGGGAAGCGGGCGAGCAGGTCCTGCCGCAGCGCGGAGCGGCCGGTGGCCAGCGCCCGCAGCGCGCCGGTGGTGGCCCCCTGGGTGTCGCCGCCGGACGCGCTCGCCGCGCTGGTGAGGGAGAGCAGGCCGGAGAGGCCGGCCGCGTCCCGGGTCGGCTCGACGATCCCGGCCCGCAGCGGCTTGTCGCTGCTCATTGCGCGCAGCAGGTCGGTCCAGCTGAGCTTCTTGTCCGGCCAGCCCAGCCGGGAGGCGGCGACCGGCTCCGGCATCGCCACCACCACCGGGCTGCGGGCGATCGAGGCCCCGTTGCCCGGCGCGAAGGCGGCCGCGTCGTTCTTCAGCCGCAGCAGCCAGGTGGAGGAGTCCGGGATCCAGATGTCGGGCGTGACCACCGTGCCGCTGGCCTGGCCGACGCCCGCGAGGGTGACGCCGTGCTTGCTGGCGACCGCGGCCGCCACGTCCACCGACTCGGAGGCGCTGACGTTCACGGCGATGCAGGTGCCGCCCACCGCCGCGCCGTCCTCGACCCACTGCGCCGAGGCCTTCTGCACCGCCGGGGCGAGCTCGGGGGCGGCGGCCACGGAGAGTTGGATCTTGCCGGAGCAGGACGGCCCGGCCAACTGCTGGTAACCGAACCAGGAACCCGCGACCACGACGAGCGCGGTGGCCGCCGCGGCGGCTCCTGCTCCACGGATACTTGAACGCATGCGATGGCGGCCAGACACGCTGACCATCTTGCGTATCTCGTTCGCATAGTGCCATGACCGTTCGGACGAAAGTTACGCAGGAGCAACAGTTGATTACATTTTTGCCACAACGAGTGACCAGCCAGTCTCTCGCCGTCGCTCTGGTCTACACTGGACAATCCCGGTCAGGGCAGGACACAGGTCGGGCTCGGCACCGGCACCGGCTCGCCGACCGGTTCCGGCACGCCCGAGCCGGGATCGACCCGGAACACCCGGACCATGTCGGCCCGCTCGTCGGCGAGGTAGAGGTGGGCCCCGGTCAGCACGAAGTGCCGGGGCCACTCGCCCCCGGTATCGACCTCGGCGACCAGCCGTGGCAGCCCCCCGTCCACCGCGAAGACGGAGACCGTGCCCACCCCCCGGTTGCCGACGTAGAGGAAGCGCCCGTCCGGCCCCACGGCGATCTCGGACGGCTGGACGTGCCCCGCCCGCCCGCTGGCGTCCACCCGCCCCCGCTGGTGCAGCGCCCCCTCCGGGGTCGACTCGTACGCGGTGACCGTGGCGTCCAGCTCGCCGGCCACCCAGCAGCGCCGCCCGTCCGGGTGGCGGGCTAGGTGGCGGGGCCCGGTCCCGGCCACGGTACGGACCCGGGGCGCGCGCGGCACCAGCCGGCCCGAGTCGGCGTCCAGGTCGTACCGGTAGATCGAGTCGGTGCCGAGGTCGACGGCGAGCAGCGGCCCGGCCCCCGGGTCCGGGGAGACCATGTGGCAGTGCGCCCCCTCCTGGCGCTCCGGGTCGGGTCCGTGCCCCTGGTGCACGACCAGGTCGCTGCGCTCGGCGGGCACGCCCTGCGCGTCCAGCGGGAGGACGGCCACGCTGCCGCCGCCGTAGTTGGCCACGAAGAGGTGCCGCCCGTCCGGCGCGACGGCCAGGTGGCAGGGGTCGGCGCCGCCGGTCGGCCGGACGCCCAGCGCGGTCAGCTCGCCGTCCCGGCCCACCCGGAAGGCGCTGATCCGCCCCGCCGGCAGCTCGTTCACCGCGTACAGCACCGGCAGGACGGGATGCCGGACGAGGAAGGAGGGCGAATCGGTCACCGCAACCGTGCCGAGCGGGGTGAGTTCCCCCGAGTCGGGATCCCGGCGGGCGGCGACGATGCCGGCCCCCCGCCCGGCGCTGGCCGCCGTGTAGCCGCCGATGTGGACGATCGCGTTCGTCACCGTGCACCCTCCGCCGATCCTGTCGTCGATCCAACCAGAGGCTTCCCGGTGGGCCCGGGCGTTAGCCCTGTTTTCCCGGATTTCCGGGCGGAACGCCGACTCCCCGGGGCGGCGCGATCGGACCGCACCGCCCCGCCATACGGAGGTCAGGCCACCGGGACCGGCTCGCCACGCTGCCGGGCGACGTGCTCGACCAGCGAGATCAGCACCAGCTTGGCGGACTGGCGGTCCCGGGCGTCGCAGAGCACCATCGGCACGTCCGGGTCGAGGTCCAGCGCCTGGCGCACCGCCTCGATGCCGAACCGGCGGGTCCCGTCGAAGCAGTTCACCCCGACCACGAACGGGATGCCCCGCTGCTCGAAGTAGTCGATCGACGGGAAGCAGTCGGCGAGTCGCCGGGTGTCGGCGAGCACCACCGCGCCGAGCGCGCCGAAGGCCAGCTCGTCCCAGAGGAACCAGAAGCGGTCCTGTCCGGGCGTGCCGAAGAGGTAGACCTGGAGGTCCTCGTTGATCGTGATCCGGCCGAAGTCCATCGCCACCGTGGTGGTCGACTTCGCCTCCACCCCGGAAAGGTCGTCGGTGCCGATGCCGGCCCCGGTCAGCACCTCCTCGGTCTGCAACGGCCGGACCTCGCTCAACGCGCCGACCAACGTCGTCTTGCCCGCGCCGAAGCCCCCGGCGATCAGGATCTTGAGAGCCAGCGGCAACCGGGCCCCGGAGGAGTCCCGGTCAGAGCGCACGTAGTCCACTGACCACCGCCTTGAGAATGTCGTTGTCGGGAAGACCGGCGGCCGGCGGCTCGTGCACCGAGACCAGGCCCCGGGCGAGCAGGTCGCCGAGGAGGACCCGGACCACGCCCACCGCGAGGTCCAGGTCGGCGGCGAGGTCCGCCACCGCGGCGGGCCGCCGGGCCAGCTCGACCAGCCGCCGGTGCTCCGGCTGCAGCCCCGGCTGGCCGAACGGGTCCGCGTCCGCGCCGGTCAGCACGAACGCGATCAGGTCGAAGCCGTCGACGGCCGGCCGTACCCGGCCGCCGGTGAGGGTGTACGGACGGACCACCGGCCCGGCCGCGCCGTCCAGCCACTCGTGCTGGGCACCCGGCAACTCAGCCCGCATCGACGGCCCCCACCGTCGGGCGGGCGGGCGCGATCAGGTTCTCGCCGACCCGGATGACCAGCATCGCCATCTCGTACGCCACCAGGCCGATGTCCGCGTCGGCCTGGCAGACCACCGCCAGGCACGCGCCCTGACCAGCGGCCGTCACGAACAGGTACGCGGACTCCATCTCCACCACGGTCTGCCGCACCCCGCCGCCGGCCAGGTGCCGGCTGGCGCCCTTGGCCAGGCTGGAGAAGCCGGAGGCCAGGGCGCACAGGTGCTCGGCTTCGGCGCGGTCCAGCTCGGCGGAGGCGCCGAGCAGCAGGCCGTCGGCGGAGAGCACCACGGCCTCACTGGCAGCCGGTACGCGATCGACCAACTCGTCGAGCAACCAGCCGAGGTCGACGTTCTGCCTCGTCGTGTGCACCACTAGGCGTCCCTCTCAGTCGCGGTCGGGGAATCGGGGGTCGCCGCCGGGTCACGCGGCGGCGGGGGCGACGCGGGCTCCCCGCCCCGCCCCTCGGACGGGCCACCGGGCGGGGCGGGCGCGGCCTCCGCGTCGTCGGGTCGCCCCGGCGGCACGGAACGGACGCCGCCCTCGCGCCGGCCCCGGGCCGTACCGGCCTGGAGCGCGGACATCTGCCGGCGTGCCTCCTCTGGGGATCGGACGTTCGGGGCCTCGGCGACCCGCGGGCGGGGGCGGGCGGCGGGCCCGTGCCGGCGGATCCGGCGGGGCAGGCCGTCGCCGTCGGGGGCGGCCTCCACCGACGAGGTGCGGGCCGGGGCGAACGGGGGCACGGTCGGCTCGGGCCGGTCCCGCCCGGCGCGGGCCGAGCGGGGCAGGGGCAGGGTGGTCAGCCGGGTGACCGACGCGGCGGGCCGCCCCGCGGCGACCGGCGCGGCCGGCGGCTCGTCGGTGACCAGGTCGGCGGGTACGAGGACCACGGCGGTCACCCCGCCCCCCGGGACCTCGGAGCGCAGGGTGACCCGGACGCCGTGCCGGGCGGCGAGCCGGGACACCACGAACAGGCCGAGCCGGGCGCTGTCGGCCGGGTCGAACTCGGGCGGCCGGGCGAGCCGGCGGTTGGCGTTCTCCACCGCCTGCGGAGTCATGCCCAGGCCGTGGTCGGTGATCTCCACGGCGTAGCCGTGGGGCACCTGCTGGCCGGAAACCTCGACCCGGGTCTCGGGCGGGGAGAAGGCGGTGGCGTTCTCGATCAGCTCGGCGAGCAGGTGGATGACGTCCGCGACGGCCCGGCCGACCACGCCGGCGGGCTGCACCGCCCCGATGTCCACCCGGTCGTACGCCTCGACCTCGGAGACCGCGCCGCGCACGACGTCCAGCGCGGCCACGGGCTGCCGCCAGCCCCGCCCGGGGGTTGCCCCGGCGAGGATGACCAGGTCCTCGGCGTGCCGGCGCAGCCGGGTGGCCAGGTGGTCGAGCCGGAACAACTCGGCCAGCTCGTCCGGGTCCTCGCTGCGTCGTTCCATCCGGTCGAGCAGCGCCAGCTGGCGGTGCACCAGGCCCTGGCTGCGTCGGGCGATGTTGAGGAACACCTCGTTGAGGCCGCGGCGCAGGGTGACCTCGTCGACCGCCGCCCGGACGGCGGTCCGCCGGACCTCGTTGAAGGCGCGCCCGACCTCCCCGATCTCGTCGGCGCCGTACTCCAGCGGCGGCGCCTCCCGGGCCACGTCCACCTGTTCACCCCGGCGCAGCCGGGCCACCACGTCGGGCAGCCGCTGCTCGGCCATCTCCAGGGCGGCGCTGCGCACGCTGGTCAGCCGGCCGGCCAGCGTACGCCCGACCCGGACCGCGACCAGCAGCGACACCACGACCGCCGCCAGCCCGAGCACCCCGGCGACGGCGAGCCGGACCAGGATGCCGACCGCCACCGGCACGGACCGCTCGGCCACCCCGTCGGCCTGCTTCTGCTCGAAGTCGCGCAGCGCCTGCTGGACGGCGTCGTGGCTGGTCTGCCAGCTGCGGGCGTCCACCGGCGGGCGGGCGGCCGGGTCCGCCCGCAGCAGCCTCTCCTGCATGCTGCGCAGCTGGACGAAGGCCGGGTCCTCCGTCAGCCGCTGGTAGGCGCTGCGGGCCTGCGCCGGCAGGTCGGCCACGGCCGTGTCGACCAGGAACCGCTCGTTGCCGATGGTCTGCGTCAGGAGCCGGTGCTCGCCGTCCACGAAGCGCCCGCCGGCGAGCCCGCCGGCCACCAGCGCGTCGGTCTGGCCGAGCAGGTCGCGGGAGCGGCCGAGCGCGGTGAGCGCCAGCGTCTCCCGGTTGAGTTCCGGGTCGGGCAGGTCGGCCATCGCCGCGAAGGTCTGGAAGGCGAAGGAGATCATGCCGCTGTAGAGCCCGACGGCGCCGGCCCGGTCCACCTGCCTGCGGTCGATGAAGCCACGCCCGGCCGGCAGCGCGTCGAGGGCGGCGACCAGCTTGTCGATCCGGGCGTCGAGCAGGTCGTCGGCCGCGTCGCGCAGCTTCTCCCCGCCGATCCGCCGGCGCAGCTCGGCGACCGCCGCGTCGGTGCGGCGGCGCTGGTCGGTCAGGGCCGGCAGGGCCGCCGGGCCGGCGAGCTGCACCACCGAGAGGCGACGCTCGCGTTGCAGCTCGGTGACGACCGCCTCGCCGGGGCGGCCCAGGTCGTAGAGGAGGGTCCGCGCCGAGAGCAGGTCCAGCGCCGGGCCGAAGGTCAGCGTGGTGGCGAAGATCCAGAGTGCGAGCAGGGCGGCCACCGGAGTGACGACCAGGGCGGTCAGCTTGGCGCGGATCGGCCAGTCGCGGGTGTCCATGAGTCCTCGCCCGAAGGGGTGGCAGCGGCGGCGCCAGCACCGGCCGGGCAGCGTCCCGGCCGCGCCGGGCACCGACTCGGGCGCCTTGGGCAGGATACGTAATCCCGGCCCGTAGCACTACCGTCCGTCTCGCGCTTCACCACTGCCCGTTTGTGGACCGTCGAGACGACGGACGCCCCGCCGGGAGGACCGGCGGGGCGTCACGTGTGGGCGGAACGGTCAGCTGTTGACGGAAATGCCGAGGCCCTCCGCGACCCGACGGCCGTAGCCCTCGTCGCACTGGCTGAAGTGCCAGACCATCTTCTCCTGGATGTGCTTGTCGCACTGGGCCAGGTTGTCGACCAGGTTGAGGATCAGGTCGTCCCGCTCCCAGTCGGCCATCTCGCGGTAGCGCCGGCCGGCCTGGGAGTAGTTGTTCTGCCGCTCGATCGGGGCCTTCATGATCTGCCCCGAGACGAACGGACGGTACTCCCGGTAGGACTCGTCGGCCTCACGCAGACCGGCGACCGAGGACGGCTCGAAGTTGATGTGCGGGTTGCCGCCCCGGTTGTCGACGCCGTACGACATCTGACCGCCGCCCTGGTTGGTGCTGACCGGCACGTCCTCGCGCGGCCGGTTGATCGGCAGCTGGAGGTAGTTCGGGCCGACCCGGTACCGCTGGGTGTCCGAGTAGGAGAACGTCCGGCCGACCAGCATCTTGTCGTCGGAGAAGTCGATGCCGTCGACCAGCACGCCGGTGCCAAAGGCGATCTGCTCGTTCTCGTTGTGGTGGTCGGTGATGTTGCGGTTGAGCGTCATCATGCCGACCGGCAGGTAGGGGAAGTCCTCCTCCGGCCAGATCTTGGTGTCGTCGAGCGGGTCGAAGTCCAGCTCCGGGTGCTCGTCGTCGCTCATGATCTGGACGTTGAGCTCCCACTTGGGGTACTCGCCGCGCTCGATCGCCTCGTAGAGGTCCTTCGAGGCGTGCCCGAGGTCCCTGGCCTGGATCTCGGCGGCCTGCGCCTCGGTCAGGTTGTGCTCGCCCTGCTGGGTCAGCCAGTGGAACTTGACCAGCACGCCCTCGCCCTCGGCGTTGACGAAGCGGTAGGTGTTCACCCCGGAGCCGCGCATCGTCCGGTAGTTCTTCGGGATGCCGTACGGGGAGAAGAGCCAGGTCAACATGTGCATGGACTCGGGCGTGTTCGACATGAAGTCGAAGATCCGGTTCGGCTCCTGGCGGAAGGTGACCGGGTCCGGCTTCAGCGAGTGGATCACGTCCGGGAACTTGATCGCGTCCCGGATGAAGAAGACCTGGAGGTTGTTGCCGACCATGTCCCAGTTGCCGTCCTCGGTGCGGAACTTGACCGCGAAGCCACGCGGGTCCCGGGCCGCCTCGGAGGAGTCCCGGCCGCCGATGACGGTGGAGAACCGGATGGTGACGGGGGTCTTCCTGCCCTTGGTCTGGAAGAGCTTGGCCCGGGTGTACTTCGACGCCGGCTGGTCGCCGATCGTCCCGTACGCCTCGAACTCGCCGTGTGCGACGAAGCCGCGGGCGTGCACCACCCGCTCCGGGATCCGCTCCCGGTCGAAGTGGCTGATCTTCTCCAGGAAGTGGTAGTTCTCCAGCGTCGCCGGGCCGCGCGAACCGACCGTCCGCTGCTGCTGGTTGTTGTGCACGGGGTGACCCTGACGGGTCGTGAGGATCGGCTTGTCGGCCTTGTCGCTCATCGCTCTCCTCCTGATCGGTTCTGGCAGTCGGGGCAGCGCCCCCAGTACGTGACCTCGGCGAACTCCACCGCGAACGCGGTGGCGGCCGAGGAATCGAGGCTGGGCGGGGGGCCGGACCGGCATCACCCCAGCCAAGCGCGCTTTCTGGAATGAGTCAAGTTTTGGTGGCGGTTCATCCTGTGGGCATCGCCATGCCGGGGCCGGGAATCAGCCAGGAAAGTCCGCGGAATCGGGATTGGTGGCCAGCGCGTGGAGGGAATACCAGGTGGCGAAGGAGGAGCCATGTCGCCCACGCAGGTAATCGTTGTGGTTGTCGTCGTGCTGGTGGTCACCGCGCTGGTCGCCGCGGCCGTAGTGACCGGCCGCCGACGCGCGCTCAAGCGCCGCTTCGGCCCCGAGTACGACCGGGTCGTCGCGGAGCAGGACAGCCGCGGAGCCGCCGAACGGGAGCTGCGCGACCGGGAACGCCGGCACGCGGAGCTCGAACTCACCCCGCTGGACCCGGGGTCCCGGGCCCGGTACGCCGCCGCCTGGGAGGAGCTCCAGGTCCGCTTCGTCGACCTGCTCGGCGAGGAGCCGGTCGGGCACCGGCCGCCGGAGCAACGCCACCCGGACAGTCCGCATGACGTCACGAGCCGCTGAGGAGAGCCGCGATGCGCCAGGAAGAGCAGCAGGGCAGCACCGACCACGCGGAGGCGGTCCGCTCCGCCCCGGTGCCGGTCACGCCGGCGGACGCCCGACCCGGGACGCCCCGGGACGACTGGGACGGCCGGGCCGACATCCCCGACGACGTGCTGGACGACCGGGGAACCTTCGACGACCCCAGGGTGACCGCCGACGACGGCGACGACACCCGCCCGCACGACGTGCGCGACCGCGACGACGCGGCCGGCGACACGCGGCCGGAGTTCCACGAACCGGCCCCGCTGCCGACCGCCTTCGGGGCGGCCACCGTGGCCGACGCGGTCGCCGCGTCGGCGCTGGCCGGCGGCCGTCCCGAGGACGAACGGGACGCCCGGTTGGAGGACACCGCGATGCCGGGCGACGGCGCTCCCGGGCGGACCGAGCCGTTCGACGACGAGCGGGCCGACCCGACCGCCGCCGACCGGATCCACGACCCCGAGCGGTGGGAGGAGGCGCACGCCGGGGGCGCCCGAGGCGACGCCGACGCGGCGGCGGCCGGTGCGGCCGGGTACGGCAGCGCCGAGCCGACCATGGTCGACCCGGACGCCGAGGCGCCGGAGGGTGGCGCAGCCGCCGCCGCGGCCAGCGTCGGCCCGGCCGGGGCGGCCGGGGTCGCGGAGGCGGCCCGGCCGTCCGGTGCGAACGTCCCCACGCACCCGGCGATGCTCTTCGACGCGGACGCGGCGCAGGGCTTCCGGGACCGCTGGCGGGAGGTGCAGCTCCGCTTCGTGGACGACCCACGCGCGGCCGTCGGCGAGGCCCAGTCGCTGGTCGAGGAGGCGATCCGGGCGCTCTCAGACGCACTCGCCGCGCAGAAGGAGAAGCTCGGCGGCTGGCAGGCAGCCGGCTCGGCGGACACCGAGCAGCTGCGGGTGGCCGTGCGGCAGTACCGCGACTTCCTGGACCGGGTCCTCGGTCGCTGATCCTCCCCGGGCGCCCCGGGGCGGACCTCCGGCCGGGGCGCCCGCGTCCGTACCGCACGGACGGCAGGACGCCCGTCCATCCGGGGTGACAGCGGGCGCGCACCCGACCAACGCCGAGGAGGCTCAGGGGCCTGACCTCCGCCGGCATGGGCCGGTCCCACCGGGGTACGCGAGACACACGCGCCTGGGACAGGAGGCGCGCCTGGGACAGGAGGTCAGCACCATGACGGATCGTGACCCGAACCGCCGGCCGCTGGAGGAGAGCCCGGAGGTGGCCGCCGCGGTCGACGACGAGACCACCGTGCCGCAGTTGGTGACCGGGGGCGGCGCCGACCGGGACAACCCGTCCTTCACCGAGCCCGGCGACACGTCGACCGAGGACCTGCTCGGCGACCCGTATGCGGCCGGTACCGGGGCCACGGGCACCGGCACGGGGGCCGCCAGGGACAACATCCGCACCGGGGCCGAGCAGCCCTGGGAGCCGGAGGACCTGGTGATGGCCCGCGGGCAGGACCTGACCCCGGAGAACATCGAGCGGGCCCGTCGCGACCTGGCCGAACAGGGCCGCGCCGCGGTCGAGAAGACCGTCCCCTGACCCTCGCCGCCCGCCGGGCACCCCGGCGGCCGACGACCGCCGCCGACGGGTACGGCGGGGGCCTCTGGCCCGACCGGATGACCGGTCGGGCCAGAGGCCTGTGGGAAGCCCACCGCGGCAGCGCCTCACTCCCGCCGCGGCGGGTGGGCGGTCCGCCCGGTGCTCAGGAGAGCGGCGGGTAGGCGTTCGAGTCCGTCGGGTTGTTCGACACCCGGCTGCCGCCGGCCTCGGCGTCCGCCTTCGCCTTCCACTCCGGGTTCACGTACCTCCTCGCCCCGGCGTACGGGTTGTCCACCTTCTGCCCCGGCGGGGCGTCGTCGGCGGTGGCGTCGTCGGCCACGCCGTCCGGTCGGACCGGTTGCCCTCGGCGTCTGCCTGCGCGGTGTGGCTCCCCGAACCGCGTGCAGTGATTCTTGCATGGGAGCGCTTCCAGGGCAATGCCTCGATGTACTGACTGGGCGAACGCAGGCGATGAAGGGACCCCGCTCGCCCTTGCGCGACGCAAGACGGCTTGGACCGGGGCAGATCAGCGGAGGACGGCCGAGGACGGCACCAAAAGGGCCTGCCGCGCCCTCCGAGCCCGGTCCGGGCGTAGGTGGGCTGGACTGCACGGATGGCAACGCCAGGGTGTTAACCCTTCCATACGCCGCTTAGCACGCCTAGCCGCCCCAAGGCCAGAAAACTCCTAAACACGAATCTTTCCTCGTATAGCTCACGAAACCGTCTAACGTCGGGCGTAGCTCGAGTGTCGGGCTCAAAGGACAACAGGGGATGGAGTGACGCAGGTCATGGCAAAGAAGATGCTTGGGAAGATCGTCGCGGGAGCCGCTCTTGGCGGCGCGACCCTGCTGCTGTTCTCGCCGGGGTCGGCGTACGCCAGCGGACAGGCGGAGTACGTGGGCAAGGTCGTCGACAAGCCGCAGGTCAATCTCCTTGACTTCTGCCAGGACGACAAGGGCTGGAACGGCAGGGACTGGGACCGCAAGGACCACGACCGCAAGGACGAGGACCGCAAGGACCACGACCGCAAGGACCACGAGGACCGCAAGGACGAGGACCGCAAGGACCACGACCGCAAGGACGAGGACCGCAAGGACCACGACCGCAAGGACCACGAGGACCGCAAGGACGAGGACCGCAAGGACGAGGACCGCAAGGACCACGACCGCAAGGACGAGGACCGCAAGGACTGGGGCGGCTCCAACTGGGACAGCGGCAACGAAGTCTGGCAGTCAGGCCAAGGTGGTGGAATGGCTGCCGACTCGGACATGCGGGACGACCGCAAGGACGAGGACCGCAAGGACGAGAACCGCAAGGACGAGGACCGCAAGGACCACGACCGCAAGGACCACGAGGGCAAGGACGAGGACCGCAAGGACCACGACCGCAAGGACCACGAGGGCAAGGACGAGGACCGCAGGGACCACTGCATGCCGCGGGGCCACGTCGACGGGGGTGACGGTGGCATGACCACCACCAGCACCAACCGTGGTCTGGCCACCGGTGGGGCGGGCATGATCGGTGCAGCCACGCTGGGCGGGATCGTGCTGATGCGTCGGCGTCGGGCCAATGACCTCGTCTGACATTACGGCGACACGGGCTGGCGGCCGTCACGGGAAACCGTGGCGCGCCGCCGGCGCGGCCGTCGTCGTCCTCCTCGCCATGGCGGGCGCCGGCATGGTCGGCGCGTCCGTCCGGACCGTGCCCCCGCCCCAGCCGCCCCAGCCGCTGGCCCAAGCCGCGTCCGCCGGCCCGACCACGACCGCTCCCGACACCGTCGACGGCACCGCCACCCAGGCCGCCAGCCAGGCGTCTGCCGCCGACGAGACCACCCCGGACCACGTTCCCGCCCCCGCCGCCCTGGCCCGGTCGAGCCCGAAGACCATCACGATTCCCCGGATCGGGGTGAACGCCGACATCATGCTGCTCGGCACCAATCCGGACGGCACGGTCCAGGTGCCCCCGCTGGACCAGGCCCAGTTGGCCGGCTGGTACTCGCCCGGTCCCAGCCCTGGCGAAGTCGGCAACGCTGTCATCGTCGGCCACGTCGACTCGGCCAAGCTCGGGCCCGCCGTCTTCTTCAAACTCGGCGCGCTGCAGCCCGGTGACACCATCACCGTCACCCGTGAGGACCGCCAGCAGGCCAGCTTCAAAGTCGACTCGGTCGAGTCGTACCCGAAGACGTCGTTCCCGACCGAACTCGTGTACGGCCCCAGCGACAAGGCCAGCCTGCGTCTGGTGACCTGCGGCGGTCAGTTCGACCAGACCAGCCGCAGCTACCTGAACAACATCATCGTCCTGGCCACGATGACGTCCTGACGCCACCAGCGCGGTCCGGCCGGATCGGGAAATCCGACCGGCCGGACCACGCCTGATCGTCGATCAGGCCGCGGCGGAGGTCCGCACCAGGGTGCGGATCTGGCGCAGCAGCACCGACAGGGCGGCCAGGTCCGCCCGGGACTCGTCGAACTCCCCCATCGCCCGACGGGCACGGTGGATCGAGGTGGCGTTCGACTGCTCCCACTCCTGCACCCGCTCGTGCGAGGGCAGGCTGTCCGGGGTGGAGCCCAGGACCTCAGCGGTGAGCGCGGCCAGCGCGGCGTACAGGTCGTAGCGCAGCGCCATCCGGGCCAGCGTCTGCCACCGGTCCTCCCGCGGCAACAGCGAGATCTTCGACAGCAGGGCGTCCACCCGGAACAGGTCGGACAGGACGAAGTACACCGAGGCCACCTCGCCCACGTCCCGCCCGCTGGCGGTCGCCGTCTCCACCACGTCCAGCAGGCCGAAGCTGTACATCAGCCGGGTCGCCTGCTCGGCCAGATCGCGCGGCAGCCCCTGCTCGGTCATCGAGTCGATGTGCGCCGCCAGCGACTCGCGCTCGCTGCCGTAGAAGCGCTCCTCCAGGTCGGGCAGGAGCCGGGCCACGCCGTCGCGCAACCGGGCGATCTCGGCCGGCACGTCGATCGGCGAGCGCCGGTTGGTGACCAGCCAGCGCACCGCGCGGTCGACCAGCCGCCGGGTGTCCAGGTAGACGTTGGTCTGCAACTCCGGGGAGACCTTGTCGTCCAACGCCTCGATGGCGTCCCAGAGCTCGCGCAGCCCGAAGACCTCGCGGACCACCACGTACGCCCGGATCACGTCCGCCGCCGACGCTGCCGTCTCCTCGACCACCCGGAAGAGGAACGAGATGCCGCCCCGGTTGATCACCTCGTTGACCAGCACGGTGGTGACGATGTCGCGGCGCAGCCGGTGCCGGCCCATCCGGTCCGCGAAGCGCTCGCGCATCGGCGTCGGGAAGTAGTTGACCAGGACTTCGGTCGTCCACTCCTCGTCGGCCAGCCCCTCGGCCAGGATCTCCCGCTCCAGCACGATCTTGACGTACGCGAGCAGCACGGCGAACTCCGGCGCGGTCAGCCCGGCCTCGGTGCGGACCGCCAACTCCTCGTCCGGCGGCAGCGCCTCCAGGGCCCGGTCGAGCTGACCGGCCCGCTCCAGCTCGCTGATCATCCGCCGGTGCACCGGGAGCAGCGACGCAGACTGGGCCTGGGCGTTGTTGATCGCCCGCGCCTGGTCGTAGTTGTCCCGGAGCACCAGCTCGGCGACCTCGTCGGTCATCTGGGCGAGCAGCTCGTCCCGCTCGGGGAGGCCCAGCACTCCGTCGGCGACCGCCGTGTTGAGCAGGATCTTGATGTTCACCTCGTGGTCGGAGCAGTCCACCCCGGCCGCGTTGTCGATGAAGTCGGTGTAGATCCGACCGCCGGCCTGCGCGTACTCGATCCGGCCGAGCTGGGTCCAGCCCAGGTTGCCGCCCTCGCCGGCCACCCGGCAGCGCAGGGTATTGCCGTCCACCCGGATGGCGTCGTTGGACTTGTCGCCCACCTCGGCGTTGGTCTGGGTGGAGGCCTTCACGTAGGTGCCGATGCCGCCGTTCCAGAACAGGTCGACCGGCGCGGTGAGGATCGCCTTCATCAGCTCCTGCGGGCTCAGCTGCGTCACGTCCTCGTCGAGGTCGAGCACCGCGCGGATCTGCGGCGAGAGCGGCACCGACTTGGCGGTACGCGAGTACACCCCGCCGCCTTCGGAGATCAGCGACGTGTCGTAGTCCTCCCACGACGACCGGGGCAGGTCGAACAGCCGCTTGCGCTCCTCCCACGAGCGGGCGGCGTCCGGATCCGGGTCGAGGAAGATGTGCCGGTGGTCAAAGGCGGCCGCCAGCCGGATGTGCTTCGAGAGCAGCATGCCGTTGCCGAACACGTCGCCGGACATGTCGCCGACGCCGACCACGGTGAAGTCCTGGGTCTGGGTGTCGTGGCCCAGCTCGCGGAAGTGCCGCTTGACCGACTCCCAGGCGCCCCGGGCGGTGATGCCCATCTTCTTGTGGTCGTACCCGGCGGAACCACCGGAGGCGAACGCGTCGCCGAGCCAAAAGTTGTGCGCCGCCGAGATCTCGTTGGCGATGTCGGAGAACGACGCGGTGCCCTTGTCCGCCGCCACCACCAGGTACGGGTCGTCGGCGTCGTGCCGGACCACGTCGACCGGCGGCACGATCTCGCCGCCGACGATGTTGTCGGTGACGTCGAGCATCGCGCCGACGAACTCCTTGTAGCAGGCGACCGCCTCGTCCCGGTCGCCCGGCTTCTGCTTGAGCACGAAGCCGCCCTTGGCACCCACCGGCACGATCACGGCGTTCTTCACCATCTGCGCCTTGACCAGGCCGAGCACCTCGGTGCGGAAGTCCTCCCGCCGGTCGGACCAGCGCAACCCGCCCCGGGCCACCGGCCCGTACCGCAGGTGCACGCCCTCGAACCGGGGCGAGTACACGAAGATCTCGAACTTCGGCCGCGGGGCCGGCAGGTCCGGGATGGCCTGCGGGTCCAGCTTGAACGCCACGTACGACTTGGGTCGCCCGCCGACCGGCTTCTGGTAGAAGCTGGTGCGCAGGGTGGCCTGGATCAGCGTCAGGTACGACCGCAGGATGCGGTCCTGGTCCAGGCTGGCCACGTCGTCCAGCGCCGCGCCGATCGCGGTGACCAGCTCGTCGCTGCGCTGCCGGCGCTCCTCCAGGCTCGCGGAGCCCGGGGCGAACCGCGCCTCGAAGAGGTCCACCAGCAGCGCGGTGATCTTCGGGTACGCGATGAAGGTCTGCTCCATGTAGTCCTGAGAGAAGACGGTGCCGGCCTGGCGCAGGTACTTCGCGTACGCCCGCAGCACCACCACCTGCCGCCAGGTGAGGCCGCCGCGCAGGACCAGCTCGTTGAAGCCGTCCACCTCGGCCTCGCCCCGCCAGGCGGCGGCGAAGGCGTTCTCCACGTGCGGGCGCACCTCGGCCAGCTCCTGGTGCCCCTCGGGCAGGCGCAGGCCGAAGTCGTACAGGAAGACCTGGCCGTCGACCCGGTCCACCTCGTACGGGTGCTCGTCGACCACCCCGACGCCGAGCGAGTGCAGCACCGGCAGCACGGCGGAGAGCATCATCGGCTCGCCGTACCGGTAGACCTTGAAGCGGACGTCCATGATGTCGTCGGCGTCCGCGCCCGGGTCGGTGCCGCGCGGGGCGAGGTGCTTGCGGAACAGGTGCATCTCCAGCTGGCCGGGCTCCTCCAGCAGCTCCAGCTTGGCCAGGTCCTTCATCGCCTCGTACGGCGTGTGGCCGTCCTTGTAGCCCTCCGGGAAGGCGTCGGCGTACCGGCTGAACAGGTGCTTGGCCTGCTCGTCGCCGAGCTTGCGCTCCAGCACCAGCCGGTAGTCGTCGTCCCAGAGCCGGGTGGCGTCGGCCAGCTCCTCGGCGAGCAGGTCGGGGTCGACGTCGCCGGGCGGGCTGGCCGGGTCGGTCCGGACTATGAAGTGCACCCGGGCCAGCATCGACTCGGTCACCCGGGTGGTGTAGTCCACCCCGACGCCGTTCAGCTCGCGGAGCAGGATGTCCTGCATGCGCAGCCGGTTCTGGGTGGTGAACCGGTCCCGGGGCAGGTAGATCAGGCAGGAGATGAACCGCCCGTACGCGTCCCGGCGCAGGAAGACCCGCAGCTGCCGGCGACCGGCCATCCGCAGCACGCCGGTCACCGCGTGGTACAGGTCGTCGGTCTTGATCTGGAACAGCTCGTCGCGCGGGTAGGTCTCCAGGATCTGGAGCAGGTCCTTGCCGGAGTGGCTGCGCTGGCTCAGGCCGGAGCGGTCCAGCACCTCGGCGACCTTGCGCCGGACCACCGGCAGCTCCCGGACGCTGGTCCGGTACGCGGCGGTGGAGAACAGGCCGAGGAAACGCCGCTCCCCGACCACCTCGCCGGCCTCGTTGAAGATCTTGAACCCGATGTAGTCCAGGTAGGCGGACCGGTGCACGGTCGCCCGGGAGTTCGCCTTGGTGATGATCAGCAGGCGCTTCTCCATCACCTTCTCGTGCGCCTCGGGCGTCATCGACGACAACGCCCGCGCCTCCGGCGAGTCCGAGCGCAGGATGCCCAGCCCGGTGCCGAGCACCGCCTCCAGCCCGGTGCCGGCGCCGGCGCCGTTGTCGACCAGCCGGTACTCGCGGTAACCGAGGAAGGTGAAGTGGTCGTGGGCCAGCCAGCGCAGCAGCTCCACCGAGTCGGTGATGTCCTTCTCCGGCACCGGTGGGCGGTTGTCGGAGGTCCGCGCGGAGGCCAGGTCGTCGGCGAGGACCAGGGCGCGCTGGCGCATCTTCGGCCAGTCCTCCACCGCCTCGCGCACGTCGGTGAGCACCCGCTGGAGTTCGCGGCGCAGCTTCTCCCGCTCGCCGGCGTCGCGGACCGGGTCGATCTCGATCCGCATCCAGCTCTCGACCAGGTCGCCGGCGATCGCGTCGTCCGGCTCGACGTCGGCGGAGACCTCGGTCAGCCGGCCGAGCGGCTCCCGCCGCACCACCACCAGCGGGTGCACCAGCAGGTGCACGTCGAGGTGGTGGGAGTTGAGCAGCGCGGTCACCGAGTCGACCAGGAACGGCATGTCGTCCGTGACGATCTCGATCACCGTGTGGTGCTGCTCGGCGTCGGGTGAGTGGATGCGCAGTTTCAGCTCGCCCGGCACCCGCTGCTGGGCCAGGTCCCGGTGCGCCCGGGCGGCGTCGAGCATCTCCTCCGCGGTGAACCCGATCAGCTCCTCGTCCGGCGCGAACCGCCAGAAACGGCTCGCCAGGGTCGCCGCGTCGTGGTCGTCGCCGGCCAACGCCACCGCCTGGGCCACCAGGCGCTCCGCGTTGGGTACTGGCTCGTCGAGTCCCGCGTCCTCCACGTCGTCCCCGAGCGCTTCCGTGGGAAGCCCCAGGTCGTAGAGGGTGTCAATGCTCGAGCCGGTCATCCCGGTCACTCCTGTGTCGAGTCGGCCGGAGCCGTCCCCGTCGGTCGCCGAATCGAAGCTGTCGTCCCGGCCAGTATCAGCCTGCCGGAGGTCGGGTCCCGGTTTGATTGCCGGACGCCGGTCCATCGGTGCCACTCCCCTCGACCCACCGCGTTGTGGGTCACTCTGCCGCCCAGCCTAGGCCCGCCGCTTTTGCCATTGGTCGGCGGACCACCGGCCGGACGTCCGGTTCGGGACTCTGTCCTTTCACCCGTTGCAGATGCGTGGTCGGCCGGCTGCCGAGTACCCCGACTCGCGATGTTCATCACCCCGTCGTGCCGGGTCTTCACGCAGCGTGCGGCCACACCGGGGCGGTACGGAGAGCACGGCCGTACTAGCGTGCAGGGCAGTCCAAGATCCGGAGGTACCGCTCCATGCTCCTGTCGTACCCGCACCGTCGTCCCCGTACGCGCATCCTGCCGGCCCTCGCGACGCTGGCCGCCACCGTGCTCGCCGCCGGCATGCTCAGCGGGTGTTCCGACGGTGACGGACCGGAACGGACCGTGGACGCCTTCCTGGCCGGTTGGCGCTCCGGCGACCTCGCCGCGGTCGGGTTCATCGACCCGACCGGCGCGCGACTGCCCGCCGCCGAGGTCAGCAAGAAGATCAAGGCGCTCTCCGGCGAGCTGGCCGCCACCCCGCCCACGCTGCGCCGCTCCGGCGACGCCGAGGTCACCAAGGACATCGCCACCGCCAAGGTCCAGGTGGAGTGGGCGCTGCCGGGCCCGACCACCTGGGCGTACGACCGCCCGGTGCGGCTGCGCCTGAGCAAGGACGACCAGTGGCAGGTGATCTGGGAGCCGCAGCTGGTGCAGGAGCAACTCGGCGAGGGCGACCGGTTGACGGTGCGCCGCGACGCCAGCTCCCGGTCCGGGGTGCTGGACGCCGCCGGGCAGCCGATCGTGGCGCCCCGGCCGGTGGTCCGGGTCGGCGTGCAGCCCGGCGAGGTGACCGATGTCAAGGCGCTGGTGAAGCAGCTCGACGCGGCCTTCAAGGCGATCCGGCCGGCGCTGACTCCCCCGGTCGACCTCGCCGACCTGCCCGGACGGCTCAGCGAGGCGGATCCGGGTGCTTTCGTCGAGGTGGTGACGCTGCGGGACGAGGCGTACCGGCAGATCCGGCCGCGCATCTACGACCTGCCCGGCACCAAGTTCCGCTCCGAGAAGCTGGACCTGGCCCCCACCCGGGAGTTCGCCCGGGCGCTGCTCGGCTCGGTCGACGAGGCGCAGGCCGATGACCTGGCCGCCCACCCCGACAGGTACGCCAAGGGCGACCTGGTCGGTCACGGCGGCCTCCAGGGCCGGCACGACGACCGCCTGCGCGGCACCCCCGGGCTCACCGTGCTCGTCCAGCGGCCCACCGGCCCCGACGGCACCCCGACGCCGACCGAGGTCTTCCGGCACGAGCCGCAGCCCGGGCAGCCGCTGAAGACCACCCTCGACGTGGCCACCCAGAACGCGGCCGACGCGGCGCTGCGCGGCGAGAAGCGACGCTCGGCGCTGGTGGCGGTACGGATCAGCGACGGCGCGGTGCTCGCCGCCGCCAACGGGCCGGGCGCGGCCGGGGAGAACCTGGCCTTCACCGCCCAGGTGCCGCCGGGCTCCACCTTCAAGATGGTCAGCGCCCTCGGCCTGCTGGACCGGGACGCGGTCGGCGCCGACGCCGTGGTGGACTGCCCGAAGACGTTCACCGTGGACGGCCGGCCGTTCAAGAACTCCGACGACTTCGTCCTCGGCAAGGTGCCGTTCCGCACGGACTTCGCCAAGTCCTGCAACACCGCCTTCGCGTCCCTGGCGCCGAAGCTGGGCCCCGACGGGCTTGCCGTCACCGGCCGTACGCTCGGCCTGGAGGGCACCTGGGACCTCGGCACGGACGCCTTCACCGGCAAGGTCTCGGCCAACGGCTCCCCGGTGGAGCAGGCCGCCGCAGCAATCGGCCAGGGCACCACGGTGGTCAGTCCGCTGGCCATGGCCGGCGCCACCGCCGCCGTGGCCCGCGGTCGCTGGGAGCAGCCGAAGCTGGTGCTCGACCCGGCCCCGGCAAAGCCGGCGGAGCCCGGCCCGCAGCTGAAGGCCGAGTCGGTGGGGCCGCTGAAGGCGATGATGCGTGAGGTGGTCACCGCCGGCACGGCGAAGGCGCTGGCCGACGTCCCCGGCGGCCCGGTGTACGGCAAGACCGGCACCGCCGAGTACGACGACAACCCGGCGCACACCCACGCCTGGTTCGTCGGCTGGCAGGGCGACGTCGCGTTCGCGGTCTTCGTCGAGCAGGGCGGGTCGAGCACGTCCAGCGCGGTCCCGATCAGCGAGCGCTTCCTCCGCGCCCTCCGCTGACGGGTCGTGGCCCGACGGCGCGACCGACGCCGGCAGCGGCCGCAGCGCGGGCAGCGGCGGGCCCGTCAGGCGATGCCGGCGGACGAGGATGGCGTGCCGTCCTCCGGCGCCCCGTCCTCCTCGGGCCAGGGCACCCGGCGGAGCAGGCCGGGCCCGACGGCAGCGGGCGGCCCGACCGGCTCGACGGCCATCGCGGGCGCCGGCGTCTCCATCGGCGCCGACGCGAGGTCCCCGGCCGCCAGGCCAGCTGGCCCGGGGCCGAGTGTCGCCCTCGGCTCACCCGCCGCCGGCCCGGCGGACCCGACCGGCGTCCCCGCCGTGATCCCGTCCGGCGAGCCCGGGCCGGCCGCACCACCCCGGTTGGGCGGGGAGGCGACGGCGGCGAGGGCCGCCGGCCCGGCGGACCGGACGCGCTGCGGCGGCGGGGACGACGCCAACAGCCGGGGCGGGACCGCCTCCGGCGCCGACACCGGGGCCA
This sequence comes from Micromonospora sp. NPDC047548, assembly GCF_040642975.1. Classification (NCBI taxonomy): domain Bacteria; kingdom Bacillati; phylum Actinomycetota; class Actinomycetes; order Micromonosporales; family Micromonosporaceae; genus Micromonospora; species Micromonospora sp. NPDC047548. Next base: position 160,179 of record NZ_JBEYTI010000004.1, read on the forward strand.
GCCCCGCCACGATGGTGTTGACGATCTCGGCGGCGTACGAGCCGTCCGGGTCGTAGTCGGGGTCGAAGACGGTCAGCTCGACGCCGAGGCAGTGCGGGGTGTCCACCAGGCCGTCGAGCAGGATCTCCAGTTCGGCGAAGGCGATCCCGCCCGGGTCCGGGGCGTCCACCGCCGGCATCACCGCCGGGTCGAGCACGTCCACGTCGATGTGCACCCAGTAGCCGGCGCAGTCGGCGAGCTGCTCGTGCGCCCACTGGGCGGTGCGGGCCGCGCCCTCGGCGCGCAGCGCCGGCACCGGGCGGGTGGTGATGCCGGCGGCCTGCAGGTCGAGGCGGTATTCGTCCTGCGCGCGGATGCCGAGCACCACCACGTCGATGTCCCGGAAGTAGGGGCGCCGCCCCTCGATGGCGGCCAGGTCGGCCTGCCCGCGCCCGGTCACCAGAGCGAGGTCCTCTCCCGCCGCCGCGCCCACGTACGAGGCGTTGCCGGGGTGCCGGAAGTCGGAGTGGCCGTCGACGAAGACCAGGCCGATCCGGCCGCCGACGGCCTCACCGAGCCGGTGCATGGCCAGGGCCGAGCCGAGCAGCACCGAGCAGTCCCCGCCGAGCACCAGCGGGAACTCACCGCGGTCGATGATCGCGCCGATCCGGTCGGCCAGGGTCAGCGAGTAGCCGGAGATCTCCCGGGCGTGGCAGACCCCGTCGCCGGGCCGCCAGTCGCCCGGGTCGTACCGGGGCGGGGTGAGGCAGCCGGCGTCGCGGGCCCGCAGCCGGGCGAGCAGGTCGTGGTCGCGCAGCGCGCCGGGCGCCTTGGCGCAGCCGGGCACGGAGGTCGACGTGGGTGGGCGCAGTCCCAGGTTCGTCGGCGCGTCGAGGACGGCGATCCGGCGCATCATGGGCTCCCGTCCTCGGTGGTCCGGCGGGCCGGCCGGAACGCCGGCCCGCGCTGGCGTGCTACGAACTCAGAACAGGGCGCTGGCCAGTGCCCGTCGGGCCGAGGCGACCGCGGGGTCGTCCGGGCCGGCGATGGTGAACAGCGAGACCAGGTGCTGGCGTACCTTCTCCCGATCGTCGCCGGCGGTTCGGCGGACCAGGCCGACCAGCCGGGCGTACGCCTGCTCGGCCAGGCCGCTGAGCACCTCGATGTCGGCGGCGAGCAGCTGGGCCTCGACGTCGTCGGAAGCGCCCTGCGCGGCGGCGAGGGCCGCCTGCGGGTCGACGCCGGCGACCCGGCGGGCCACCCCGACCTGGGCCAGGCCGGCCTCCGCCGCGGCGTCCGCCGGCGACTCGGCCAGAATCTTCCGGTACGCCCGCTCGGCGGCGTCCAGGTCGCCGCTCAGCAGGGCGTCGTCGGCCTCGTCGAGGCGCGGGTCCTCCGGCTCGGCCACGGTCACGCCACCGGCCTTGAGCACCGCCTGGATCCACTGGCGCAGCTGCGCCTCCGGCATCACGCCGGGGAAGGCGTCGATCGGCCTGCCGCCGACGACCGCGTAGACCGTCGGGATCGCCTGGATCTGGAACATCTGGGCGATCCGGGGGTTCTCCTGGACGTCGACCCGGGCCAGCACCCAGGCACCGCCGCCCTCGGCAGCCAGCCGCTCCAACACTGGCGCGAACTGGTCACTCTCCGGGTAGCCGGCTGCCCCGAAGAAGACGACGACGGGCATGTTCAGCGACCGTTCGAGCACCTCGGACTGGAGGGTCGCCTCCGTCACATCGATCATCAACGGGCCGCCGCCACCGGTGGTGGGGCCGCCCGGGAGACCGGCGGGCGGGCCGGCCTGGGTCGGTGTGGTGGGGCGGGTGTTGGCCGGTGCGGTGCTGCGCAGCGCGCTGAGGTCGACCGCGCCGCGGGTGAAGATCGACGAGGTGATCCGTGGGTCGCTCATGGTTATCTAGTCTCGCACGTGTCCCGCGGAACTCAGATCAACCGCGACGGCGACAGTTGCAACTCTCACCCGTGCTCACCGCCGACCGGGCCGCTGCCGCCACCGCCCGCCGCGATCGTGCGCCCGTGGTTGGCGTTCGCACCTTTCGCGGTGCTTTCGCGGCCACCAGGAGTGCACGATCGCGGACCTGCTGGTGGGGTCAGAAACGGGCGGGTTCGCGGTAGACGCCCCACTCGGCGCGGAGGGCGTCGCAGATCTCGCCGAGGGTGGCCTCGGCGCGGACGGCGTCCAGCATGGCCGGGATCATGTTCCCGCCGGAGCGGCCGACCTCGACCATCCGAGCGACGGCGGCGGAGACCGCGGCGTCGTCCCGGGCGGCCTTGCGCCCGGCCAGCACCCGGCGCTGCTCCAGCTCCACCTCGTGCGAGATGCGCAGGATCTCCAGGTCCTTGGCGACGGTGCCGGTGTGGCAGTTGACCCCGACGATCTTCTTGTCGCCCTTCTCCAGCGCCTGCTGGTAGACGAAGGCCGACTCGGCGATGTGGCCGGTGAACCAGCCGTCCTCGATGCCGCGCAGGATGCCCGAGGTCATCGGGCCGATCTGGTGCGGGCCCTCGCCGCCGAGCTGCCGGATCCGGGCGAAGATCTCCTCCGCCTCGGCCTCGATCTTGTCGGTGAGCGCCTCGACGTACCAGGAGCCGCCGAGCGGGTCGGCGACGTTGACCACCCCGGTCTCCTCCATCAGCACCTGCTGGGTACGCAGGGCGATCTCGGCGGACTCGTCGGTCGGCAGCGCCAGGGTCTCGTCCAGGGCGTTGGTGTGCAGCGAGTTGGTCCCGCCGAGCACCGCGGCCAGCGCCTCCACGGCGGTCCGCACCACGTTGTTGACCGGCTGCTGCGCGGTCAGCGACACCCCGGCGGTCTGGGTGTGGAACCGCAGCCAGAGGGCCTTCTCGCTGGTGGCGCCGTAGACGTCGCGCAGCCAGCGGGCCCAGATCCGGCGAGCCGCGCGGAACTTGGCGATCTCCTCGAAGAAGTCCACGTGCGAGTCGAAGAAGAAGCTCAGGCCCGGGGCGAAGACGTTGACGTCCAGCCCGCGGCTCAGCCCCAGCTCGACATAGCCGAACCCGTCGGCGAGGGTGTACGCCAGTTCCTGCGCGGCGGTCGAGCCGGCCTCGCGGATGTGGTAGCCGGAGACCGACAGCGGCTTGTAGCGCGGGATCTCCCGGGCGCAGTACTCCATCAGGTCGCCGATCAGGCGCAGGTGCGGCTCGGGGTCGAAGAGCCACTCCTTCTGCGCGATGTACTCCTTGAAGATGTCGGTCTGCAGCGTGCCGTCCAGCGCGGACAGGTCGACGCCCTGCCGCTCGGCGGCGACCAGGTACATGCAGAAGACCGGCACGGCCGGGCCGGAGATGGTCATCGAGGTGGTGACGCGGCCCAGGTCGATGCCGTCGAAGAGGGTCTCCATGTCGGCCGCGCTGTCCACCGCGACGCCGCAGTGGCCGACCTCGCCGAGCGACTGCGGGTCGTCGGAGTCGCGCCCCATCAGGGTGGGCATGTCGAAGGCGACGGAGAGCCCGCCGCCGCCGGCGCCCAGGATCATCTTGTAACGCTCGTTGGTCTGCTGGGCGTTGCCGAACCCGGCGAACTGCCGGATGGTCCAGGTCCGCCCGCGGTAGCCGGTCGGGTAGAGCCCCCGGGTGTACGGGAACTCACCCGGCCAGCCGATCCGCTCGAAGCCCGGGTACGCGGTACCTTCCGGCGGGCCGTACACCGGGTCGACGGTCATCCCGGACAGCGTGGTGAAGTCGGCGTCCCGCTTGCGCGCGGCGTCGTAGCGGGCCTGCCAGCGTGCCCGTCCGGCGGCGATCTCGTCGGCGTTCATCCGCGGGGCTCCTCCTCGAGTCCTCGACTGAAGACCGAGTGTAGAACGGCTGACTGAACGATCGCTAAGGGTGTTCGTACCGGTCGGTAACCTGATCAGACCGGGGTGCCGAGCGTCACGTCGTCCACCCGGATGTTGATCTCGTCGGCGCGCAGCCCGTACGCCTCCACCGCGGCCGTCACCGCGACCCGGACCGCGTCGGTCACCTGCGGCACCGGGTGGCCGGCTTCGATCACCAGCACCAGGTTGACCACGGCCGCGCCGTCGGTCACGTGCGCCGAGCATCCCCGCCGCGCGTCGCCGACCTGGTCCAGGCCGACCCGGTCGAGCACCGCGTTGAAGAACCGGGCGACGTCGCCACCGAGCTCGGCCACGCCAGGCACGGACCGGGCGGCGGCCACCGCGATCTTCTCCACCACCTCGTCGGAGACGTGCGTCGTCCCGCCCGCCACCGCGTCCGGTGTCACCGACAGCTCCTGCGTCGCCTCGTCAGCCATGGTCTCCCCACCCCGTCGCCCCGCCCCACGGTTGACGTGGAGCGGTGCGAGCGTACTAGGCGGGCGGCGTCCGCAGTGGACGCGCCGGCACAGTGCTCCGGGGCACGCCGGGTCAATCCGGCGGTCGGGTCAGGAGCCGAGCTGGGCGAGCAGCTCGTCCGCCGCCGCGTACGGGTCGATGGCGCCCTCAGCCACCTTCGCGGCGAGCGTGGCCAGCTCCGTACCGTCACGCAGCGAACCGATCCGGGCGCGGAGCGCACCGAGCGCGATCGCCTCGATCTCGGCGGCGGCCCGCGTCTCCCGGCGGCGGCGCAGCTCGTCGTGCTGCTCCAGCCAGCCGCGGTGCTTGTCGATCGCGGCGGCGATGTCGTCGATCCCCTCGCCCCGGGCGGCGATCGACCGGACCACCTGCGGGCGCCACTCGCCGGGCCCGCGCTCGCCCAGGGCGATCATGCCCTGGATGTCGCGGACGGTGGCGTCGGCGCCGTCCCGGTCGGCCTTGTTGACCACGAAGACGTCGGCGATCTCCAGGATGCCGGCCTTGACCGCCTGGATCGCGTCGCCCATGCCGGGGGCCAGCAGGACCAGCGTGGTGTCGGCCAGCGAGGCGACCTCGACCTCGGCCTGACCGACGCCGACGGTCTCCACCAGCACCACGTCGCAGCCTGCGCCCTCCAGCACCCGCACGGCCTGCGGGGTGGCCGCGGAGAGCCCGCCGAGGTGGCCCCGGCTGGACATCGAACGGATGTAGACCCCCGGGTCGGTGGCGTGGTCCTGCATCCGGACCCGGTCGCCGAGGATCGCGCCGCCGGTGAACGGGCTGGACGGGTCGATCGCCAGCACGCCGACCCGGTGACCGCGCGCCCGCAGCGCCCGGACCAGCTCGTTGGTGGTGGTCGACTTGCCCACCCCGGGCGAGCCGGTCAGGCCCACCACCTGGGCCTGACCGGCGTACGGCGCCAGCGCCGCCGCCACCTGCGGCAGCACCTCGTCACCGGACTCGACCAGGGTGATCAGACGGGCCACCGCGCGGGGGTCACCCGCGCGGGCCCGCTCCACCAGCATCGGTACGTCCCGGCTACGGCGCACCGGTCCGGTGGCCACGGCCGGGGCGTGGTCGACGGCGTTGCTCACTGCGGTTCCTTCGTTCACGACTGCGGGACTCGCAGCACCGGTTCGCTCCGCGCGCTCACTGCTGGCTCTCGGCCCCAGCCGGCACGTGGATGATCAGCGCGTCACCCTGGCCGCCGCCGCCGCAGAGCGCGGCCGCGCCGGTGCCGCCGCCCCGGCGCTTGAGCTCCAGCGCGAGGGTGAGGACCAGCCGCGCGCCGGACATGCCGATCGGGTGGCCCAGCGCGATCGCGCCGCCGTTGACGTTGACCTTGTCCGGGCTGACCCCGAGGTCACGGGCGGACTGGATGCCGACCTGGGCGAACGCCTCGTTGATCTCGATCAGGTCGAGGTCGGAGACGCTCAGCCCGCCCTTCTTGAGCGCGTGCTGGATCGCGTTGGACGGCTGCGAGTGCAGGGAGTTGTCCGGCCCCGCCACGTTGCCGTGCGCGCCGATCTCGGCCAGCCAGGTCAGCCCCAGCTCCTTGGCCTTGGCCTTGCTCATCACGACCACCGCGGCGGCGCCGTCGGAGATCGGCGAGGAGGTGCCGGCGGTGATGGTGCCGTCCTTCGTGAACGCCGGACGCAGCTTCGCCAGCGACTCGGCGGTGGTGTCCGGGCGGATGCCCTCGTCCTCGCTGATCACCAGCGGGTCGCCCTTGCGCTGCGGGATGACCACCGGGGTGATCTCGTCGGCGAAGTGGCCGTTCTTCTGCGCGGCGGCGGCCCGCTGGTGGCTGGTGGCGGCGAACGCGTCCTGTTCCTCGCGGGTGATGCCGTGCCGCCCGCCGTGCCGCTCGGTGGACTCGCCCATCGCGCAGCAGTCCCAGGCGTCGGTGAGCCCGTCCAGCGCCATGTGGTCCTTGATCGTGACGTCGCCGTACTTGTAGCCCGAGCGCTGCCCGAGCAGCAGGTGCGGGGCGTTGGTCATCGACTCCATGCCGCCGGCCACCACGATGTCGAACTCGCCGGCCCGGATGAGCTGGTCGGCGAGGGCGATCGCGTCCAGGCCGGAGAGGCAGACCTTGTTGATGGTCAGCGCCGGCACGGACATCGGGACGCCGGCCTCGACGGCCGCCTGCCGGGCCGGGATCTGCCCGGCGCCGGCCTGGAGCACCTGCCCCATGATCACGTACTGCACCTGGTCCGGGGCGACGCCGGCGCGCTCCAGCGCCGCCTTGATCGCGACGCCGCCGAGCTTCGTCGCCGGGAGGTCCTTGAAGTTGCCCAGCAGGCGCCCCATCGGGGTCCGCGCGCCGCTGATGATCACCGAAGCCATTGCCTGCCTCCGAGGGGGTGCCGACCTGTACGCCTTAACGATTGTTCGGTCAGACTAGCGCCATGGCTGAGAACTCCCCCGTCGAGCCCGCTGCCGACTACGTCACAGACATCGGCCTGCGCCGGATCGACCACGTCGGGGTCGCGGTCGCCGACCTCGACGCCGCGATCGACTTCTACCAGCGGACCTTCGGCATGCGCTGCGTGCACACCGAGACCAACACCGAGCAGGGCGTACGCGAGGCGATGCTGGCGGTCGGCCCGACCGCCGAGGGCGGCTGCGTGCAGTTGCTCGCCCCGCTGACCCCGGAGTCGACCATCGCGAAGTTCCTGGACCTCAACGGGCCGGGCGTGCAGCAGGTGGCGTACACGGTGGCCGACATCGACGCCGCCTGCGCCGCGCTGCGCGAGCGGGGCGTACGGCTGCTCTACGAGACCCCGAAGCGCGGCACCGCCGACTCCCGGATCAACTTCGTGCACCCGAAGGACGCCGGCGGCGTCCTGGTCGAACTGGTCGAGCCGGCCGCCGACGCCCACTGACCACCCCTCCCCTCCCGCCTTCGCGCCGCGGGCCCCGGCCCGGCCCGCCGCATGCGGCAGTCGCGGTCTCCATGCCGCCGGACACTGGGACCTGCCGCACCACGGTGCCGGCCCGGCCATGGGGCGGCCGTCCCATGGGCCGGGAAAGAGCGCGGTGGTGCGCGGTAGGGGTGTCCCACGGACACCTCCACGCATCGGTCAATGCAGTTTTTCACAGAGGACTTCCGGCCCTAGCTACCGTTCAGTAACGTCCGGCCCACAAGGAGCGCGACCGGTGCCGGATGTGTCGATTGCCGACATGGCGGTCGGTCGCACCGGCGCCGACGATGGCAGCACCCCTGCCCCCGGCGCGGGTGCGGACAAACGGGAGGTCACCGTGCAGGACATCCTCGAAGCGATCATGGCGGCGGAAGGCTCCGACCAGCCGGAGCGGGAACTCGCCGGGCTCGCCGGGTTGCCGGTACCGGCCACCTACCGGGGCGTGGTCGTCCGCGCCGAGGACACCCGGATGTTCGACGGGATGGCCACCCGCGACAAGGACCCGCGCAAGGCGCTGCACCTACAGGAGGTGCCCACCCCGGAGCTCGGCCCGGGCGAGGCGCTGGTCGCGGTGATGGCCAGCGCGATCAACTACAACACGGTCTGGACCAGCATCTTCGAGCCGCTGCCGACCTTCAGGTTCCTCCAGCGCTACGGCCGGCTCTCCGAGCTGACCCGCCGGCACGACCTGCCGTACCACGTGGTTGGTTCGGACGCGGCGGGCGTGGTGCTGCGCACCGGGCCCGGCGTGACGAGGTGGAAGGCCGGCGACGAGGTCGTCGCGCACTGCCTCTCGGTGGAGCTGGAGGACGCGGCCGGCCACGACGACACCATGCTCGACCCGCAGCAGCGGATCTGGGGCTTCGAGACCAACTTCGGCGGCCTCGCCGAACTGGCCGTGGTCAAGGCCAACCAGCTGATGCCCAAGCCGCGTCACCTCAGCTGGGAGGAGGCGGCCAGCCCGGGGCTGGTCAACTCGACCGCGTACCGGCAGCTGGTATCGCACCACGGCGCCAACATGAAGCAGGGCGACGTGGTGCTGATCTGGGGCGCCTCCGGCGGCCTGGGCGGCTACGCCACCCAGATGGCGCTCAACGGTGGCGCGATCCCGGTCTGCGTGGTCTCCTCCCCGGAGAAGGCCGAGCTGTGCCGGTCGATGGGCGCCGAGCTGGTCATCGACCGGGCCGCGGAGGGCTTCCGGTTCTGGAAGGACGAGGAGACCCAGGACCAGGACGAGTGGCGGCGCTTCGGCGAGCGGATCCGCGAACTCACCGGCGGTGAGGACCCGGACGTCGTCTTCGAGCACCCCGGCCGCGAGACCTTCGGCGCCAGCGTCTACGTGGCCAAGCGCGGCGGCACCGTCGTCACCTGCGCCTCCACCAGCGGCTACCAGCACCAGTACGACAACCGTTACCTGTGGATGCACCTCAAGCGGATCGTCGGCAGCCACTTCGCCAACTACCGGGAGGCGTGGGAGGCCAACCGGCTGGTGTCCCTGGGCAGGATCCACCCGACGGTGTCGAAGACCTACCCGCTGGAGCAGACCGGCCAGGCGGCGTACGAGGTGCACCGCAACGCCCACCAGGGCAAGGTCGGCGTGCGCTGCCTCGCCCCCACCGACGGGCTGGGCGTCCGGGACCGGGAGCTGCGGTCCCGGCACCAGGGCGCGATCAACCGGTTCCGCGGCCACTGAGCCGTCCGGCTGATGCCGGCATGTCCATTGCGGTGAGGCGGGCATTGCCTTTCCACATGGGCCACCGGACCGCCATTCGAGTGACACCGGACAAAGGGCCGTGGGCATCCCCCGCGGCCCTTTTCCCGCTCACCGCGCGTGACGACCGGCCTGCCCGGGACCTGCCAAGATCGCCGATTGGTCGGGTGTGCGGGAGCACCGACGTTGACCATGTAATGAGGACACGAAAGCTCGGGACCGCTCTTGCGAACGACCCCGGGGGGTCTGCGAGTATGTCCCAATGCCCCAGCAGCAGTCCTCGCCTCTCGCGTTCTTCGATAACGCGAACTCGCAGCCAGATTTCACCGTCGGCCTCCGCGGATACAACACCCACCAGGTCGACGACTTCATCGGCCGGATGACCGGCGCGCTGACTCAGTCCGAGCAGGCCCGGGCCGAGGCCGAGCAGCGGATGAACGACGCCCAGCGCCGGCTCCGCCAGGCCGAGCAGCGCCAGGGCGCGCTCGAGCAGAAGCTTGCCGACACCAACAAGCAGCTCGAGGAGAACAGCCGGCCGACCCTCTCCGGCCTGGGCACCCGCGTCGAGCAGATCCTGCGCTTGGCCGAGGAGCAGGCCAACGACCACCGCAACGAGGCCAAGCGCGAGTCGGAGGGCATCCTCTCCGCGGCCCGCCTGGAGGCCCGGGAGATCACCGACAAGGCGCGCGCCGAGGCGGCGGCGATGAAGGCCACCGCCGAGCGGGAGGCCGGCAACGTCCGCACCACCGCCGAGCGCGAGGCCGCCGAGGTCCGGGTGCAGGCTCGCCGCGAGGCCGACACGCTGCGCGCCGACGCCGACCGGGAGACCAAGCAGCTGCGTACGGTCACCGCGCACGAGGTGGCCGAGCTCAAGTCCACCGTCGAGCGTGAGGTCGCCACCCTGCGCGCCACCGCCGAGCGGGAGATCACCCAGCAGCGGGCCAAGGCCGCGCGCGAGGCGGAAGAGAAGCGCGCCGAGGCGACCAAGCTGCTCACCGACGCCCGCGACAAGCGGGACAAGGACCTCCAGGCCCTGGAGCTCCAGCTCGCCGAGCGCCGCGAGAAGTCCGAGCGCGAGGAGTCCGAGCGGCACGCCGCCCAGGTCGCGCAGACCCAGAAGTTGGTCGGCGAGGCCGAGCAGCGGGCCCGGGCCGCCCAGGATCGCGCCAAGGAGATCGAGCAGCGCGCCGAGGCCCGCCGGGTCGAGTCGGAGCGCACCGCCGCCGAGACCGTCGAGAAGGCCAAGGCGCTGTCGGAGAAGACGCTGAGCGAGGCCAAGGCCGAGGCGAAGCGGCAGCTCACCGAGGCGCGTACCGAGGCGGAGCTGACCACCCAGGCGGCCCGCCGCGAGGTCGAGGACCTCACCCGTCAGAAGGACGCGGTCACCTCCCAGCTCGGCCAGATGCTCTCCGGCCTCGCCGGCATCGTGCCGGGCGTGCCGGCCCAGCAGCCGGCCGCGGCGCCGGCCAAGCCGGAGGCCGGCAAGGCCCCGAGCACCGGGGAGCAGGCGACTGCGGAGACGGCCAGCTGACCCACCGCACCGTCGGGGCATGAGTGCACGGCGCGGGGTGACACCGGGTGACCGGTGACACCCCGCGCCGTATGCGTTTCCCAACCCCTGATACCGCCCGTACGGCAGCAGTGAAGTAGGTCCCAACCGGGGCGTCCGTATCGCCCCAGGAGGGCCGGATGCGTGTGAGGATGGGGGCATGTCGCACGGCGAGGAACTGTTCGCTCTCAGCGGGGACGTGACCACGGAGCCCAGCTTCGAGTCCGCCATGCGGGGGTACGTAAAAGGACAGGTGGACCGGTACGTCGCTCGCGCGGAGCACGAGATCGCGACCCTGGCGGCCGAACGGGAACAGGCGTACACCCAGATCCACAAGCTGGCCGGGCAGGTCGAGCATCTCCAGCGGGACCTGGCCCAGGTGCGCAAACAGGTGGGCGTGGTGGACCGGGCCTCGTTCAAGCATCTCGGGCCCCGGGTCGAGCAGATTCTCTCCCTCGCCGAGGAGCAGGCGGACGCCATCCTGAGCGCCGCCAGCCAGGAGATCGAGGCCCGCCGCGCCACCGCCGAACACATCATCGACGAGGCCCGCGAGCAGGCCGCCCGGGCGCTCAAGGACTTCGAGATCGCATTGGCCGCGCGGCGCGCCGAGGAGGAGCGGCACACCGCCGCCCGCAAGGCCGAGGCGGACGCCGCGGTCAAGACCGCCAAGGAGGAGGCGGCCCGGCTCCGGGCCACCGCCCAGGACGAGTCGAACCGGCTGCGCAGCGCCGCCCAGGAGGCGCTGGCCAAGGCCCAGCAGGAGGCCACCCAGCTCCGCGACACGGCCAAGGAGATCCACAGCCGGGCCCGACAGGAGGCCACCAAGCTGCGCGAGGCGGCCAGGGAGGCGCTGGCGAAGGCCCAGCAGGAGGCGACCCAGCTGCGCGAGGCGGCCAAGGAGGTGCACGCCAAGGCCCAGCAGGAGGCCAAGCGGCTCACCGAGTCGGCGGCCGAGGCCGGGCGGGCCACTCACGCCAAGGCCCTCCAGGAGGCGAAGCAGATCACCGACGACGCCGAGGAGGCCGCCAAGGGCACCCGGGGCCGGGCCCGGCAGGAGGCGCACCGGCTGACCACCGAGGCCACCGAGGCGGCCCAGCGCAACCGCGCCGAGACCGAGGCGTACGTGCAGCGGATGCGCAGCGAGACCGAGGCGTACGTGCAGCACGCCCGCGCCCAGACGCAGCAGGAGCTGGGCGCGTGGCGGGCCGGCGTGGAGAAGGAGGTCAACGGTCGGCGGCAGGCCGCCGACCGGGAGCTGACCCAGCGCCGCGCCGCCGCCGAGCAGGAGTACGCCAAGGGCCGCGACGAGCTGGAGAAGAAGTTCACCAACCGGCACGACGCGCTGGAGAAGCAGCACAAGACCCGCCACGACCAGCTGGAACGGGAGTGGACGGCGCGGCGCGACGAGGTCGAGCAGGGTGCCGCCGAGGTCCGCCGGTCCGCCGAGGCCGACGCGCTCACCATGCGCCGCCAGGCCGAGGAGGAGGCCACCACACTGCTCCAGCGGGCCGAGACGGACGCGGCCGACAAGCGCCGCAAGGCCGACGAGCACGTCGCGGCGTCCCGCCGCCAGTTCGAGGAGTACGCCGCCACCACCCAGCAGCACCTGGCCACCACCCAGCAGCACCTGGCCGCGACGCAGCAGGAGGCGGCGGCGGGCCGCCAGCAGCTCGCCCACGTGATGCTGGAGATCGCGCAGGCCCAGCAGCAGCTCGCCGACCTGCGCCAGGAGACCTGGCAGGCGCGGCAGGAGTCCGACGATCTCCAGCGGCAGATCACCGAGCTCCGGCTGCGGAAGGTCACCGGTACGGCGCTTGTGCCGACGGCGAACGATGCCGCTCTGGCGCTCGCCGGCGCCACGCCGAGCACCGACGGCACGAAGCCCACCGCCGAGAGCGCGAAGCCCACCGCCGCCGGCGCCGAGCCGGCCGGTGGTGGGCAAGCGCCCGCCGACGGCGCGAAGACCGCGCCGGGCGTGGACGAGGCCACGCCGAAGGCCGCGCCGGTCCCCGCCACGGACGGGACGAAGCCCACGGCCCGCCCGGTGGCCGAGCCGGTGACCACGGTGGACGGCGGCACCGCCAGCGCTGGCGTGGACGGGGAGCCGACGGTGGCCGCGGTGCCCGGAACGGGCGGTCGGGAGGCCACCCCAACCAAGATCACCAGCACCGGCGAGAGCGGCAAGCGGCCGACCAAGCCGACCACCGACGAGCGAAGCGCCAAGCCGAGCAAGGTCACCGTCGAGTCGGAGTAACCGGGGCCGGCCCGGCCTGTCCCGATCCACCACGGTCCCGACCCACCACGGTCCGGCGACCCGGCCCCGGCGGCACCCCTGCGCCACCCGCTTTGCTCTGCTGCAGTCCCGGCAACAGCGGAGCGCTCCCAGTGTTGTCGGGGACGCAGCAGAGCAAAGGCGCCGAAGGCACCACCGGAGGCCCGAAACGGTAAGACCCCGCCGGTGGAGTGACCGACCCGGGGGGGGAGGAGGAGGGGGCAGGACCGAGGCCGAGGGCCGGGCGCCTCGGAGCGCGCCGAGGCGGGACACCCCTGGACCGACGTCCCGGGCGGGGCTGGTCCGGACACCTGCCGCCCACTACCCTCCGGGCAGGAGGCCGCACGGGGCTCAGGCCACGGACGGTCCGGCAGTTCCGGCGTACCCGCCGGGACACGATCCGGGGAGGTCGAGTGGGACAGGACGAACCGGTGCGGGACCAGTCCCGGGACGACGCCACCCCTGAGCCCGCCGTGCCCGCCAACCCGGGTGGAGAGCCGACCACGGGCAGCGCGGAGCGGGCCACGAGCGGCGCGGGACGCACCACGGCCGGCGGAGCGCGGCCTGGGACCGGCGAGGATGCGACCACGTCGGCCGACGGGGACCCGACGGACTTCGAGGCCGCCGGTCCGGTGGCGACCGCCTCGGGTCGGTTCGGTCAGCCGGGGCGGCCGCTGCGACGGAGCAGCTTCCTGGTCGGCTTCACCGGGGCGCTCGGGGTGCTGCTGGCGTACACGCTCTATCTGGGTATCCGCAACGCCGGCGGCATCCTCGTCCTGGTGGTCATCGCGCTCTTCCTGGCGGTGGGGCTCAACCCGGCGGTGGTCCGGCTGCGCCTCTGGGGGCTGCCGCACGGCCTCGCGGTGGCGGTGGTCGTCCTCACCGTGGTGCTGCTGATCACCGGCGGCCTGGTGGCGCTCGTGCCGCCGGTGGTGACCCAGACCGGGGAGTTCGTCAACCATGTCCCCAGCTACATCGAGGAGTTGCGGCGCAACCGCACGGTCAACGACCTGGTGGAACGGTACGACGTGATGGAGCGCGTGCAGGCGGCGGCGAACGCCGACACCGTGGGCCGGGCGCTGGGCGGTGTGCTGGGCGGCGCCCAGCTGATCTTCGGCACCCTGTTCCGGGCGCTCACCGTGCTGGTGCTGACCATCTATTTCCTGGCCTACTTCGACAAGCTGCGCGACCTCGCGTACTCGCTGGTCCCCCGCTCGCGCCGGCAGCGGGTCAGCCTGATCGGCGACGAGATCCTGACCAAGGTCGGGGCGTACATGGTGGGGGCGCTGAGCATCGCCGTGCTGGCCGGCGTGAGCACCTTCGTCTTCGCGCTGGTCGTCGGGCTGCCGTACCCGTTCGCGCTGGCCGTGGTCGTCGCCGTGACCGACCTGATCCCGCAGATCGGCGCCACCCTCGGCGCGGTGATCGTCAGCCTGGTCGGGTTCGCCACCGGGCTGCCCGCGGGCATCGCCTGCGTGGTCTTCTTCCTGATCTACCAGCAGGTGGAGAACTACCTGATCTACCCGAAGGTGATGCGACGGTCGGTGGAGGTCAACGAGGTGGCCGCCCTGCTCGGCGCGCTGCTGGGGGTGGCGCTGATCGGGGTGCTCGGCGCGCTGATCGCCATCCCGATGGTGGCCGCCCTCCAGCTGATCCTGCGCGAGGTGGTGCTGCCCCGGCAGGAGGCCCGCTGACCCTCAGTCCCGCCGCGGGCCCGGGACGGGCGTGTCGGCGAAGGAGGCCACCGTGCGGTCGGCGTACGCGCTGACGTCGCCGGTCTCCACCGGGCCGTCCCAGGTGGTGGGCAGCGGCAGCGGCACCGCCGGGTTGACCCGCCCGACGATCTCGTCCAGCACCGTCTCGGCGTCGCCCACCCAGAGGTGCTTCGCGCCGGGCACCCCGACCACCTCGGCCTGCGGCACCGCCGCGAAGCGCTCCCGCGCCTCGTCCGGCCGCAGGTAGTCGTCGAACTCGGGCACCAGCGCGGTGAGCGCCTTGCCCGACGCGGCCCACCCGGCCAGATCCTCCGGCTCGGAGAAGCGCAGCGGTGGGGAGAGCAGGATCGCCCCGGCCACCGCCGGGTCGCAGCCGTACTTCAGCGCCAGGTCGGTGCCGAACGACCAGCCCACCAGCCAGATGTTGGGCAGCTCGTGGAACTCGGCGTACTCGATCGCGGCGGCGACGTCGAAGCGCTCCCCCACCGCGGCGTCGAAGGTGCCCTCGCTGGTGCCGCGGACGCTGCTGGTGCCCCGGGTATTGAACCGGAGCACGGCCAGGTCGGCCAGCGCCGGCAGCCGCCAGGCCGCCTTGCGGAAGACGTGGCTGTCCATCATCCCGCCGTGCGTGGGCAGCGGGTGCAGGCAGACCAGGGTGCCCACCGGCTCGCGGTCGACCGGGCGGGCCAGCTCACCGACCAGGCGCAGGCCGTCGGCGGTGTGCAGCTCGATGTCCTCCCGGTGGCCGGGCAGGATCGACGACGCGCGGATCGGTGTGCTCACCGCTCAAGTCTGGCGCGACTTCGCCGCCGCCGCCCGCCCGGGCGGAAACAGCGTGATCCAGATCGCTCAGCCGTGCTTCGGGGCGCTGCGCCCCCGCTGGATCACCGGGCCACGCCGGTCCCGGGCCTGCCAGCAGCCGCTGTGCCAGTGCCGGCGGTCGGTGAGGTCGCCCGACCCGTCCGCCGGCCAGGCCACCAGGTGCGCCACCCCCGGGCGGATCTCCTGGTCGCAGCCGGGGCAACGGTACGTCTTGGTGGACGCGCCGCCGCCGATCCCGCGTACCTGCCATTCGCCGTCGCGCCACTGCTGCACCGAGGCGACGCCCTGGCGTACCCGGTCGGAGTCCAGGTGGGCGGTGTCGTCCCGGCGGGGACGGTTGCGACGGGGGCTCACAGTCACCAAGCGTACGGTCCGACGGCCGGACCGGCCCGGGTCGGGCGGTCCGGCCGGCACACCCCCGCTCAGTCCCAGGTCTCCGGGTCGGTCAGGTCCTTCGCCACCTGCGCCCCGGCCAACACCGTCGTCGCGTCCGCCTCAGTGAAGCCCTTCTCCGGCCAGCCGAAATCGGCGGTCAGGTGTGCCTTCGGGAACCCGAGCAGCTCCAGTTTCGTGCCATCCGGGTAGAGGTAGCCGGGTCGGCCGCCCACCACGCGGTTACTCTCGGTAGTGCTTCCCGCAACCTGCGCCCCGTACAGCAGCTTCACCCACATGGTCGCCGACGGCTCCCGGTAGAGGGTGAGCTCGACCTTGAGACCCTTCGGGAAGGCGGTGACGTCGACGGAGCAGGCGCTCACCGTCGCGCCCTCCGGCAACGTGCTCAGCCGCAGCGGCGCCGCGCACCGTCGTGCCTCATTCCAGCGGATGGCCTCCACGGCCTTGACCAGCACGCTCCGGTCGCCGACGAGCATGCTCGCCCGGGCGTACAGGCCGGGGGCGGGCTGCCAGGCCGTGACCAGACCGCCGCCCGTACGCCCGAACTGCCGGACGGCACCGTCAAAGGTCAGCCGGACCACGGCCTCCTGGATGGGGACGCCATCGATCAGGAGTTCGTTGATCATCTGCGCGGAGCGGCTCACCTCGACCAGGACCGGCTGTCCGCCGCCGACGTTGAACCGGATCGACTCGACCTGGTTCGAGCGGTAGACGGCCCAGCCCAGGTAACGCGCCTGGCTGGTGTCCACGCCCAGATGCAGCACCTGCGGGTCGGTGCCGACCAGGTCGGGCCGCTGGGCGGCACCCGGCACCCCGTCGGCCCGGGGCGGCACGGCCGCGGCGACGGTCGGCGTCGCCGCCGCCCACGGCAGCCGGCCGGAAAGCCCGGCGAAGTCCGTCCCGGTCACCCCGACCAAGCCCAGGACCCCGACCAGGGCCAGGGCGGTGCCGGTGGCGGCCCGGCGGCGCAGTTGCCGGCGGCGGCCGAGGGCGCGCGAGTCCCGGAGCAGGCGGTGGGTGTCGGTCTCCCCCTCGGCGCGCTCCCGCAGCACCGAGGCGATCCGCTGGTCCAGGTCGGTCACGGTCGGCTCCCGTTCGTCATCGGGACGCCGAAGCGCTCCCGGAGATGGGTGAGCGCCCGCATGGCATGGGTGCGGACGGTGACCGGCGAGCAGCCCATGATCGCGGCGATCGTCGCGTCGTCGAGGTCCTCGTAGTAGCGCAGCACCAGCACGGTGCGCTGGCGGTCCGGCAAGGCACGGATCAGCCGCCACATCTCGTCCCGGTCGGCCGCCTCCCCGCCGAGGTCGCCCCGGTGGGCCTGCTCGGCGAAGGTGTCCACGGCCAGCTCCCGGCTGGACCGGCGCCGCCACCACGAGTTGTTGGCGTTGACCAGCATCCGGCGCACGTACACGTCGGGCCGGTCGGCCCGGACGATCTTCCGCCAGTGCACGTACGCCCGCGCCAGGACGTCCTGGGTCAGGTCCTCGGCGCGGTGCGCGTCGCCGGTCAGCAGCCGGGCCAGGCGCAACAGGGCCGGGCCACGGCTGCCGACGTACTCCTCGAAGGTCACGCCCTCAAGACGCCGTCACCGGCGCCCGGTGTTGACCCGGATCAGCGGTTGGTGTGGTCGCGGAAGCCCCGGCCGCTCTTGCGCCCCAGGTAGCCGGCCGTGACCAGGTGCTCCAGCAGCGGGGCGGGGGCGAAGCCCGGCTCGCGCAGCTCCAGGTAGAGCTCCCGCTGGATGGCCAGCGAGACGTCCAGCCCGACCACGTCGAGCAGCTCGAACGGGCCCATCGGGTAGCCGCAGCCCAGCTTCATCGCGTAATCGATGTCGTCGGCGGTGGAGTAACTGGCCTCCAGCATCTTCACCGCGTCGTTGAGGTACGGGAAGAGCAGCGCGTTGACGATGAAACCGGACCGGTCGCCGCAGACCACGCCGGTCTTGCCCAGCGCCGCACAGACCGCGCGGGCGGTGGCGGTGGTCTCCGCCGAGGTGCGGATGGTCTGCACCACCTCGACCAGCGGCATGATCGGCGCCGGGTTGAAAAAGTGCAGCCCCACCACGTCGGCCGGGCGCTGGGTGGCCATCGCCACGTCGATCACCGGCAGCGAGGAGGTGGTGGTGGCGAGCACGACGCCCGGCTTGCAGATCTCGTCGAGGCTGGCGAAGAGGGCCTTCTTGACGCTCAGCTCCTCGACCACGGCCTCGACCACCAGGTCGACGTCGGCCAGGTGCTCCAGCGTGGCGGACCAGTTGATCCGGCCCAGCGCCGCGTCCCGGTCGGCCTCGCTGAGCTTGCCGCGCACCACACCCTTGTTGAGCGAGGTCTTGACGGACTCGAAGACCTTGGCCGACTTCTCCGCGCCCCGGGTCACCGAGACGACCTCGTAGCCGGCCTTGGCGAAAACCTCGATGATGCCGGTGGCCATCGTCCCGGAGCCGACCACGCCGACCTTGGCGATCCCCCGGGCGCCGTCGGCGAGCGCCGACTCCGACGCCACCGGCGTCTGCTCGTCGGGTACGACCACCGGGGAGCCCGGCCGCTCGTAGGTGTAGAAGCCCCGGCCGGACTTGCGGCCGAGCAGCCCCGCGGTGACCATCTGCTTGATCAGCGGCACCGGGGCGTGCCGGCGGTCGCGCCCGCCCCGCCGGTACATGGTGTCCAGGATCTCGTACGCGGTGTCCAGGCCGATCAGGTCCATCAGGGCGAGGGGGCCCATCGGCAGGCCGCAGCCGAGCTTCATCGCGGCGTCGATGTCCTCGCGGGTGGCGTACCGCGCCTCGAACATGCTCACGGCGTGGTTGAGGTAGCCGAAGAGCAGCGCGTTGGCGATGAAGCCGGCCCGGTCATTGATGGTCACGTCGACCTTGCCCAGCCGCTCGCAGAGCGCCTCGACGTCGGCGACCACGTCGGCGGAGGTGACCACCGTGCGGACCACCTCGACCAGCTTCATCACCGGCGCCGGGTTGAAGAAGTGGATGCCGATCACCTGGTTGGGCCGGGTGGTGGCGACCGAGATCTCGGTGACGCTCAGCGACGAGGTGTTGGTGGCCAGGATCGCCTCGGGCTTGCAGACCCGGTCCAGCTCGGCGAAGATCCGCTGCTTCAGGTCGAGGTGCTCGGGCACCGCCTCGATCACCAGGTCCACCGAGTGCAGCGCGCCAAGGCCGACCTGGAAGTGCACCCGCGAGTGCAGGGCGTCCCGGTCAGCCTCGGCGAGCTTGCCCTTCGCCACCGCGCGGTCGGTCGAGCCCTTGAGGTTGGCCCGGCCGCGCTCCAGGGCGGCCTCGGAGATCTCCACCGCGACGACGTCGACGTTGTTGCGGGCGAACACCTCGACGATGCCGGCACCCATGGTGCCCAGACCCACCACACCCACACTGGTGAACTCGCGCGCCACGACCGGCCTCCCCTGGTTGCTCCGCACTGCCGACTTGAACGGCCACTAAGGTTATGCGCCGGAGTCTGCCACGTGACGCTGCGTTGTCGAGACGCCGTGGGATATTTCACGCGCGGGGTCAGTTCGCCGTCGCGGGCACCCCCGTCAGCGCCAGCAGCTCCGCCACGAACTCGGCCGGCCGTTCCACGTGCGGGCTGTGCCCGCAGCCGGGGAGCACCACCTCCCGGTACGCGCCGCCGGCCGCGGCGTAC
Organism: Micromonospora sp. NPDC047548; assembly: GCF_040642975.1. Classification (NCBI taxonomy): domain Bacteria; kingdom Bacillati; phylum Actinomycetota; class Actinomycetes; order Micromonosporales; family Micromonosporaceae; genus Micromonospora; species Micromonospora sp. NPDC047548. Next base: position 179,537 of record NZ_JBEYTI010000004.1, read on the forward strand.
CGCTCCAGCACCGCCCGGGTCTGCGCGATCATCGGCTGCGGCGGGCAGGCCTCCACCCCCGGCCAGCCCGGTACCACCCCCAGCGACCCCAGGTACGCCAGGTCGAACAGCGAGGTGTCCGAGACGATCACGTCGGCGTCGCCGCGTACCCAGGCGACGGGCGGCTTGACCCCGATGGCGACCAACTCGTCGGCGAGCTGGAGGTGGGCCGGGGCGAGCGCGTTGAGCACGCCCCGCGTCCCCGGCGCGGTACCCGGCCAGTGCGGCGAGGTGGTGGCCGTGCCGGGGTAGTTGTCGCCGCCCGTGGCGGTGGTGAGCATGCTCTCCAGCAGCAGCTCCTCGTCCTCACCGAGCGAGGCGGGGTCGGCGACGTAGGTCGTCCGCAGCACGGTGCGGGGGCTGGTGGGGGCGTCCGCGCTCCGGTCGCCGGCGGCGAGCCGGGCCACGAAGTCCGGGTTCACCGAGCCGGCGCCGGTGCCGGCGAAGTCGGGCGTGGTCGGGGTGCCGTCGAGGTCCCGCGTGCCGCCGAAGCCGTACGGCGACACCGGCGCCTCCAGCAGCAGGGCCGCCACCCGGTCCGGCTGGTCGACCAGCAGCCGCATCGCCACGCCGCCGCCGAGGGAGTGCCCGACCACCACCGGGCGCGCGCCGGCAGCGAAGAGGCCCGGGGCGTCGAGCAGGGCGGCCACGTCGTCGGCGAAGTCGGCCAGCCCACGGGTGGCATCCACCGGTGCGGTCGCGGTGTCGCCGTACCCGCGCAGGTCGGGCGCGACCACCCGGAGCGTCGCGGGCAGCCGGCGGACCAGCGGCTCCCAGTATGCCGAGGAGGAGCCGTTGCCGTGCACCAGCAGCACCGGCGTGCCGTCCGGCGGGCCGGCCACCCGTACCCGCTGGTTGATGCCGTTCGCCGTCACGGTCCGCTGCTCGATCTCCATCCGCGGCATGCTGCCACGGTGGCGCGCCCTGGTCCATGTGCCGGCGACCCACGATCCGCCCGGGGCGGGTGTGCCGCGCCCCTCGCGCGGCGGCCGGGACCGGCCCGGCCGCCCGACGTCCCGCCGTGGTCTCCGCGGTGGCGGCCGGCAGCCTTCCGCCCGGTAGAGGTCAGGCCGCGGCGGGCGGCCCGCCACGGCCCTCGCCGGCCCTACCGGTGAGTAATCTCCGGGTCTAGACTTCCGCCATGACGGCTGTGCATGTCCCCGGCACCCCGGTCATCGAGGGCGGCCGACTGGTCTCGACGAGCCCCGCGACGGGCACGGAGGCCGGCCGCTTCCCCGTGGCCACCCCCGACGACGTCGCCCGCGCGGTCGAGCGGGCCCGGACCGCCGGCGAGTGGTGGGCGGGGCTGGGCTTCACCGGGCGCCGGGAGCGGCTGCTGCGCTGGCGCGGCCTGCTGGCCCAGCGGATCGAGGAGCTGGCGGAGCTGGTCCACGTCGAGGGGGGCAAGCCGGTCGCCGACGCGATCGTCGAGATCCTCACCGCGATCGAGCACATCGACTGGGCCGCCCGCAGCGCCCGCCGGGTGCTCGGGCCGCGCCGGGTCCGCTCGCGGCTGATCCTCGCCGAGTTCTCCGGCCACCTCGAATACCAGCCGTACGGGGTGATCGGCGTGATCGGCCCCTGGAACTATCCGGTCTTCACCCCGATCGGCTCCACCGCATACGCTCTCGCCGCCGGCAACGCCGTCGTGCTCAAGCCCAGCGAGTACACCCCGGCCGTCGGGCAGTGGCTGGTGGACGCCTTCGCCGAGGTGGTGCCGGATCAGCCGGTGCTGACCGCGGTGCACGGCCTCGGTGACGTCGGGGCGGCGCTGTGCCGCTCAGGCGTGGGCAAGCTGGCCTTCACCGGCTCGACCGCGACCGCGAAGAAGGTGATGGCGGCCTGCGCCGAGTCGCTGACCCCGGTGCTGCTGGAGGCCGGCGGCAAGGACGCGATGATCGTGGACGGCGACGCCGACCTGGACGCCGCCGCCGAGGCGTGCGTCTGGGGCGCGCTGACCAACGCGGGCCAGACCTGCATCGGCATCGAGCGGGTCTACGCCGTCGAGCCGGTCTTCGACACCTTCGTCGACAAGGTCGTCGCCCGCGCCGGCCGGCTGACCGTCGGCGCAGAGGGCGCGGACATCGGCCCGATCACCATGCCCAGCCAGCTCGACGTGATCCGGCGGCACATCGACGACGCCATCACCGCCGGTGGTCGCGCCGTGCTCGGCGGCCCGGCCGCGGTGCAGCCGCCGTACGTGCACCCGACCGTGCTGGTGGACGTCCCCGAGTCCTCGGCGGCCGTCCGCGAGGAGACCTTCGGCCCGACCCTGACCATCAACCGGGTACGCGACGCCGACGAGGCCGTACGCCGGGCCAACGCCCTGTCGTACGGCCTCGGGGGTTCGGTCTTCGGTCGCCGGCAGGCCGTGGCGATCGCCCGGCGGCTGCGCTCGGGCATGGCCTCGGTCAACTCGGCGCTCACCTTCGCCGGGATGTCCACGCTGCCGTTCGGCGGCGTGGGTGACTCCGGCTTCGGGCGGATCCACGGCGAGGACGGGCTGCGCGAGTTCGGCCGGGCCAAGGCGATCACCCGGCGGCGGGCCCGGTCGCTGCTGCCGTCGATGACCTTCGAGCGGACGCCCGCCGACGTGGCGCGTCTGGTCAAGGCCGCCAAGGTGATGTACGGCCGGCGCTGAGCGGGCGCCGGGTCAGAAGAGGGTCAGCTCGTCGCGCTCGATGCCGCGCAGCTTGTCGTAGTCGACCACCACGCAGCGGATCCCCCGGTCCGTGGCGAGCACGCGGGCCTGCGGCTTGATCTCCTGCGCGACGAAGACTCCGGAGACCGGGGCGAGCAGCGGGTCGCGGTTCATCAGTTCCAGGTACCGGGTGAGCTGCTCCACCCCGTCGATCTCCCCGCGCCGCTTCACCTCGACGGCGACCGCGCCGGAGTTGGCGTCCCGGCAGAGCAGGTCGACCGGGCCGATCGCGGTCATGTACTCCCGCCGCACCAGGGTGAAGCCCTCGCCGAGGGTCTCCGGGTTGGCGGCCAGCAGCTCCTGCAGGTGCGCCTCGACGCCGTCCTTGCGCAGTCCCGGGTCGACGCCCAGCTCGTACGAGGTGTCCTGGAGGATCTCCTCCAGGGTGATCCGCAGTTCCTCGCCGGCCTTGTTGACCACCCGCCAGACGCCCGGGGCCTCCTCCAGCCGGCAGGGCGGACTCATCCAGTTCAGCGGCTTGTACGCCCGGTCGTCGGCGTGGATCGACACCGAACCGTCCGCCTTCACCATCAGCAGCCGCGTGGCCAGCGGCAGATGAGCCGAGAGCCGTCCGACGTAGTCCACCGAGCACTTCGCAATCACCAGCCGCACCCGACGAGGGTAGCCGAGGACCGGCCCGTCGCCACCGAGCGGTGCTGGTGTGCCGGTGCGATGCTGACATGGTGTTCGAAGTCCTCACAGGTACCGGCCTGGCCGCCTCGGCCGGCCTGAACGCCTACATTCCCCTGATCACCATGGGGTTGCTCGCCCGCTACACGGATCTGATCGAGCTGCCGAGCGGCTGGCAGTGGCTGGGCAACGGGTGGGTCGTCCTGATCCTGGCGGCGCTGCTCGCCGTGGAGGTCGTCGCCGACAAGGTGCCGGTGGTCGACCACGTCAACGACGTCGTGCAGACCGTTGTCCGCCCGACCGCCGGCGGCCTGGCATTCGGCGCCGGTGCCAGCTCGGAGACCGTGACGGTCAGCGACCCCGGGAGCTTCTTCTCGTCCCACCAGTGGGTGCCGGTGGTGACCGGCGTCGTCATCGCGCTCGGCGTGCACCTGCTGAAGTCGGCCGCCCGGCCGGTCGTCAACGCCACCACCGCGGGCTTCGGCGCGCCGGTGGCCAGCACCGCGGAGGACGCGACCAGCGTGGTCATGTCCGTGGTGGCGATCATCCTGCCGGTGCTGGTGCTGGCATTCCTGCTGGGGCTGGTGGCCTTCCTCTTCTGGTTCCTGCGGCGCCGCTCCGACCGCCGCCGCGAGCGCCAGGCCGCGCGGGCGGCCGGCTTCCGGGTCTGACATCGGGGGTACGGCTCGATTCGCTGGCCGGCGGATATGCCGCTGGCCGGCACCCCTCGTTCGGGGTGCCGGCCAGCGTGTGGTGCGGTGGGTCAGCTGTTCCAGTGCTGGGCGACCAGGTCGGCGGCCTGCTGCTCCCACTGGGCGTAGGCGTCCGGGTAGGCCGACACCTGCACGGTCTGCGCGGCCTCGGTCAGCGGCATGTCCTGCCAGCCGTCAACCTGCTTCAGGCCCTTCTCGAACGCCATCGTCGAGTACTCGGGGTCGGTGATCTGCTCGACCGTGCCCCAACCGCTGGAGGGGCGCTGCTGGAACAGGCCCAGCGAGTCGTGGTCGTTGCGGTCACCCAGGTGACCCAGGTTCTCCAGCTTCGACTCCTGCAGGCTGGTGGCGATCGAGATGACGGCGGCCCGCTCGTCCAGGCCCGACTTCTTCGTCGCGGCGATGATCGCCTTGGCATTGTCGGTCTGCTCGCCGTTCAAGTCGATCCGGGACTGCGCGCCCTGCACACCGTGCGGGATCAGCTTGGCGTTGTCCACACCGGGCTTGTCCGCCTGCACCACCGCAACCGACTTGGCGTCGACCGCCGGGGCGGCATGGGCGCCGGTGGCCGGGCCGGCGAACACGCCACCGGCGAAAGCCAGACCAGCAATACCAAGAACGCTCTTACGCATGATCGTGTTCATGGGAGGTAGCTCCTTCGAGGGGGGATTGGCACCACGGCCACGACCGGGGGGTCGAGCACGCGGGCAAGCACCACGACAAGGCGCTCAACAAAACAAGAGGGAAAGTCTCTGTCCGGCAGATCATCGCGAACCGGGGGCTCGCGGCGCCGGGACCATGTGTAACGACCGGCGGCCCACCACCATTCCCGGGGGCCCACACCCTCGGGCCGGCCACGCTATCGGGCCAGGCCAGCGGGGGTTGCTGCTGCGATCGTCCAGGTGATGTAACCACCCCCGGCCGGCCACCATTCCGCCGCCCGGATGCCGCCGGTCACGGGACAGGCCGCCCCTCAGCAGCCCAGACCCGGACACCCCGGGGCGCGCCCGCCAACCCCGGTACCCGACATTGCGCGCCCAGCATCCCCCACAGGTCGGCATGGACGAACCGGACAGCAACCCCAGCAGGGACCTTGCGGGCGCATCCGTGTCACGGGCGGCAAGGGTTGCGCCCGGGGGTGGACCACCTGCGCTGGCTCGCCCATCGAAGGCGGGAGCAGGGCTGAGCCCCACCTCATGCTTGCGGTCGCCGAGCGCCGGGTGCGGAGAGGGCCGTTCGGGGGCCACCGCCATCCCGCCCGCACTGTCATGATCAGCGAATGCTGGTGAAGAACTTCCGCGGCCCCCTGGTCGCGGTCGCGCTGATCGCCGTGGTCGCGCTCCTCGTCACACCGCTGCGGACATCGGTACTGTCGGCCGTGGACAGGATGTCCGGCGGCACGGCCACCACCGGTCCGGCCGCCCCGGACGCCACGGCGGGGCAGGTCGGGCCCGACGGGACAGCGGGGCAGATCGGGCCGGACGGGACAGCCGGCCCGGACGGGACAGCCGGGCCGGGTGGGACGACGCCGACGCCCGATCGGAGCGGGTCGCCCGGAGCCGGCAGCGGCCTGCCCGGGGCGACCACGCCGGGCACCCTGCCGCCGGTGGTCGACCACGGTCCGCGTACCGGCAACAAGGTGGCGCTCACCTTCGACGCGGACATGACCGACGCGATGCGCCGGCAGCTGCGCGGGCCGCACCCGCCGTCGTACGCCAACCTGGCGATCGTCGAACTGCTGGAGCGCGAGCGGGTGCCGGCCACCTTCTTCCTCACCGGCAAATGGGTCGAGGACTACCCGGAGCTGACCCGCCGGCTGGCCGCCAACCCGCGGTTCGAGCTGGCCAACCACACCTACGGGCACGCGGCGTTCACCCCGCGCTGCTACCAGCTGACGACGCTCCCCCGGCGGGAGATGACCCCGGACGTGGCGCAGACCTTCGAGGTGATCGGCCGGTACGGCGGCCGGCAGACCCGCTACTTCCGATTTCCCGGCCTCTGCCACGACCGGACGGCGCTGGCCGAGCTGGCGCCGCTCGGGCTGACCGTGGTGGACGGCGACGTGGTCAGCGGCGATCCCTTCGCCACCGCCTGGCGGCCGATCGTCCGGGCGGTGCTGAGCCAGGTCCGGCCCGGCTCGGTGATCATCATGCACGTCACCGAGGCGAACGCGGCGATGACCGACGAGGCGCTGCCCCACATCCTGGCCGGGCTGGCCGAGCGGGGTCTGGAACCGGCTCCGCTCTCCGAGGTGCTCGGCCCGGCCACCCCCGCCTAGCCGATCCTGGTGGCCGACTTCAGGCGGCGGACGGCCGGGTCCGGGGCACCGTCAGGGTACGGCTGACGACGGAGACCGGCGGTGCGAGCACCCGGGTGGTGAGCCTCGTCAAGGAGGACGGGGGCCTGGCGCCTCTGTGGGTGACCGTCCCCCGGAACGTCGCCGGCCAAGTCGGGCAAATGCCTAACATTGGGGCAGCAGCCGAGAGGGAGGCCGTCATGACCACAGCGATGGAGATGCCCCGGGTGCAGGAGTGCGCCGTCGCGTCCTGCGCCTACAACCGAGCCAACGACTGCCACGCCTTCGCCATCACGATCGGCAGCAGCGACCACGCCCACTGCCACACCTTCGTCGAGATGCCGGTGCGGGGCGGGATCGAGCAGCTCATCGCCCAGGTGGGCGCCTGCAGCCGGTCGGACTGCCGGCACAACTCCGAGCTGGAGTGCCACGCCCCGGCGATCACCGTCGGTCCGGACAACGACATGGCCGACTGCATGACGTACCAGAGCCGCTGACCACGGCGGCCCGCGCCCGCGCGGGCCGTGGGTCAGCCGGTCAGGCCGTTGGCCTCCCGGATCACGCCGACCAGCTCGTCGATGATGCCGGTCAGGGCGAAGTCCTTCGGGGTGAAGACCCGGGCGACCCCGGCGGCCCGCAGCGCCTCGGCGTCCCCGGCGGGGATGATCCCGCCGACGACCACCGGCAGGTCACCGCGCCCGGCCGCGCGCAGCCCGTCGAGAACCGCCGGCACGGCCGCGAGGTGCGAGCCGGAGAGCACCGACAGGCCGACCAGGTCCACGTCCTCCTCGACGGCGGCCGCGACGATCTGCCCGGCGGTGAGCCGGATGCCCTGGTAGACCACCTCGAAGCCGGCGTCGCGGGCGCGTACCGCGATCTGCTCGGCACCGTTGGAGTGGCCGTCCAGGCCGGGCTTGCCGACCAGCAGCCGCAGCCGGCCGCTGCCCAGCTCGGTGGCGGTGGCAGCGACCCGCTTCCGGACCGCGACCAGGGTGGCGTCCCCGCCGGCCCCGGCCGCGCCAACCAGCCCGGTGGGCGCCCGGTACTCGCCGAAGACCTGGCGCAGCACGCCGGCCCACTCGCCGGTGGTCACCCCGGCCCGCACGCACCCCAGCGTCGCCGGCATCAGGTTCGTCGTGGTCGCGGCGTCCGCGCGGAGCCGGGCCAGTGCCGCGTCGACTGCCGCGCCGTCCCGCCCGGCCCGCCATTCGCGTACGGAGGCGGTGGCGGTCGCCTCGACCGCCGGGTCGACCTGCTCGATGGCCTCCGCGCCGGCGGCGGTCAGCGGGGACGGCTCGGTCTCGGTGAACCGGTTGACGCCGACCACCACGTCGGCGCCGGACTCCATCCGGCGGCGCCGGTCGGCCAGCGAGGCGACCAGCGCGCTCTTGAGGTAGCCGGTCTCCACGGCCGCCACCACGCCGCCCATCTCCAGTACCTTCTCCAGCTCCACGCGGGCGCCGGTGACGATCTCGTCGACCAGCGCGGTCATCACGTGTGAGCCCTCGAAGAGGTCCGGGTACGCCAGCAGGTCCGACTCGTACGCGAGCACCTGCTGCATCCGCAGCGACCACTGCTGGTCCCACGGCCGGGGCAGGCCGAGCGCCTCGTTCCAGGCGGGCAGCTGCACCGCGCGGGCCCGGGCGTCCCGGGAGAGGGTGACGCCGAGCATCTCCAGCACGATGCGCTGGATGTTGTTCTCCGGCTGCGCCTCGGTCAGGCCCAGCGAGTTGACCTGCACGCCGTAGCGGAAGCGGCGCTGCTTCGGATCCTGCACGCCGTAACGCCCGCGGGTGATCTCGTCCCAGAGTGCGCCGAAGGCGCGCATCTTGGCGATCTCCTCGACGAAGCGCACCCCGGCGTTGACGAAGAAGGAGATCCGCTGCACCACGTCGCCCATCCGCTCGGCGGGCACCTGACCGGAGTCGCGGACCGCGTCGAGCACGGCGACGGCGGTGGCTAGCGCGAAGCCGACCTCCTGTACCGGCGTCGCGCCGGCCTCCTGGAGGTGATACGAGCAGATGTTGGCCGGGTTCCACTTCGGCATCGTCGTCAGCGTGTGCGCGATGATGTCCGCGGTGAGCCGCAGCGACGCCGCCGGCGGGAAGATGTACGTCCCCCGCGACAGGTACTCCTTGATGATGTCGTTCTGCGTGGTGCCGGAGAGCATCGAGGCGGTGTGACCCTGCTCCATCGCCACCGTGCCGTAGAGGGCGAGCAGCCACATCGCCGGCGCGTTGATCGTCATCGAGGTGTTCATCTCGGCGAGCGGGATGCCGTCGAAGAGGGCCCGCATGTCGCCCAGGTGGGCCACCGGCACCCCGACCCGGCCGACCTCGCCGGCGGCCAGCTCGTGGTCCGGGTCGTAACCGGTCTGGGTCGGCAGGTCGAAGGCGACCGACAGACCGGTCTGCCCCTTGGCGAGATTGCGCCGGAAGAGCGCGTTGGTGGCCGCGGCGGAGGAGTGCCCGGCGTACGTGCGCATCACCCAGGGGCGGTCGCGCTCCGGCAGCCGGCCCGGGAGTGCCTTCTCGTCCATTTCCGGAGTCTAAGTTACCGTTCAGTAAAACGGGCTGTGGAAAACCACACACGTCCATGGAGCAGACCACCGGGCACGAGCGGCGCGACATGGCCGACACCACCACACCCCGGACCGCCGCGGGCGGCGGCCGGGTCGCACACTGGACGTCATGGATGACGAGCTCGCGATCTCCGTACGGGGACTGCGCAAGGCGTACGGCGACAACGTCGCGGTGGCGGGGGTCGACCTCGACGTCCGGCGCGGCGAGGTGTTCGCTCTGCTCGGCCCGAACGGCGCGGGCAAGACCACCACGGTGGAGATCCTGGAGGGCTACCGGCAGCGCGACGCCGGCGAGGTCTCCGTGCTGGGCAGCGACCCGGCCCGCCCGGACCCGCACTGGCGTTCCCGGGTCGGCATCGTGCTCCAGGGCACCGGCGAGTTCGACGAGCTGACCGTCGCCGAGGTGGTCCGGCACTTCTCCGGCTTCTACCCCGACGCGGACGACCCGGACAAGGTGGTCGAGCGGGTCGGCCTGGCCGGCAAGGCGAAGGCCCGCACGCACACCCTCTCCGGCGGGCAGAAGCGTCGGCTGGACGTGGCGCTGGGCATCATCGGCCGCCCCGAGCTGCTCTTCCTCGACGAGCCGACCACCGGCTTCGACCCGGAGGCCCGGCGGGAGTTCTGGGAACTGATCCGGGACCTGGCGGCGGCCGGCACCACCATCGTGCTCACCACCCACTACCTGGACGAGGCCGAGTCGCTCGCCGACCGGGTCGGGGTGATCAGCGGCGGCCGGCTGGTCGAGGTGGCCCCGCCGAACCGGCTCGGCAACCGGCAGGAGGCCCTGGCGACCGTCTCCTGGCGTACCCCGGACGGGACTCCGCAGACCGCGGAGAGCGCGACGCCGACGGCCCTGGTGGCGGAGCTGGCCGGGCGCTTCGGCGGCGAGGTCCCCGGCCTGACGGTGACCCGGCCGACCCTGGAAGACATCTACCTGAAGATGATCGGAAACCGATGACGACCACGACGAAGCCGGCGGCCCCGGTCGCCGCCACCCCGGGCCGGCGGCTCGGCCTGGGCGCCCTCGCGCTGCGGCAGGGCCGGCTGGAGATCACCCAGTTCCTGCGCAGCCGGGAGTCCGTCGTCTTCACGATGGGCTTCCCGATCATCATGATCCTGATCTTCGCCTCGATCTTCGGCGGCACGATCGGCGGCGGGGTGAAGTTCACCCAGTACTTCATCACCGGCATGATCGCGACCGGGCTGATGACGGTGAGCTTCCAGAACCTCGGCATCTGGATCCCGATCGAGCGGGACCGGGGGGTGCTCAAGCGCTACCGGGGCACCCCGATGCCGAAGTGGGTCTGGTTCGCCGGCAAGGTGATCATGGTGGTGGCGATCGGCGTCGCCGAGACCGTGCTGCTCCTGGCCGTCGCCGTGGCGCTGTTCGACCTGGACCTGCCGGGCACCGCCGCGAAGTGGTTCACCTTCGGCTGGGTCGCCGTGCTCGGGGTGACCTCCTGCACCCTGTGCGGGATCGCCATCTCCTCGCTGGCCCGCACCGCGCGCAGCGGTTCCGCCGTGGTCACCCCGGTCTCCCTGGTACTCCAGTTCATCTCCGGGGTGTTCTTCGTCTTCACCGAGCTGCCCGCCTGGATGCAGCAGGCGGCGGCGCTCTTCCCGCTCAAGTGGATGTGCCAGGGGCTTCGGGCGGTCTTCCTGCCGGAGAGCTTCGGCGCCCAGGAACCGGCCGGCTCGTTCGAGCTGGGCCGGGTCGCCCTGGTGCTGGCGCTGTGGTGCGTGATCGGCCTGGTGCTCTGCCTGACCACCTTCCGCTGGACCACCAAGCGCGACGGCTGACGACGACCGGGGCGGGCGCCCGGCGCCCGCCCCGGTCGGATGTCCGGACTCAGTACGTGTAGAAACCCTTGCCGGTCTTACGCCCCAGGTCGCCGGCGGTGACCATGCGCTGGAGCAGCTCCGGCGGGAAGAACTTCTCGTCGGCGGTGTCGGTGTAGATGTTCTTCGAGGCGTGCAGCAGCACGTCCACGCCGGTCAGGTCGGTGGTGGCCAGCGGGCCCATGGCGTGGCCGAAACCGAGCCGGCAGGCGGTGTCCAGGTCCTCCGCCGACACCACGCCGGACTCGACCAGCTTGACCGCCTCGACGACCAGCGCCGAGATCAGCCGGGTGGTGACGAAACCGGCGATGTCCCGGTTGACCACCACCACGGTCTTGCCGATTCCCTCGGCGAACGCCTTGGAACGGGCCAGGGTCTCGTCGCTGGTCTTGTAGCCCCGGACCAGCTCGCAGAGCTTCATCATCGGGACCGGCGAGAAGAAGTGGGTGCCGACGACCGACTCCGGGCGCTGCGTCACCGCGGCGATCTGGGTCACCGGGATGGCCGAGGTGTTGGTGGCCAGCACCGCGTCGGACTTGCAGATCTTGTCCAGCGCGCGGAACACCTCGTGCTTGATCTCCAACCGCTCGAAGACCGCCTCGATCACGATGTCCGCGTCGGCGACCGCCTCCAGCTCGGTGGTGAGGGTGATCCGGCCCAGCGTCGCCTCGACCTCGGACGCGTCGATGCGGCCCTTCTCGGCGAACTTCTCCAGCGACTTCCGGATGCCGTCGACGCCCCGCCCGGTGGCCGCATCGTCCAGGTCGCGCAGCGTCACCTGCCAGCCCGCCTGCGCCGCGACCTGGGCGATGCCCGAACCCATCAGCCCGGCACCGACGACCGCGAGTCGACCCGCCATCTGCTTCTCCCTCGCTGCGATTGAGTGTCTGTCTGCACCCTAGTCGGCGAGCCTGAACGACGGCTAAGGCCCCGGCGGCGGGGCCTCTCAGATGGTGAGGTCCGGCGCCGTCGGCGTGGTCCCCCGCTCCACCTCCACACCGAGCGCCCGCAGGTCGGCCACGAAGTCCGGGTAGCCCCGGTCGACATGGTGCACGTGGGACACCTCGGTGACCCCCTCCGCGCAGAGCCCCGCGATGATCAGGCCCGCGCCGGCCCGGATGTCGGTGGCGCGCACCGGGGCGCCGGAGAGGCGGTCGCGACCCCGTACCACCGCGTGGTGGCCGTCGGTCTGGATGTCCGCCCCCAGCCGCATCATCTCGTTGGCGAACATGAACCGGCCGTCGAAGATGTTCTCTGTGATCAGCGAGGCGCCGTGGCTCACCGCGGCCAGGCCAATCGCCATCGGCAGCAGGTCGGTGGCGAAGCCCGGGTACGGCAGGGTGACCACGTCGACGGCGGCGGGCCGGTCGTCGGCGCGTACCCGGAAGGCGTCGCCGCGGGTCTCCACCAGGGCGCCGGCCGAGACCAGCTTGTCCAGCGCGACCTCCAGATAGGCGGGGTCCAGGCCGGTGACGGTGACGTCCCCCCGGGTCATCGCGGCGCCGAACGCCCAGGTGCCGGCGACGATCCGGTCCCCCACCGTGGCGTGCCGCACCGGGCGCAGCTCGGACACCCCGATGATGCGCAGGGTGGAGGTGCCCGCGCCCGAGATCCGGGCACCCATCTGGTTGGCCATGGTGCAGATGTCGACGATCTCCGGCTCGCGGGCCGCGTTGTCGATCACCGTCACGCCCCGGGCCAGCACCGCCGCCATCACCAGGTTCTCGGTGGCCCCCACGCTGGGGAAGTCCAGCACGATCTCCGCGCCGTGCAGGCCGTCCGGGGCGGAGGCGATGACGAAACCGTGCTCACCCGAGATGTCCGCGCCCATCCGGGTCAGTCCCGAGATGTGCATGTCCAGCCCGCGGGAGCCGATCGCGTCCCCGCCGGGGTGGGCCACCCGCACGTACCCCCGGCGGGCCAGCAGCGGGCCCAGCACGCAGATCGACGCGCGCAGCCGGCGGACCAGGTCGTAGTCGGCCTCCGCGCCGGGCCGCTCGGGCACGTCGATGATGACCGAGCGGGACCGGGCAACCCCGCCCCGGGCGACCATCGGGTCGACCGGATCGTCGGCCTCGAACCGCACGCCGCAGCCGAGCCGGCGCAGCACCTCCCCCATGATCGCGATGTCGGTGATCCGGGGAACGTTGGTGATCACACTGCGGCCCGGGGCGAGCAGCGCGGCCGCCATCAGTTTGAGCGCGGAGTTCTTGGCCCCGACCACGTGCACCGTACCGGCCAGGCGGGCGTCGCCGTCGACCCGGATGACGTCGACGTCGTTGACCGCCGGGTCACCGGCGTCACCGGGCCCCGCTCCGCCCGGCCACCCGAGGGCCGGGTCCGGCCGGGCCGGGATCGTCAGGTCCGGTATCCGTAGGCTGTGCGTCATGGCCGTCCACCTCACGCGCATCTACACCAAGGCCGGCGACGCCGGCATGACCAGGCTGAGCAACAACGAGCAGGTGTCGAAGACCGACCCCCGGATCGCCGCGTACGCGGATGTCGACGAGTGCAACGCCGCGATCGGCGTGGCGCTCGCCCTCGGGCAGCTCGACGAGGAACTCCGGGCGGTGCTGGGGTCGATCCAGAACGACATGTTCGACGTGGGCGCCGACCTGTCCACCCCGGTCGAGCCGGACCCGAAGTACCCGCCGCTGCGGGTCACCGAGGAGTACGTGGAGCGCCTTGAGGGCTGGTGCGACGAGTACAACGCACGCCTGAGCAAGCTCGACTCCTTCATCCTCCCCGGCGGCACCGCGGGCGCGGCGCTGCTGCACGTGGCACGGACGGTCGCCCGGCGCGCCGAACGGGCCGCCTGGGCACTGGTCGCGCACGACCCGGATCGCACCAACTCCCTTCCGGCAAAGTATCTCAACCGGCTCTCCGATCTGCTCTTTATCCTGTCAAGAACGGCAAATCCGGACGGCGATGTGCTATGGGTGCCGGGCGGGAAGCGCTGAGCACCGGCACGCTGCACCACGTCGAGGTCTGGGTGCCCGACCTCGACGCGGCGAAGGCGAGCTGGGGCTGGCTGCTCGGCGAGCTGGGCTGGACGCCGTACCAGGACTGGCCGGCCGGCCGGTCCTGGCGGCTCGGCCCGACGTACCTGGTCATGGAGGAGTCCCCGGCGCTGTCCGGGTGGTTCCACGACCGGCTCGCCCCCGGCCTCAACCACCTCGCGTTCCACGCCGGTCCGCCCGCCGCGGTGGACCGGCTGGTCGCGGCCGCGCCGGCGCACGGCTGGACGCTGCTCTTCCCGGACCGCCACCCGCACGCCGGCGGCCCGCACAGCTACGCCGCCTACCTCACCGACGGGCACGGGTACGAAGTCGAGCTGGTCGCCGAGGTCGGCTGAGGCGTGACCCTCCCGCGGACCGGACGCCGTGGCAGCCACCCGGCCGCTCCGGTGGACCGGATCCGGCGACCGAACCTCCGGCGGCGGCCGGCGAGATCAGGAACGGTCGAGGGCCCCGCGACTGGCCGGGGCGCTCCGCCCGGCTCCGGTCCGCTGCGAGCCCGGCCACCGCCGGGTCGGCCGGCGGCCGCGGGCCGGCCCGGGGCAGGACCGCGCGGCGCGACGGCGGCGGCGCACCCGACGCCGGTGGACCGCGACGACGACGGCGACGGCCGCGACCAGCAACACCCCGGCGGCCGCCAGCAGCCCGGTCGGCACCGCGCCGACGGCCCAGCCGAGCAGCACCGTCCCCGGCACCCAGACCGCCACCGCCAGCCCGTCGAAGAGCACGAACCGGCGGTACGGCAGCCGGGCCATCCCGGCCACCCGGGGCACCAGGGTCCGGACGAACGCGGTCCAGCGGCCAAGCAGCACCGCCGGCCCACCCCGGGCGGCAACCAGGGCCTCGGCCCGCCCCCAGCGGTGCTCCCCCACCCACCGGCCCAGCCGTCCGCGTCGCAGCCGGGGGCCGAGCAGCCGCCCCTCCAGGTAACCGAGCTGGTCCCCGGCGAACGCGGCGAGCGTCGTCACGACGAGCGCCACCCCCAGGTCGAGCCGACCGGCCCGGGCCAGCAGCCCCACCGTCAGCATGGTGGTGGCCGCCGGCAGCACCACGCCGGCCAGCAGGCCCACCTCGGCGGCGAGCACGGCCGCGGCGGCCAACAGGACGTAGCCCGGTGGCAGGGTGCCGAGCCGGTCCAGCAGGGAATCCAGGAGAGTCACGTCAGCAAGCGTGCCGCGCCCGGACGGCCCCGCCGTCCTCCCGCCGGCCGACCGGGGTCCTCCGGATGGCCGGCCGTCTCCCTAGGGTGACCCCGCACCCGGCACCGGATTGAAGTCGTCGTCGACCAGGCCGAGCCGGTGCGCCAGCACCGCCGCCTGCACCCGGTTGCGCAGCTCCAGTTTCTCCATCGCGGCCGACACGTGCGTCTTCACGGTGGTCACCCCCAGGTGGAGCCGCGCACCGATCTCCGCGTTCGACAGTCCAGCGCCGACCAGCGCCAGCACCTCCCGCTCGCGGGGGCTGAGCAGCCGCACGGACGCGTCGGGGTGGGGCCGCTGGTCACGGTCGTGGGCGGCGAGCGCCCGGTGCAGGACGCGGGCCAGCACCGGCGGCGCCAGCAGCGCCTCCCCGCGCGCCGCCCGGCCCACCGCGTCGACCAGTTCCTCCGGGGCGCCGTCCTTCACCAGGTAGCCGAGCGCGCCGGCGCCCAGCGCGCCGTAGACGTTGGCGTCGTCGGCGAAGGTGGTCAGCACGAGCACCCGGGCCGACGGCTGCCGCATCAGGATCCGTCGGGTCGCCTCGATGCCGTCCATCCGGGGCATCCGCAGGTCCATCAGGATCACGTCCGGCCGCAGCCGCTCGGCGAGCCGGACGGCGTCGTGGCCGTCTCCCGCCTCGCCGACCACCTCGAAGCCACCGGCCGTCCGGAGCAGCAGGCCCACGCCGGCCCGGACGAGGGTCTGGTCGTCGACCACGAGAACTCTGATCATGGTTTCTCCCTGATCGGCAGCCGGGCCCGCACCCGCCAGCCGCCGCCTTCGGTGGCCGCCGCGGCGAGTGTGCCACCGAGCAGACCGACCCGCTCCCGCATCCCGCTCAGCCCGTAGCCCGACGCCGGCAGCGTGGGGCGCGGCCGCGCCGGCCCGCTGTCCAGGACCTCCACCAGCAGCGCACCGTCGACGACCCACACGTCCACCGAGGCGATCGCCCCGGGGCCGGCGTGCTTGAGGCTGTTGGTCAGCGCCTCCTGCACCACCCGGGAGGCCGTCGTCCCCACCACCAGCGGCACCCGGGCCAGCGCGGACGGGACGGCGACCTGGACGGCCAGCCCTGCTTCGCGAACCCGGCGGGCCGCCTCCCGGATCACCTGTTCCGGCTCCACCTGCAGGTCGGCCGGCTCGACCGCTTCCGGGTCCCGGAGCACCTCCAGCAGCTCCCGCAGCTCGTCCAGCACCTTCCCGGCGGTGTCCCGCAACTCCCCCAGGGCGGACACCGCCTCGTCGGTCCGGCCGGTGTGCTGCACCGCGTACCGGGCCGCGCCGGCGCGCAGGGCGATCGCCGCGATGTGGTGGGCCACGATGTCGTGCAGGTCCCGGGCGATGCTCGCCCGCTCGGCGAGCCGGACCGCCCGGGTCTCCACCGCCCGGCGCTCCTCCGCCTCCCGGGCGCGCTCCTCCGCCGCCGTCGCGACCTGGCGCACGCCACGCAGGTAGCGGCCGAACGCCATCGGTGCGGCGGCGACCCCGGCCAGCAGGACCAGCCGGATCACCCCCGGACCGCCGGAGAGCACACCCACGTTGCCCGCGTCCACGGCGTCGACCACCGTCGCGGCGAGGAAGAGGAGGTACGCCGCCGCCGTCGCCCGCCGGCCGAACCGGTACGCGACGTAGCCCAGCGCGACCGCCGCGGCCAGCTGCGCGGTGCCCGAGCCGGGCAGCGTCACCGCGTCGGCCATCACCAGCAGCGCCGACTCCGCGAGCAGCACCGGCCAGGGCCACCGCCGGACGGCGACCAGGGCGAGCCCGGCGAGGACCGCGAAGACGCCCGCCCACTTCTCGCGAGGCACTCCGGCCGAGGCCATCCAGGTGGTGCTGGCCAGACCCAACGCGGCCGTGCCCAGCCCGAGCAGCAGCTCCGGCCACCAACCGCGTCGCCCACCCATCACCGGGCCAACCATACGGACGGCCCGCACCTGCGCTGGCCCTCCCATCGGCCGTCACACCTCCTCCGGGTGGCCGGTATCCCGACCGCCGGCACGACGCCCGCCCGCTCGCCGCGCGCCTAGCGTCGACCGGCGTGACCAGCGATACGCCGACCTTCCTCGCCCAGTTCGCCCGGCACCCGCTCACCACCGGAGCGGTGCTGCCCAGCGGTGCCACACTGGCCCGCGACATCACCGCGGCCGTGCCTCGGGTGGGACATCCACTGGTGGTCGAACTCGGCCCAGGGACGGGGGCATTCACCCGGGCGATCCAGGAGCGGCTGGCCGGCCGAGGTCACCACATGGCGGTCGAGGTCAACCCGGCCTTCGCCACCGGCCTGGCCCGCCGGCACCCGATCGTGGAGGTGGTACGCGCCGACGCCGCCACGCTCGACGCGCTGCTGGCGGAACGCCAGCTGCCCTCCGCCGACGTGGTGGTCAGCGGGCTGCCCTGGGCCGCGTTCCCCGCCGACCGGCAACGCGCAATCCTCCACGCGGTCGTCGCGACGCTCGGACGCGGCGGCGTCTTCACCACCTTCGCGTACCGGCACGCGCTGCCGACCCGGCCGGCGCGACGCTTCCACCGGTTGCTGACCGGCGTCTTCGACGAGGTGACCGTGGGACGGACGGTCTGGACGAACCTGCCGCCGGCCCTGGTCTACCACTGCCGCCGTCCGCTGCACCGGTGAGTCCCGGTCCAGGTACGCCGCTGGCCGGCGCCCCTGGACACACCCGAAGCCGCGACCAAAGGGAGATCAGGCGGCGGGCCAGTCCTGGGACGCCAGACGCGGCGAGGCCGCCCCCGGCGGGGCGGCCTCGAGCCAGGAGAGGAACCCGGTGACCGTGGATCGCGCCATGGCGATCTCGACCGGAGCGTGGTGACTGGTACACCGGAGGATCACCCAGTCGGCGGGCATGGAGAACCGCTCCTGCCCCTCGGGCAGCCGCCGGCGCTCCACCACCAGCTCCTTGCGGGAGAGCACCCGCTTGGGCCGCAGGGCGAAGCTGAACATCCGGTACCACCGGAGCTCGTCGCCGGCGAACCGGCCGAAGCCGGGCGACCAGCCCCGGCCGTCGAGCACGGTGGTGACCCGGACGCCGAGCCGGATGATGCCTCCGCTACGCGTGACGAGGGCCCGCCGGATGAAGAGGATCAGGGCCGCGGCGACGACCACCGCGAAGCCGATTCCGATCCCTTCCACGATCTCCATCGGCGGGTCGGCTCAGCGCGCGGGGGTGGCCGGGGAGGCGCTCTCGGCGAGGACGGTGACGCCCTCACCGGTCACCGACAGGAAGCCGCCGGCGATGTCGTACGCGACCTGCTGGCCGCCGGCCTGCTTGATACGGATCTGGCTGGGCTCCGCGAGCTGGCCGAGCAGGGGCGCGTGCCCCGGCAGCACACCCAGCTCACCCTCGGTCGTCCGGGCGACGACCATCTCGGCCTCACCGGACCAGACCTTCTCCTCGACGGCTACGAGCTCGACGTGAAGCTGCTGTGCCACGCTGTCTCCTTGCTGCGGCGGCGGATTGCCAAAAGTCTAGTCCCGCCGCCGGGGGCTCCCCAACGCGGGTGGCGAGACCTGCACCACCTGGCGTGGTGACACGCGGAGCCGGGCCGGCGGGAAGCCGGCCCGGCGGTGCCGCGGGGCTCACTTGTTCCGGTTGCGGAACTCCGGGTGTTCGAGGAGGAACGCGTCCAGCTGTTCGTTCTTCAGCGCGGTGAAGAAGTCGTCGGCGGCGGGCAGCAGCCGCTCGCCCTTGTACGCGCGGCCGGTGCCGATCCCCTCGCCCGGCAGCTTGATCAGCTCGACGTTCTCCGACCGGACGCCCTTGAGGGCGATGGCGAAGTCGACCACGCTGTTGCCCCGGCCGTTGAAGGTCAACGACTGGCCAGCGGCCCGGATCACCTTGTCCAGCTTGATCGGGTTGGTCACCACGTCGGCGCTGAACGCCTGCTTGACCATCGCCTTGATGAACTGCTGCTGGTGGCGCTGGCGGCCGTAGTCGGAGTCCGGGACGCCGTTCTTGGGGTAGCGCTGCCGGACGTAGTCCAGCGCCTGCCAGCCGCTCAGGTGCTGGGTGCCCTTCTTGTACTCCGCCTGCGGCCCGATGTAGCCGGGGCCGTTCGGGTTGCCCTTGCGGTGGGTGCCGTCCGGCTCGCGGTGCTCCGACGTCACGTCCCGCTCGATGTACATGTCGACGCCGCCCATCGCGTCGACGATCTTCTGGAAGCCGGTGAAGTTGATGATCGCGCCGGCGTCGAACCGCTCGATGCCGGTCACCTTCTGCACGGTCTCGGCGAGCAGCGCGAAGCCCTGCGGGGCGCTCGGGTTCTGCCCCCGCACGACGCTGCCGTGCGACATGGCCCCGTTGAGCTTCCCGGTGCCGCCCGGGTAGCCGGCCTTGTCGAATTTGGGGATGTCGACGTAGAGGTCGCGGGGCATGGAGAACAGGTACGCCCGGTCCATCGACTCCGGCACGTGCAGCACCATGATCGAGTCGGCCAGCGGCCGGTCCTCCGCCTTGCGCGGGTCGGTGCCGACCAGCAGGATGTTGAGCGGGCCCTTGATGTCGCTCTTGCGCTCCTGCGCCCCGGCCGCCTGGTCGCCGAAGAGGTCGGCCTTGCCGACGGCGCCCTCGTACCGGGCCAGCAGCGCCTCGTAGCCGACCAGCACCACGCCGCTGAGCAGCATGAGCACGGCGCCGAAGACGGTGCACGTCCTGGCCCACCGCGGCACGCCCGACCACATGGACGGCTTGCCGCCGCCCTTGCCGGCCTTACCCACGAGCTTCTCCATTCGTCGTCACGCCCACGACTTAGGAGACGGGCGTACGCAGCCGAAAAGTTGCACCGGAGCGACGCCGGTTCGCGGGCGTCGCGCTCGAAACGGTACCGCGCCGCTGCGGGCACCGCGTACCCGGAGAACCGACACGGGGCACGATCAGGACCGGACACGGCGAAGGCCACCCCGGCTCGCGCCGGGGTGGCCTTCGTTGCTGTGGCGGAGGTCTCAGCCCTCCGACATCAGTTCCTTCGCCTTGCGCTCCAGGTCCTCCAGACCGCCGCACATGAAGAAGGCCTGCTCGGGGAAGTGGTCGTACTCGCCCTCGCTGATCTTCTTGAACGCCTCGATGGTCTCGCTGATCGGGACCGTCGAGCCCGGCACGCCGGTGAACTGCTCGGCGGCGTAGGTGTTCTGCGACAGGAAGCGCTCGATCCGCCGGGCGCGCTGCACGGTGATCTTGTCTTCCTCGGAGAGCTCCTCAATACCGAGGATGGCGATGATGTCCTGCAGGTCCTTGTAGCGCTGCAGGATCCGCTTCACCTCGGTGGCGACCTGGAAGTGGTCCTCGCCGACGAACTCCGGGGCGAGGATCCGGGACGAGGACGCCAGCGGGTCCACGGCCGGGTAGATGCCCTTGTCGGAGATCGACCGCTCCAGGTTGGTGGTCGCGTCCAGGTGGGCGAACGTGGTGGCCGGCGCCGGGTCGGTGTAGTCGTCGGCGGGCACGTAGATCGCCTGCATCGAGGTGATGGCCTGGCCCCGGACGGAGGTGATCCGCTCCTGGAGCTCGCCCATCTCGTCGGCCAGGGTCGGCTGGTAACCCACGGCGCTCGGCATGCGGCCGAGCAGCGTGGAAACCTCGGAACCGGCCTGGGTGAAGCGGAAGATGTTGTCGATGAAGAGCAGCACCTCCTGCTTCTTCACGTCGCGGAAGTACTCCGCCATGGTCAGCGCGGACAGCGCCACCCGCAGCCGGGTGCCCGGCGGCTCGTCCATCTGGCCGTAGACCAGCGCGGTCTTGTCGATGACGCCGGACTCGGTCATCTCGGCGATGAGGTCGTTGCCCTCACGGGTGCGCTCACCCACGCCAGCGAAGACCGAGGTACCACCGAAGTTCCGGGCGACCCGGGTGATCATCTCCTGGATGAGCACCGTCTTGCCCACACCGGCACCGCCGAACAGGCCGATCTTGCCGCCCTTGACGTACGGGGCGAGCAGGTCGATGACCTTGATGCCGGTCTCCAGCATCTCGGTCTTCGGCTCCAGGTCCGCGAAGGCCGGGGCCTTGCGGTGGATGCCCCACCGGTCGTCGGCCTGGAGGGTCTCGCCCTCGGTCAGGTTGAGGCACTCACCGATCGCGTTGAACACGTGGCCCTTGACCGCGTCGCCGACCGGCACGCTGATCGGCGAGCCGGTGTCGCGCACCTCGGTGCCACGGACCAGGCCGTCGGTCGGCTGCATCGAGATGGCGCGGACCATGTTGTCACCCAGGTGCTGGGCGACCTCCAGGGTCAGCGTCTTCTCGCCGCCGGAGAGCGTCACGTCCACGTGCAGGGCGTTGAACAGGGCCGGCATGGCGTCGCGCGGGAACTCGGCGTCGACGACCGGGCCGATGACCCGGACCACGCGACCCGTGGCCGTCTTGGTCTCTACTGGGGCAGTCATCACACTTCACTTCCCGACGCGGCGAGCGCGTTCGCGCCGCCGACGATCTCGCTGATCTCCTGGGTGATCCCGGCCTGGCGGGCCGTGTTCATCTCACGCGTGTACTTCTCGATCATCTCTTCGGCGTTGTCGGTGGCGCTCTTCATCGCCCGCCGCCGAGCCGCCGACTCGCTCGCCGCCGACTCGATCAACGCCGCGTAGATCCGCGTGTTGATGTACTTCGGCAGCAGCGCGTCGAGCAGCGCGTCCGCCTCCGGCTCGAAGTCGTACGCCGGCAGCAGACCCTCGGACCGCGGACGGTCCTCGACCTGCATCGGCCCGATGATCTTCGCGACGGGCGTCTGGGTCATCAGGGAGTGGAACTCGGTGTAGACGATGTGCAGCTCGTCGATCCCGAGCACCCCGTCCGGCCCTGGCCCGCCGTCGACGTCGTCCGCGCCGCCGATGAACGCCTTGATCAGCGTCTCGCCCACCTGACGGGCGTCGGCGAAGGACGGCTGCTCGGAGAAGCCGGTCCAGTTCGCCTCGATCGGCCGGTTGCGGAACCGGTAGAACGTGACGCCCTTACGCCCGATGACGTAGAGCACCGGCTCCTTGCCGTCGGCCTTGAGCCGGGCGATCAGTGACTCCGCCGTCCTGATCGCGTTGGAGCTGTAGCCGCCGGCGAGACCCCGGTCGCTGGTGACCAGCAGGACGCCCGCCCGCCGCACCCGCTCACGCGGGGTGAGCAGCGGGTGGTCGATCCGCGCGTTGGACGCAAGCGCCGTGAGCACGCCAGTGATGGCCTGGGCGTACGGCAGGGACGCCTCCACCCGCGCCTGAGCCTTGGCGATCCGGCTCGTCGCCACGAGCTCCATCGCCTTGGTGATCTTCTTCATCGACTTCGCCGAGCGGATCCGTTGACGAAGAACGCGTACCTGGGCGGCCATGGATCAGCTCTCTACCGGGCGGTCGGTCGAGCCGTCGCGGAAGCGGGTCACCGTCTCACGGTTCTCCTCGCCCTCCAGCGGCTTGGCCGGCGCCTCGTTGATCCGCTGCTCGTCCTCCTTGCCCAGGAAGACCTGCTTGAACTCGGTGATGGCCGAGTCGAGCGAGCCGATGATCTCGTCGTCCCACTTGTTGTCCGCGATCGCGGCGAGGACGCCCCCGTGCTTGTGGCGCAGGTACTGGAGGAACTCCGACTCGAAGCGCCGGACCTCGCCCACCGGGATGTCGTCCAGCTTGCCCTCGGTGCCGGCCCAGACCGAGACGACCTGCTCCTGCACCGGGTACGGCGCATAGTTCGACTGCTTGAGCAGCTCGACCAGGCGGGAACCGCGCTCCAGCTGGGCGCGGGAGGCCCGGTCCAGGTCGGAGGCGAAGGCGGCGAACGCCTCCAGCTCGCGGAACTGGGCCAGGTTGAGCCGGAGCGAACCGGCGACCTTCTTCATCGGCTTCACCTGCGCGGCGCCACCGACCCGGGAGACCGAGGTGCCGACGTTGATCGCCGGCCGGACGCCCTGGTTGAACAGGTCGGTCTCGAGGAAGATCTGGCCGTCGGTGATCGAGATGACGTTGGTCGGGATGAAGGCCGAGATGTCGCTGGCCTTCGTCTCGATGATCGGCAGGCCGGTCATCGAGCCGCCGCCCAGCTCGTCGGAGAGCTTCGCGCAGCGCTCCAGCAGACGGGAGTGCAGGTAGAAGACGTCACCCGGGTACGCCTCGCGGCCCGGCGGGCGACGCAGCAGCAGCGACACGGCCCGGTACGCCTCGGCCTGCTTGCTCAGGTCGTCGAAGACGATCAGGACGTGCTTGCCGCCGTACATCCAGTGCTGCCCGATGGACGAGCCGGTGTAGGGGGCGAGGTACTTGAAGCCGGCCGGGTCGGAGGCCGGGGAGGCCACGATGGTGGTGTACTCCATCGCGCCGGCCTCCTCCAGCTGGCCCTTGATGGAGGCGATGGTGGAGGCCTTCTGGCCGATGGCGACGTAGATGCAGCGGACCTGCTTCGTCGGGTCGCCGGAGCGCCAGTTGTCCCGCTGGTTGAGGATGGCGTCCAGCGCGACGGTGGTCTTGCCGGTCTTCCGGTCACCGATGATCAGCTGTCGCTGCCCCCGGCCGATCGGGGTCATGGCGTCAACGGCCTTGAGACCGGTCTGCAGCGGCTCGGAGACGGACTGCCGGGACATCACGTTCGGGGCCTGGAGCTCCAGCTCGCGGAAGCCCTCGTTCGCGAGGTCGCCGAGCCCGTCGATCGGCTGGCCGAGCGCGTTGACCACGCGGCCGAGGAAGGCGTCGCCGACCGGCACGGACAGCACCCGACCGGTCCGCTTGACGCGCTGACCCTCTTCGATGCCGCCGTAGTCACCGAGGACGACGACACCGATCTCCCGGACGTCGAGGTTCAGCGCCACACCGAGCGTGCCGTCCTCGAACTCCAGGAGCTCGTTGGTCATGGTCGAGGGGAGGCCCTCGACGTGGGCGATGCCGTCGCCGGCATCGGCGACGGTGCCGACCTCCTCGCGGGAGACTTCGGCGGTGTAGGAGGAGACGTAGCGCTCCAGGGCGCCGCGGATATCCTCCGTCGAGATGGTCAGCTCGGCCATCCTCTGCTTCCTTAAGTATCAGGGTCCCGGGATACCTAGTACCGACCGGTCCGAATGGCGTCGATCAGGGGGCTACGGAGACGCTGGTCAGCGCTTCGCGAGCGCGTTGCGGGTCTCGTTGAGGCGGCGCAGCACGGTGCCGTCGTACAGGTCGGAACCGACCCGCACGCTCACCCCACCGAGCACCTCCGGGTCAACCGTCTGCTTGACGGAAACCTCTCGACCGTACATCGCGGAGAGGCGGGCACCGAGGCGTCGCTCTTCCTCGTCACTCAACGGGGCGGCCACGGTCACGTACGCGACCTGCCGGTCCCGCCGGTCGGCGGCCAGCTCGACCAGCCGGGTGAGCGCCCCGGTGAAGGAGCGTCCCCCGAACCCGCCGAGAGCCGCCTCGACGAGGCGGACGGTCACCGGGCGGGCCTTGGCGGCGAGCAGCTCACGGGCCAGCCCGGCCCGCTGCCCAACCGGGGCGATCGGGTCGGACAGCGCGTTGGACAGCGCCGACTGACCGGAGACCACCTGGCCGAAGCGGAACAGCTCGTCCTCGACCTCACCGAGGTCACCCGACCTGTCGGCGCTGGCGAGCAGCGCCTCCACGCCGAGCCGCTCGGTGCCGTCGAGCAGTTCCGACGGCGCCGACCACCGGCCGGAGACCAGCCCGGTCAGCAGGTCGAGCGCGTCCGCGCCCACCTTGCCGCCCAGGATGCCGGTCAGCAGCCCGGCACGGTCCTCGCCGGACCGCGCCGGGTCGGACAGCGCCCGGCGCAGCCGCGGCTCGCGCCGCAGCAGATCGGCGACGGAGAGGATGTCGTCGGCGGTGGAGACCACCGCCGACGGCTCCGCGCCGCGGACGTACGCGTCGAGGCGCTCGGCCGCGACCGTGTACGACTCCCGGCTGGCGGCCTGCATCAGCGGGCCCCCGCGCTCTCGAGACCGCTCAGGAACCGGTCGACGGTGCCCTTGCGACGAGCCTCGTCGGCGAGCGACTCACCGACGATCTTGCTGGCCAGGTCCACCGCGATGGTGCCGACCTCCGTACGCAGCTCGCGCACGATGGTGGCCCGCTCGGCGGCGAGCTGCTCCTTGCCGGCCGCGATGATCCGGTCGGACTCCTCCCGCGCCTTGGCGAGAACGTCCTGGCGGATGCCCTCGGCGTCGGCCCGGGCGTCGTCCCGGATCCTGGCGGCGTCGGTCCGCGCCTCGGCGAGCTGCGCGCGGTACTGCTCGAGCAGCTGGTTGGCCTCGGCCTGGGCGGCCTCGGCGCGCTTGATGCCACCCTCGATCGCGTCGACCCGCGCCTGGAACGTCTGCTCCATCCGCGGGAAGACGAACTTCATCAGCACGAAGCAGAGCACGATGAAGGCGATGCCACCGACCACGATCTCCTGCCAGAGCGGGATGATCGGGTTGTGGGTCGTCTCACCACCCTGAGCGGCGAGGAAGAGCATGGGAAAACCTCCCGGTCAGAAGGGCTGGATCAGGCGGTGCCGGCCCAGATGAAGCCGAAGGCGATGCCCAGCAGCGCGAGCGCCTCGATGACGGCGAAGCCGATCCAGACGTACGGCAGGGTGATCCGGGACGACTCCGGCTGCCGGGCGGTCGACTGGATGTAGGCGGCGAAGACCAGGCCGACGCCGATACCGGGACCGATGGCGGCGAGGCCGTAGCCGATGGCGGCGGTGCTGCCGGTAACCGCGGCGATGTCCATTAGTGGGTTCCTCCTGGTTATCACGCGTGACGGTCACGCGGGACGACAACTGTTGGTACGAAGTGGATCAGTGCTCTTCGGCGAGCGCGCCCTGCACGTAGCTGGCGGTCAGCACGGTGAAGACGTAGGCCTGCAGGACGATCACCAGGAACTCGAGGAAGGTGAGCGCGATGGTCATCACCCAGGACAGCACCGAGACCGGCGCCAGCCAGGTGTTGGCGCTGAGCATCGCGAAACCGCCGAGCGTGAAGACCAGCAGGAGCATGTGGCCGGCGAACATGTTCGCGAAGAGACGGACGGCCAGCGAGAACGGCCGGACCAGGAAGGTCGAGAAGAACTCGATCGGGATCAGCAGCGGCAGGATGTACCAGGGCGCCGGCGGGATCAGGGAGTTCTTGAAGTACTTCACGAAGCCGTGGTGCCGGATGCCGATGTAGTTGAACAGCAGGTAGCTGATCACGGCGAGGAACGCCGGGAACGCGATGTGCGAGTTCGGCGAGATCTGGAAGAACGGGATGATCGCGAACGCGTTCGTCAGCAGGACGAAGCAGAAGAGCGTGGTGAAGTACGGCGCGAACCGCACCCCCGCGTGCCCGATCATGTCGACCGCGATGTTGTTCCGCACGAAGCCGTAGATCGACTCGGCGAACCACTGCTTCTTCGTCGGCACCAGCTGCGGATTCCGGTAGCTGGCCAGGAAGAAGATGATCAGAACGCCGACGGCGATCCAGACCATCGCCGTGATCTTGGTGAACCAGTACGAGTCGTGCGCACCCCAGGGCAGGATGCTGGGCAGGTAGAAGTCCTCCACACTGGGTGGGAATGCCGCCTGGCCCGCTGCCAGGACGTTCGCCTGTCCGAACACCGCGTCCCTTCCTAAGTAGGCGTGCCGAGTCGGCGGACGACCAGGATGATCCCCCCGGCCATGCCGAGCACGACGCCGATCCCGGTGGCGATGCCCCCGGTGTCGAGCCACTGATCGACCAGCCAGCCGATGAAACCCCAGACGAGCATGCCCCCGATGAGGTATGAGAGCGCGGTCCAACCCTGGCCGGCGCCGGTCGGAACATCGTCCGGGCCGCCGGTGGGTCGGGGGGTTTGGTCACCAGCCATGACGGGGCGAACGATATCAGCCGGGAATACGAGGCTGTGCCTCACCCCCCGCACAACGTCGTTGTGTGGGTATCTGGCGGGTGAAGTCGTCTGGAGGCACGCTACTCCCCTTACGCCAGGCAGAAAATGACCGAAGGTGGACGGACATGCGCGTCGCCCGCCAGGTGGGA
Organism: Micromonospora sp. NPDC047548; assembly: GCF_040642975.1. Lineage (NCBI taxonomy): Bacteria > Bacillati > Actinomycetota > Actinomycetes > Micromonosporales > Micromonosporaceae > Micromonospora > Micromonospora sp. NPDC047548. The sequence continues at coordinate 206,522 of NZ_JBEYTI010000004.1, forward strand.
CGGCGCCCCGAAAGACCACGGCCGGTGTCGCCGCACCCGTCAGCGGGACAGCCCGCGCTGGTGCACCCTGGTCAGCCACCAGATGTGCACCCCGGTCCAGACCGCCACCCCCGCCGCGATGCCGAGGCAGAGCGGGATCAGCCCCTCCCAGCCGGTCGATGCCACGGCCACCATCACGACACCCAGCAGGGTGAACTTGGCGGCGTACAGGCCGAGCCCGAACGGGAGCACCAGCTGCGGGTTGACCGCGTCGGCCCAGGCCAGCACCACTGTGGTCAGCGTGTAGCTGACCACCGTCACGGCCACCCCGGCCGCGGCGCCCAGCGCCGCGTCACCACCGCCGGTCACCCCGCCGAGCAGCGCGGCCACCGCACCCAGCAGCGCCGAGGCGAGCAGCAGCACCGGCAGGTGACGCAGGCGCCAGCGCCGGTCCGCGGCCGCTTCCGGCGCGCGCACCCAGGGCCTAGCCACGGGGGTACGCCGGGAAGGCGGCGGCCAGCTCGGCGACCTCGGCGGCGATCCCGGCGAGCGTGTCGGCGCTCCCCGGTGCGGCCGGATCGGTGCGTACCGCACGGGCGATCAGCGAGGCGACCTGGCGCATCTCCGGCACCCCCAGGCCCTGGGTGGTGACGCTCGGCGTGCCGACCCGGATGCCGGAGGCGACCATCGGCCGCTGCGGGTCGTACGGGATGGCGTTCTTGTTCAGCGTGATGGTCGCGGCGTCGCAGCGGGCCTCGGCCTCGGCGCCGGTCACCCCGGTCCCGCCCAGGTCGATCAGGGCCAGGTGGGTGTCGGTGCCGCCGGAGACCGGGCGCATCCCCTCGGCGGCCAGCCCGGCGGCGAGCGCCCGGGCGTTCTCCACCACCTGCGTGGCGTACGCCCGGAACTCGGGCTGCGCGGCCTCGCGCAGCGCGACCGCCTTGGCCGCGACGGCGTGCATCAGCGGGCCGCCCTGGGTGAACGGGAAGACCGCCTTGTCGATCCGGGAGGCCAGCGACTCCCGGCAGAGGATCATGCCGCCGCGCGGGCCGCGCAGCACCTTGTGGGTGGTGGCGCAGACGACATCGGCGTACGGCACCGGCGACGGGATGGCCCGGCCAGCGACCAGCCCGATGAAGTGCGCGGCGTCCACCATCAGGTACGCGCCGACCTCGTCGGCGATCTCCCGGAACCGGGCGAAGTCGATCAGCCGGGGATAGGCGGTCGCCCCACAGATGATCATCTTGGGTCGGTGCGCCAGGGCGAGGTCGCGGACCTCGTCGTAGTCGATCAGCTCGGTGTCCCGCCGGACGGTGTAGCCGACGGTGTGGAACCACCTGCCGGAGAAGTTCACCCGGCTGCCGTGGGTGAGGTGCCCCCCGTGCGGCAGGTCCATCGCCAGCACCGTGTCGCCGGGCTGCACCAGGGCCGCGTACGCGGCGAGGTTGGCGCTGGCCCCGGAGTGCGGCTGGAGGTTGGCGTGCTCGGCGTCGAAGAGCTCCTTCGCCCGGGCGATGCCGATCTCCTCGGCCCGGTCGACCTCGGCGCAGCCGCCGTAGTAGCGCCGGCCCGGGTAGCCCTCGGCGTACTTGTTGGTCAGCGTCGAGCCGAGCGCCGCGAGCACCGCCGGGGAGGTGAGATTCTCGCTGGCGATCAGCTGCAGGCCGCCACGCAGCCGTTCGAGCTCGCCCAGCACCACCCCGGCTATCTCCGGGTCGACGGTGCTGAGCTGCTGGAAGTCCGGCCCCCAGAAGGTGTTGCTCGCGTTCTCCACAGCGAAGAAGTCTATGGGGCCGCACCCTGGCAGCCGTGAGATGCCTCGTCACCGGAGCCACGGGCTACCTCGGCGGGCGGCTCGCGCCCCGGCCGGGGGGTCAGTTGCCGTCGCGGGGGGCGGTCCGGCGGTAGGTGACCGACTCGCTGGGCGGGACGAAGTCGCGGACGGGCTGGCCCTCGAGGGCGGCGCCGAGCACCTGACCCACCGCGTCGACCATCCGGGCCTGCACCGCCTTGCCGACCGCGTCCCGGGGGTCGTCCGGGTTCGCCGCGATCGAGGCGACGGCGAGCTGCGGGGTGAACGCGACCACGGACTCGGTCTCGTACTGATCCGAGCTGCCGGTCTTGCCGGCCACCGGGCGGCCCAGCGTCGGGCGGAGCTTCTCCGCGGTGCCGCCGTCGCAGCGGTGGTACATCGACTGGTCGCCGACCGGGCAGCGGGCCGCGTCCACCGCCGCCCGGGCCACGTCAGTGTCGACCACCTGCCGGCAGTCCGGGCGGCCGGCGGCCACCTCGTGCCCGGCGCTGTCGGTGATCGACACGACCGGCCGCGGCGCGCACCAGGTCCCCTCGGCGGCCACGGTGGCGTACGCGTTGGCCAGGTCGAGCGGGGTGGTCGAGGAGACCCCGAGGGTGAACGGACCCCAGTCCCGCGCGCCGTAGCGGGCCAGCCGGGCGTCGCCCTCGGCCCGGAACACGATGCCCAGCCGCTCGGCCATCTCCACCACCCGGTCCGCGCCGACCTGCTCGATCAGCCAGGCGAAATAGGTGTTCACCGAGCGGCCGAAGGCGGTCCACATGGAGTGCCGCCCGTCCATCGACTCCGGGGTGGCGTTGGCCGGGCACCAGACGCCGCCGCAGCCGGCCCCGCCGTCGCCGGCCGGGAACCGGGTGCGGATCCGGGACGGGGCCGTGAAACCGGTCTCCAGCGGCAGGCCGGACTCCAGGGCGGCCAGCATGGTGAAGAGCTTGAAGGTCGAGCCGGCCTGGTAGCCTTCGATGCCGTTGCCGCCGGCGACGAGCTGGTTGACCGTGTTCGGGTAGGTCTTCTGGCCGCGCGGGTTGGCGGCCACGCTGTAGTTCCGGTTCACCGCCATGGCCAGCACCCGGCCGGTGCCGGGCTGGACCACCGCGGTCGGCACCGCCCGGCGGTCGGCGACGCGGTAGATGTCCAGCACCTGCCGCATGGTGGCCTGCTGCACGGCCGGGTCCAGCGAGGAGACGATCCGGAAGCCGCCCCGGCGCAGGGTGCCCTGCCGCTCCGCCGGCGAGGCGCCGAAGGCCGGCTGGGCGCCCCACCACTGGGTGAACCAGTCGCAGAAGAAGCCCCAGTCGTTCTGCTCCTGCGGAACCGCGGTGCAGTCGTTCGGGGTCGCGCTGGGGCTCAGGGCCAGCGGGGTGGCCTTCGCCTGGGCCGCCTCGGCCGCCGGCACCTGCCGCGTCTCGACCAGTTGGTCCAGCACGTACGCCCGGCGGCGCAGCGCCGCGTCGGCGTCGCCGTTGATCGGGTCGTCGGTGTCCGGCGAGCGGACCAGGCCGGCGAGCAGGGCCGCCTGGGCCAGGGTGAGGTTCGCCGGCGAGGTGGAGAAGTAGCGCTTGCTGGCGGCCGCGATGCCGTACGCCCCGGCGCCGAAGTACGCGATGTTGAGGTAGCGCCGGAGGATCTCGTCCTTGTCCAGCTCCCGCTCCAGCGACAGGGCGTACCGCATCTCCCGCAGCTTGCGGGCGGCGGTGATCTCGGTGGCCGCCCTGCGCTCCTCCCGGGTCAGCCGGGGATCGCTGGCCAGCACGTTGCGCACGTACTGCATGGTCAGCGTGGAGGCGCCCTGCCGGGTCGTGCCGCCGCGCCGGTTGACGGTGAAGGCCCGGATCACGCCGCGCACGTCGACGCCCCGGTGGTGGTAGAAGCGGACGTCCTCGGCGGCCACGATGGCCTGGCGCATCACCGGCGCCACCTGCACCAGCGGCACCTCGACGCGGTCCTCGGTGTAGAACGAGGTGATCAGGGTGCGGCCGTCGTTGGCGTACAGGTTGGACCGCTGCGCGGTGGGTGGGGTACGCAGGCTGGCGGGCAGCTCGGAGTAGGGCGCGGCGAGCGTGCCGAAGCCCAGCCCGACCACGAGGGCGACCGGGAGGGCCGCCGCCCCCAGCACCAGCCCGGCGAGCACGCCGGCGATCACCACGGTGAGCAACTTGTCGAGATGGGCCCGGATCATCAGCACTCCCCGCAGGAGCCGTCAGGACCCGTTCAGAATGACCCGCAATGCCCCTTCCGCCACTATTTTTCCCCAAATCCGGAGGAAATTCGCGAGCGGGACGCGGCGCGGAGCACGGGACACGCCGCCCGGTTCACCCGGGCGGGGTCAGGGCAGCAGCGCCGCGGTGAACGGGTGGACGGTCTCCTCGATCTCGTCGGCCACCCGGCTGAAGCACTGGTCGCCCCGGCCCCAGGGGTCGTCCAGGTCGTCGGAGTGCAACGCGGACGCGCCCTGCCGGGCCGCGTCGACGGCCGCCACCAGGGCCACGCCGCGGGCGTACACCGACTCCGGGGTGGCCTCCGCCGGCGGCAGGGCGGCGGCGTCCACCAGCCCGAGCAGCCGGCCGAACTCCCCCAGCACGAAGGTGCGGGACGCCGCGTCCGGCCGCAGCGCCACCACGTACTCCTGCTGGTCGGCGGTGGCGGTGAGGACCAGGTCGGCGGCGTCGATCAGATCCGAGCGCAGCTTGCGCGCGGCAAAGCCCACCACGTCGCCGCCACGCGCCAGCACCTGCCGGGCCGCCGGCGGGTTCATCTCCTCGCCGGCGTGCCAGCCGCCGGTGCCGGCGCTGTGGCTGTGCAGCAGCTCGTCGGAGCGGGCCGGGTCGACGCCGAGCCGGCCCAGCCGCTCCCGGACCGTGAGCACCAGCAGCCGCTCCGCCATCGGCGAGCGGCAGATGTTGCCCATGCACACGTGCAGGACGGTGAACGGCGGCACTCAGGCCCCCCGCTCGTCGAGGATGTCCGGCGCCACCTCGCGGAGCTTGTCCAGGCCGATCGCGCCCAGCCGGAGCACCCGCGGCACCTCGCCGGTGAGGTCGACGATCGTGCTCGGCACCGGGTCCGGGCAGGGCCCGGCCTCCAGGTAGGCGCGGACCGAGTAGCCGAGCTGGTCGCGGGCCTCCTCGGCGGTCAGCGCGGCCGCCTGTCCCGCCTTGTTCGCCGAGGCGACCGCCATCGGGCCGGTCTCCCGCAGCACCTCCAGCGCCACCGGGTGCAGCGGCATCCGGACCGCGACCGTGCCGCTGGCGTCGCCCAGGTCCCAGGCCAGGCTCGGCGAGTGCTCCACCACGATGGTCAACGCACCCGGCCAGAACGCTTCGACCAGGTCGCGCGCGGCGCGCGGCAGCGTGAAGACCAGGCCGTCCAGCGTGTGCCGGGAGCCGATCAGCACCGGCGGCGCCTGCCGGGCGCCGCCCTTGGCGTCCGCGAGCGCCTTGACGGCGTACGGGGTGAAGGCGTCCGCGCCGATCCCGTAGACCGTGTCGGTCGGCAGGACGACCAGCTCGCCGTTCTTGACCGCCTCGATGGCAGCGGCGATGCCGCGGTCCCGGTCGGCGGGCGACCGACAGTCGTAGAGCATCACGAGGAGCCAGTCTGCCACGCCGCGGCCGCACCTGGGCGCGGGCCGTCCGCCCGCCGGGACGCGGTGGCGAAGCGGGGGCGCCCGACCAGGTCCCGGTGCTCGGCCACCTCGCCGTACCGGCCGTCGGCGGCGAGCAGCGCCGGCACCGCCGCGCCGTGGGTGTCGTCGTGCTCCACGCCCAGCGCGCCGCCGGGGCGCAGCAGCTGCGCGGCGCGGGCCAGCACCGGCCGGATCACGCTCAACCCGTCCGCCCCGCCGAAGACCGCCTCGTCCGGGTCGTGCCCGGCCACCTCCGGGGGTACGGCCACCGCCCGGGGCACGTACGGCGGGTTGCAGAGCAGCACGTCCACCTCGCCGACCAGCGCGGCCAGCAGCTCCGGATCGGTGACGTCGGCGGCGACCACCTCGACCGGCCGGTCCCCGGCGGCGGCCCGGTCGGCGGCGTTGCGCCGCAGCCACGCCAACGCGGCGGGCGACCGCTCCACCGCCACCACCCGGGCGGCCGGCACCTCCTGGGCGACCGCGAGCGCGATCGCCCCCGAGCCGCTGCACAGGTCCACCACCAGCGGCGCCGGCCGGGCTCGGGCCACGTCGATCCCCCAGCCGGCGAGCAGCTCGGTCTCCGGCCGGGGCACGAAGACCCCCGGTCCGACCGCCAGCTCCAGGTGCCGGAAGCCGGCCCGGCCGGTCAGGTGCTGCAGCGGCTCCCGGTCGGCCCGGCGGGCGACCAGCGCCTCGAACCGCTCCCGCTGCGCGGCGGTGAAGCCGTCGGCCAGCGCCAGCCGGCCCCGGGGCACGTCCAGCACGTACGCGGCGAGCAGCTCCGCCTCGGCCCGGGCCGAGCCCACCCCGGCGGCGGCCAGGGTACGGGCGGCGCGGGCCACGGCGAGCGCGGGTCGCTCGCGTTCTGTCCCTTCGGAGGGGTGGCGCGGGAGGAAGGTCACGACATAATCATGAAGCGTTGCGGGTCATGTCACGAGCGGGTGCGTCCGGACGCACACCGACAGGAGGTTTCGCAGGTGGGGTGGCTCGACCGGGTCGATGACCAGGTTGAAGCTCTCCAGCGTGCCCGCGCCCTGCAGGAGTCGAGCCGGTCCGCCGAGGCGTGCGGCCTGCTCGAACGGGTGCTGCGCACCACCACCGATCCGCACACCCGCGCCGACGCGCTGGTGCAGCGCCTCTGCGCGCTGATCAATCTCGGTCGGACGGCCGAGTTCACCGGGGCCATCGAGGAGGCGTCCACCGCCGTCCGCGACCTGCCCGAGCCGTACCTGCACGGGCACCTCAACGCGCTGGCCGCGCTCGCCGCGCACCACCAGGGCGCGCTGGACCGGTGCGTCACCCACCTGGTCCGCGCCGCCCGCGCGCTGGGCGCGGCCGAGGAGCGGGACCGGGACACCGCCTGGGGCTGGCACGACCTGGCGATGGCCTACTCGTACCTCAGCTTCCACGGCTACGCCCTCGGCGCGATCGAACGGGCCCGGCAGCACGGGCTGGCCGCCGGCATCCCCGAGGAGGTCTTCGCCGCGCCGGGCATCCGGCTGCGCAACGCGGTCGCCCTCGACCACAACGGCGACAGCGACGGCTGCCTGCGAGTGCTGCGGGACATCGCCATCGACCTGAACCGGTTCGTCCGGGACGGCCGGGGCGACCGGATCCGCCCCAGCAGCCTGGCCGCGTACGGCTACGCGGCGGCCCGGCGGGCGGCCCTCGGCGACCCGCTGGAGACCGGCACGGAGGCCGACCCGGTCCGGCTGCTCGGCCACGGCGGGGACAGCGCCCGCGCCCGGGACATGCGCCAGCTCGGCCAGGTCTGCCTGGCCGTCGCCGGCGGCCGACCGATCGAGGCGATCACCCGGCTGGATGCCGCCCTGGTCTCCAACGAGACGCTCGGGGCGGCCGAGCCGTCCCGGCTGCGCAGCATCGCGTACGCCCGGGCCGGCGACCACGTGGCGGCGCACCGGGCCGACCGGATGGCGTTCCGGCTGGCCGCGCAGCGCAACGACCGGCTGCGGGACGTGTACATCGACGGCATCGCCGCCCGGATCGACCACGAGGAGATGCGCCGCGAGGCCGCCCGGTACGAGGGCGAGGCGCTGACCGACCCGCTGACCGGCCTGCCCAACCGGCGCCGGCTGGAGCGGTACATCGCCTCGGTGACCTCGCGCGGCGAGCGGGTGGTGATCGGCGTCTGCGACCTGGACGGCTTCAAGGCGGTCAACACCTCACACGGCCACCACTCGGGGGACCTGGTCCTGCAACGCATCGCCGGGGTGATCAACCGGGTGATGCGCCGGGGGGACTTCGTGGCCCGCTACGGCGGGGACGAGTTCGTGGTGGTGCTCTCCGGGGCGGGGATGACCGAGGCGGCCGAGGTGGCCCGGCGGATCAACGCGGCCGTGCGCACCGAGGACTGGGAGTCCCTGGTGCCCGGTACCCCGGTCGGGGTGAGCATCGGCTTCGCCGAGGTGGCCGGCGCCGGCGCCACACTGCGCGACGCGCTCGGCACCGCCTTCGAGATCGCCGACCGCGAGATGCTCCGCGCCAAGACCCGCCCCCGCGCCTCCTGACCCCCACCCCACCCCCCTCGGGGCCTCTTTCCCGGAAAGAGTGGCTGTTCCGCGACGGATAGCCACTCTTTCCAGGAAAGTGCGTGTGTTTCGGGGTGGGGTGGGCGTCAGCGGCGGGTGAAGTCGGGGGTGCCGGCGAGACGGGCGGCGCGGTCGGCCTCGGCGAGGGCGTCAAGGACGCCGTCGAGGTCGCCGGCGAGCGCCAGGTCGAGGTTGTACGCCGTGTAGCCGATCCGGTGGTCGGTGATCCGGTTCTGCGGGAAGTTGTAGGTGCGGATCCGCTCGGAGCGGTCCACCGTACGCACCTGCGCCTTGCGGGCGTCCGAGGCGGCGGCGTCGGCCTGCTCCTGGGCGACGGCGAGCAGTCGGGCCCGCAGGATGCGCATCGCCTGCTCACGGTTCTGCAGCTGGGACTTCTCGTTCTGGCAGGAGACCACCACGCCGGTCGGCAGGTGGGTGATCCGGACCGCCGAGTCGGTGGTGTTCACCGACTGGCCGCCCGGCCCCGACGAGCGGAACACGTCGATCCGCAGGTCGTTGGGGTCGATGGTGAGTTCGACGTCCTCGGCCTCGGGAAGCACCAGCACGCCGGCGGCGCTGGTGTGGATGCGCCCCTGCGACTCGGTGACCGGCACGCGCTGCACCCGGTGCACGCCGCCCTCCCACTTCAGCCGCGACCAGACGCCGTTGCCGCCCTCGGGAACGCCCTTGGTCTTGATCGCCAGCGATACGTCCTTCACCCCGCCCAGGTCGGAGTCCTGCACGTCGATCACCTCGGTGAGCCAGCCGCGCCGCTCGGCGTACCGGGTGTACATCCGCAGCAGGTCGCCGGCGAAGAGCGCGGACTCCTCGCCACCCTCGCCGGCCTTGATCTCGATGATCACGTCCTTGGCGTCGTGCGGGTCACGCGGGATCAGCAGCTCCGCCAGGCGCTCCTCCAGCGCCGGCAGGCCCGCCGCGATCGACTCGGCCTCGGCGGCGAAGGACGGGTCCTCGGCGGCCAACTCCCGGGCCGCGACCAGGTCGGCGCGGGCCTGCTCCAGCTCACCGGCAGCCTTGTACAGCGGGACCAGCTCGGCGTACCGGCGGCCGACCCGGCGCGCGGTGCCCTGGTCGGCGTGGATGGCCGGGTCGGCCAGCCGCTTCTCCAGCTCGGCGTACTCGTCGAGGAGGGCGGCCAGGCGCTCGCTGCTCATGCGGGGATACTCCTTCGACGACGACCGGGCGGAAACGGGGGCGGAACGGACGAACGCCCGCGCCCGGCGGGAAGCCGGACACGGGCGTCGTCAGTGGAGCTACTTGGCCTTCTTCGCCTGAACCTTGGCGTACTTCTGCTGGAACTTCGCGACCCGGCCGGCGGTGTCGAGAACGCGCTGCTTACCGGTGTAGAACGGGTGGCAGGCGCTGCAGGTCTCGACGGTGATCGAGCCGCCCTTGGCGGTGCTGCGGGTCGTGAAGGAGTTGCCGCAGGAGCACCTGACCTCGGTGGTCACGTACTCCGGGTGGATGTTGGGCTTCATGTCGCCTCGGTCCTCTCGTCGGTGGTCGCCGGGTCGCCGCTGATCTCCCCGCCGCTCGTGCGCGACGGGCTCGGGCGTGAACCGGAACCGGTGGCCGATTGACCAGTCTGCCATGGGCGTGAGCCGACCCGGCAGGCGGGCCGCACGACCGGTCCGGCAGTGCAAACGCCCGCCTCGATCCCCGCATTCCCGCCGCCGGGGACCAGCATTCCCGACACCGACGTACGGTGGAGCCGTGCCCGATTCATCCCTGAGCCGAGCAGGATGGGCAGGATGTCCCGACTGATCGCCACCCGCGGGCTGCCCGCCTCCGGCAAGACCACCTTCGCCCGTACCCTCCAACCGGCCGTGGCCCGGGTGAACCGGGACGACCTGCGCCGGATGCTGCACGGCGAGCGGCTGTTCACCCAGCGGGCCGAGTACCAGGTGACCCTCGCCCAGCGGGCCCAGGTGGAGGCGCTGCTGCGGGCCGGGGTCAGCGTCTGCGTGGACGACACCAACCTGCGCTCGCGCACCCTGCGGGAATGGGCCGACCTGGCCGCCCGGCACGACGCCGACTTCGAGGTGCACGACTTCACCGACGTGCCGCTGGACGAGTGCCTGCGCCGCGACGCCGCGCGGGCGGAGGCGGACCGGGTCGGTGAGTCGGCCATCCGCCGGCTGCACGAGCGGTACCTGGCCGACCGGCCGCTGCCGCTGCCGGTGCCGACGGCCCGGACCGGCCGGCCCGGCACCGTCGACGCGGCCCCGGCCGCCCCGCCGGAGATCGTCCTGGTGGACATCGACGGCACGGTCGCGGTGAACGTCTCCCGCAGCCCGTACGACATGACCCGGGTCGGCGAGGACGAGCCCAACGAGGCGGTGATCGCGGCGGTCCGGGCGATGCACGCCGCCGGGTACGGGGTGGTCTTCTGCTCCGGGCGGGACGCCACCGCCCGGGCCGCCACGGTGGCCTGGCTGGACCGGTACGTCCGGGTGCCGTACCTCGGTCTGCACCTGCGCGCGGTGGGCGACTCCCGCAAGGACGCCGTGGTGAAGCAGGAGATCTACGAGCGCGAGGTGCGCGGCCGCTACCGGGTGGTCGGGGTCTTCGACGACCGGCAGCAGGTGGTGCGGATGTGGCGGTCGCTCGGGCTGACCGTGTTCCAGGTCGCCGAGGGCGACTTTTGAGGCGTCCGCCCTGGTGAAGACGTGCGGAACGCGCCGCCGGCCGGCCCGGGAGGAGGGGCCGGCCGGCAGGGTGGCTCCCGGCGGACGTCGGGTCCGTCAGGCGGCGGGCGCCTCCCCAGGTGTCTCCGCCGCCGTCAGGGCGACCGCCGCCTCGGCGCGGACGCCGTTGACGGTCACCGCGAGCAGCACCTGCGCGCCGGCCCGCAGCGCGGCCAGCTCCCCGGTGGCCGGGTCGAAGCGGGCCACGTGCCAGGGCCGCACCCCGTCGGCCGATCCGATGTGGACGCCCGGCGAGGCGGACCAGTCGGCGCTGACCGGCGCCGCCACGGGCACGGCACGACCACCCGGCTGGGTCAGCGTCGCGGTCACCGCGGCCGGCGCACCCACCGCGACGGTGGCCGGCGCGGTCACCGCGAGCCGGTCGGTGTGGGCGTGGAACTCCGCGGCGACCCAGCGCGGGCCCTCGGCCAGCGGGTCCCGCCGGGCCCGGTCGGCCTCGGCCGGGGTCACCGGGTCCACACCGAACTCTGTCCAGCCGGTGAAGCCGCCGAGCTGCGGCGGCGTCGACGGGTTCTTGCCCGCGTTGCCGTTGATCACGTACGGCACCCCGTCCACCCGGTCGGCGTGGAACGTGCCGACGTGCCCGCCGACGAAGAGAGCGCCCTTGCCGGTGCGGTGCTGGAAGTCGGCCAGCCACTGCTCCACCAGCGCCGCCTCCTTGCGGTCACCGAGCTGGCTGGCCTTGGCGGGGCTCGGGTCGCGGGGTGGGTGGTGGTGCAGCACCACCACCGAGCCGACCGCCGGGTCGGCGGCGGCCGAGTCCAGCGCCTCGCGCAGCATCCGAACCTGGTCGAAGCCTCCGCCGCGCAGCGACCCGGTCGACGAGTTCAGCGTGACGAACCGGGTGCCCCGGTGGTCGAAGACCCGCTGCGGAGCACCGAAGACGGCGCGAAAGTTGTCGATCGGCGCGCCCATGATCTCGTGGTTGCCCGGGACGTAGTACCAGGGCAGGTCGCCGCCGAGCTCCTCGTCCAGCAGCCGCTTCGCCAGCGCGAAGTCCGCCGGGTAGGCGGTGTCCACGAAGTCGCCGTCGATAACCAGGAAGTCCGGCTTCGCCGCCTTCACCTCGCGCAGCGTACGGCGGGCCTGGGCGACCAGGTCGCTGTCCGGGTCGGCGGCGACGAACTGGGCGTCGGAGAGCACCGCGAAGCGCCAGGGCGCGCCGTCCACCGTGCCGTCGCGCAGCACCACCCGGTCGGTGCGGGGCGGCTCGGCCGGCAGGTCGACAGTGGGCGGCACCTTCGCCACCAGGTCGTCGATCACCACCTCGCTGGTGTACCGGGCGGCCGGGTTGGTCTCCGCCACGTAGAACCGGCGGACCCGCACCGGGTACTGCACGCCGGCCGGCACCGCGAACTCGACGTACCGCCAGCCCTTCCAGGTGACCAGCGGGCCGCGCAGCACGTGCTGGGTGTCCTGCGCATCGTGCAGGTGCAGGCTGGGCCATTCCCCGGTGCCGTTGCCGTGGATCCACATGCCGAACGCCTGCGGCTGGCCGGCCACCTCGATCCAGGCCGGCGGGTCGGCGTAGGCGGCCCGGGTGCCGGTGGACTGACCGAAGTCGTACGTCATCCGCAGGCCGGTGCCGGTGTGACCCGGCGCCGGGGCGACCGTGCCGCTGGCCCGGGCCTGGCTGAACCTCCAGGAGGCTGCGTCGTCGAAGGTGGCCACCGGCACGTCGGTCAGCCCGACGGTGACCGGCAGCACCGAGACGTGGTCACCGACGTGGACGGTGACCAGGGCGGAACCGCTGTCGCCGAGGGCCCTGACCGAGAGGTTGCCGTCGGCGGTCGGGGTGACCGCCAGCAACTGCGGGTCGTACTCGAGTTTCAGGTCGGCCGGCTCGATCGGCGCGGTGTTGCCCTCGGCGTCGTAGCCGACCACGCCGAACAGGCCGCTGTCGCCGGCCCGGTCGAGGCCGACCCGGTCCACGGTGGAGTCCACACGGACCAGCGGGCCGAGCACGGTCAGGTCGAGGGTGCCGCTGGCGCCGTCCCGCCAGGCGGTGACGGTGCTCCGGCCGGAAGCGCCGGCGCGGAAGACGCCGTCGGTCACCTTCCCGTGCGCGGCCGGGTTCGCCCGCCACTGCGGCGCGCCCGGCGCCGGGCCGTACGTCTCGTCGTGGCCGGCGGCGGTGAGCCGGCGGGTCAGCCCGGGGAAGATCCGGTCGGGCCGGCCGCCCCGCACCGGCGCGACGCCCGGCGCGGCGGTCGGGTCGCTCGCGGTCTCCAGCCAGTACCCGGTGAGCCGGCCACTGCCCGGCGGGGCGTAGACGGCCAGCCCGTTGGGGACGGCGCGCTCGGTGCCATCGGAAGGGCTGTTCTCCACCTGCACGGTCGCCGCGCCGGGCTCCCGGGCGAGCAAGGTGGACGAGCCGCCCCCGTCCAGGTTGAGCGCGTGGTACGCACCCAGCTCGGCCATCATCGCGCCCATCTCGGACTGCGTGACGCCCCGGCTGTCCACCTGGCGCCCGTCCACGGTGAGCAGGATCATCCGCCGCCCGTCGGCGGAGAAACCGACCGCGGTGCGCGGGGCCAGGGTCGGATCGGCGATGGCCTGCACCAGCCCGTCGCGGACCAGGACGTTGCCGCCGCCGACGGCGGCGCGCAGGTCGCCGCCCTCGGCCGGCTTCGGCTTCCAGGTCAGGTCCACCGGATCGCCGGGGCGCAGCGCGGCGAGGGCGGAGGCGCCGGCGTCCCGGCCGAGCAGCACGGTGGTGCCGGCCGGGATGGGCCCCTCCCCCGCCGCGCCGCTCACCGTGGCGACCCGGCCGTCCCGCACCGCCACCTCGGTAACCCGGGCCGCCCCCTCGACCGCCCGCCGCCGGGGGTACGACCCCCAGAGCGCGGTGAACACACCGACGCCGTTGGCCTGCACCAGGTTGTTGAACTGGGTCAGGGCGACCGGGCCGGCCGGCAGGGTCGCGGTGCCGTCGAAGTGCACCTGGACCACCCGGCCGAGACCGTCGCCGGTGATGGCGGCCGCGTTGGGGTGGCCGGCGACCGACGACTGGATCAGCTCCCCGTCGCGGATGCCGACCCCCTGGGCGGCCCCGGAGTTGTTGATGTCGAAGAAGTCGCCGTTGACTGCGGCGACGGCCCGGGACCGGTCGACCGCGCCGCGCAGCGGCTCGGCCCGGGCCACCTCCCCGGAGTTGACGTAGTCGACCCGCAACCCGCCGGTGAGGTCGGCGGTGAGCGCGTCGGCGCGCAGCCAGCCGGCGGCGTCGTACCGGTCGAAGGAGGTGAGGTCGAGCCCCGGCGCGACCGGACGGGTGGTCCGGGCGGTCTCCAGTCCGTCAGCCGGCGCGACGCCGGTCGGGGCGAGCGCCACCGAGGAGGCCGGGTACGACGAGGCGGGCGGCGCGTCCTCGACGGCGGTGCCGGCGGCGGGCGGCGCGGCGGTCGCCGGGGCGGCCCCGGCGAGCGCGAGCAGCGGCGTCAGCAGCAGGACGCCGGGAAGGCGGGCGGATCGACTGCGGGTACGCATGGACGACAGTCAACCCGGCGATGCACAGAAGTTTCAATACCTGGCGACTGAACCGAAGGAAAATTCCAACACCCGGGAGGCCCGGGTACGACGAAGGGCACGGCCGATACGGCCGTGCCCTTCGGGTCTCACCCGGGTGGGATCACTCCCCCGGCGTCGACTTCGCGATCTGCATCAGGAACTCGATGTTGGTGCGGGACTTCTTGAGCCGGTCCAGCAGCAGGTCCAGCGCCGCCTGGGAGTCCAGCGAGTGCAGGACCTTGCGGAGCTTGTGGATGATGGCCAGCTCCTCCGGCGAGAGCAGGATCTCCTCCTTGCGGGTACTGGACGCACTGACGTCGACCGCCGGGAAGGTCCGCTTGTCGGCGATCTTCCGGTCCAGCTTCAGCTCCGCGTTACCGGTGCCCTTGAACTCCTCGAAGATGACCGTGTCCGCCATGGACCCGGTCTCCACCAGCGCGGTGGCGAGGATGGTCAGCGAGCCGCCGTTCTCGATGTTGCGGGCCGCACCCAGGAAACGCTTCGGCGGGTAGAGCGCGGTGGAGTCGATACCACCCGACATGATCCGGCCGCTGGCCGGCGCCGCCAGGTTGTACGACCGCCCGAGCCGGGTCACCGAGTCGAGCAGCACGACCACGTCGTGCCCCAGCTCGACCAGGCGCTTGGCCCGCTCGATCGCCAGCTCCGCCACCGTGGTGTGGTCCTGCGGCGGACGGTCGAACGTGGCCGCGACGACCTCGCCCTTGACCGTGCGCTGCATGTCGGTGACCTCTTCGGGACGCTCGTCCACCAGCACCACCATCAGGTGGCACTCCGGGTTGTTGTGCGTGATCGCGTTCGCGATCGCCTGCAGCACCATGGTCTTGCCGGCCTTCGGCGGCGACACGATCAGCGCCCGCTGCCCCTTGCCGATCGGCATGACCAGGTCGATCACCCGGGTGGTCAGGATGTGCGGCTCGGTCTCCAGCCGCAGCCGCTCCTGCGGGTACAGCGGAGTGAGCTTGTAGAACTCGGGACGACGCTTGGCCTCGTCCGGCTCCATGCCGTTGATGGTGTCCAGCCGGACCAGCGGGTTGTACTTGTCCCGCCGCTGCTCACCGTCGCGGGCGGCCCGCACCGCGCCGGTGATCGCGTCACCGCGGCGCAGCCCGTACTTCTTGATCTGGGACATCGAGACGTAGACGTCGTTCGGGCCGGCCAGGTAGCCGGTGGTCCGGACGAAGGCGTAGTTGTCGAGGATGTCGACGATGCCGGCCACCGGGACGAGCACGTCGTCCTCGCTGACCTGCGGCTCACGGCCGCCCTCGCGACCGCCCTCGCCACCCTCGGCCCGCTCGCCGCGGCCGCGCCGGCGGTCGCGGAACCGGCTGCGCCGGCCGCGCCGGCCGCCGCCCTCGCCGTCGTCGTCGGAGTCGTTGTCGCGCTGGGCCCGGTCGCCACCGCGGTCGTTGCGGTCGCCCCGGTCGTTGCGGTCACGCTCGGCCCGCTCACCGCGGTCGTTGCGCTCGCCGCGCTCGGCCCGGTCGGCCCGCTCGTTGCGCTCGGTGCGCTCGGTGCGCTCGGCCCGCTCGGTCCGCTCGCCGCGCTCGGCCCGCTCGGCCCGGTCGCCGCGCTCGGCCCGCTCGGTCCGCTCGCCGCGCTCGGCCCGCTCGGCCCGGTCGCCGCGCTCGGCCCGCTCGGCCCGGTCCCGGCCACGACCCTCGCCGCGCTCGGCACGCTCACCGGTCTCGGTGGGAGCAGTCTCCTCGGTCCGCGCCTCGGCGGGACGGCCCTCGGCGGGACGGCCCTCAGCGGGACGGCCCTCAGCGGGACGGGCCGCCTCAGCAGGACGGGCCTCAGCGGCGGGACGGGCCTCAGCGGGACGGGCCTCAGCGGCAGCCCGGCTGCGCCGGGTCCGGGTACGGCCCTCGGCCGCACCGGCGGCCGCCGGCGCGGCCGGAGCCTGCTCGGCGGCCCGCTCGCCGGTCTCGCGAACCTCGGCGTGCACCTCGTCACGGGCGGGCGCGGCCGCGGCCGCGACCTCGGCCCGCGGTCGAGGGGTGCCGGTGGCGGCGCCCTGCTGTCGCTCGGTGATCGCGCTGATCAGCTCGCCCTTGCGCATCCGCGCTGTCCCGGAGATGCCGAGCGACGCGGCCAGGCTCTGCAGCTCCGGCAGCAGCATCGCCGACAGACCGGTGCCGCTGCGCCGACGGCGGGCGGGAGCGGCGGTGGTGGCATCGCCAGCGACGTTGGAAACATCCGACGTCACGTCGGTGGTGTCGCTCAATGGATTCCTTCCCTCGATTGGCCGGGACTGCCCGGAGTCGACAAACTCAGGTGGCCGGGCGGCCTCGGTGCACCCGCCTCGCATTGACGCGTCGCGGGAGTCTGTGGCACAGCAGCCGGTCGGTTTCCCGACTCACCAGCATCGGTGAGCAGGTCTCGCCGTCTGCGGCGACCTGTGGAAACTGCGGCGCGGCGTGGGCCTTGGCAGGGGTGACGGGCTTATCGCCGAGAGCTTCAGGGGTGCGCCGACCCGCAGGGAGATCGCATGCTTCGCGGCTGTGCTAAGTCTAGAGCGTAATCAACTCTTCCGACCTGCGGCAACAGGGTCCCGCTCGGCGTGTCCCAGTCTACCCCGCGCGACCGATGCGCCGCGCGCCTCTACCGACAACCGCCAGACCTGCCAGTCTGTTCCCGCCTGGAAGCCGGTCGGCGGCTCGCTCAGCGCCAGCACGGTCGGCCCCGCACCACTGACCACAGCCGCCACATCCGTCGCTCGCAACGCGCTGACCAGGGCCGCCGTCCCCGGCATCCCGGGTGCGCGGTAGTTCTGGTGCAGCCGGTCGACGGTCGCCGGCAGCAACAGCGCCGGCTCAGTGGTCAGGGCGTGCACCAGCAGCGCCGCCCGGCCGGCGTTCTGCGCGGCGTCGGCGTGCGGGACGGTCGTCGGCAGCGCCGCCCGCGCGGTCGCGGTCAGACCGCGCTCGGCCGGGACGAAGACGGTGGGCCGGACGCCCTCGGCGACGGGCAGCGACACCGCCCGGGCGCCGGCGGGCTCCGTCCAGGCCACGGTGAAGCCGCCCAGCAGGCAGGGGGCCACATTGTCCGGATGGCCCTCGATCTCGGCGGTCAGCCGGAGCACCGCGTCGTCGTCGAGCCGCTCCGGCCCGTCACTGACCAGCGCGCGGGCCAGCAGCACCCCCGCCACGATCGCCGCCGAGGAGGAGCCCAGGCCGCGGGCCTGCGGGATCCGGTTGACGCACTCCAGTTCCAGCCCCGGCGGCTGGCCGCCGAGGACGTCGAAGGTGGCGCGCATGGCCCGGGCCACCAGGTGCCGGTCGTCCTCCGGCAGCTCGCCGCCGCCCTCCCCGCTCACCGCCACCCGTACGCCGCCCGAGGTCACCTCGGCGGCCACGTCGTCGTGCAGCCCGAGGGCGAGGCCCAGCGCGTCGAAGCCCGGACCCAGGTTGGCGCTGGTGGCGGGGACCCGGACCCGCACCGGCCCGGAGGCGAAAGTCAACGGCACCGGCTCATGCTAGGGCCCGGGACCGACGTGGCGAGGTTCCGCCCGGCCCGTGGGAACTGATCATTTCCGCTAGCCTGACGCCCGACCAACGGCCAGGCGGAGGCGACATGGAGCTCTACGGTTTCTCGATCCTGCAGCTCGCCGGGGAGCTGCCCACCCTGGCCGTGCTCGTGACCGGCCTGGTGCTGGCCGTGGCGCGCCGCGACCGGCTGCCCCGCCGGGCCCGGCTGCTGATGTCCTCCGGCCTCGCCGTGCTGCTGGTGGTCGGGCTGATGACCCTGGCCTGGAACGTCGCCGTGCCGCACCTGATCGACTTCCGCTGGGCCGGCGACGGTTACCGCCGGTTCCAGTTTCTCGGCATGGCGGTGGGCGTGGTGTCGTCGATCGGATACCCGGTCGGCACCGGCCTGATCGTCGCCGCGGTGCTCGCCGGCCGGCCGGTCGGGACGCCGGCCGTCGAATGGGGCGCCTGGACACCACCGACCGGGGGCGCCCCGGGCGATGCCGACCCCGCCCCGCCGTCGCCGGCCCCCGCCGCCACCCAGTGGGGCGGCACCGACCTTCCGCCGCTGCCGCCGGCCGCAGCCGACCGGAGCTGATGCGCGCGGCACCCGCCGGCCGTCAGGCGGCGGGCGTCGGCGCCGGCTCGGTGGCCGGGTCCGACAGCGACAGGCGGCGGGTGGCGACCCGCCAACCCACCGCGTAGACCAGGGTCACCAGGCCGCAGCCGGCGAGCACCACCCGCTCGTCCACCACGTCCACCACCGAGGCCACCACCAGCTGGCTGACCGAGATGGCCAGCGTCGCCAGCATCATGTCGGTGGCGAAGACCCGGCCGCGCAGCCGGTCCGGCACCTCGCCCTGGAGGGCGAAGTTCGACAGCACCCAGTTGCTGCCGCCGCCGAAGTGGGCGACGAAGACCAGGACCAGCACCAGCGGGAACCAGCCGACCACCGAGGCGCCCAGGTAGGCCAGGCCGTACAGGGACATCGACAGGGCCAGGCCGGGCAGCAGCCAGGCCCGGTTGGTGAGCACCCGGCGCATCAGGATCGGCCCGACCAGCGCCCCCGCCCCCCGGAACGCGAAGAGCAGGCCGGCGCCGACCGGCCCGACGCCGTACACCCCGGCGAGCAGCGGGAACACGGTCAGCACGCCGTTGCCCAGCCCGACCGCCGACTTCACCGTGACCAGCGCCAGCACCCGCGGCCGGTGCCCGATGTAGCCCAGCGCCTCGCGGATCGCCGCCCAGGTGCGCGGCGTCGGCGCGTCGGCGTCCCGGGGGGCCTGCAGGGGCCGGCGGATCAGCGCGGCCAGGCCCGCGGCCAGCGCCAGGCCGACCGCCGCCACCCAGAAGCAGACGTACGGCCCGGCGGCCGCGCTCAGCACGCCGCCGAGCGAGGCGCCGACCACGGTCATCGTGCCCCAGGCGGAGCCGGCGACCGCGTTGCCGGCGGCCAGCTCGTCCGGGTCGAGCACGTTGGGCAGGGCGGCCTGTGCGGCCGGCGAGTAGAACGCCTTGGCCACCGCCACCGCGGCGATCGCCACCATGGCCAGCCAGGCGGTGCCGGCGCTGCGGACGCCGAGCAGGAGCAGCACCCCGAGCAGGGCGGCGACGTTCGCCACCATCATGATCTTCTTGCGGTCGAACCGGTCGGCGATGGTCCCCGTGTACGGCAGCAGCAGCGCGACCACCCCGGTGTCCAGGGCGAGCACCAGCGCGCCCCAGACGCCGCTGCCGGTCAGCTTCGGCAGCAGCACCAGCAGCGGCACCATGACGAACCAGTCGGCGCCGAAGACCACCAGCTCGGCCAGGAAGAGGTTGCGGAAGTTCCGGTTGCGGGTGAGGACCGAGAAGGTGGGCGACACGGGCCCGAACCTTACCGGGCCACTCACACCTCGGCCGCGCGCCGCAACAGCTCGGAAACGGTGACGAAGGTGTAGCCGCGCTCCCGCAGCCCGTCGATCATCGCGGGCAGGCCGCGCAGCGCCACCTGGCGGCGCTCGGCCCCCACGTCGTGGGCGAGCAGGATGGTGCCCGGCACGACGTCGGCCACGATGCGCCGGGCGTGCCCCGCCGGGTCGTCCGGGAACTCGCCCTCCACCATCTGGAGCGACCAGAGCACCAGGCGGTAGTCGAGGCGTACGGCGGCGTGCAGGACCGCGCCGCCGAGGTGACCGTACGGGGGGCGGGCCAACCGGGGCGGGCGGCCGGTGGCCTCGGCGATGGCATCGTGGGAGCGGCGCAGGTCGTCGTGGACCTCGGCGGCGTCCATCCGGGCCAGGTCCCGGTGCCGCCAGCTGTGGTTGCCCACCTCGTGCCGGCCGAGCCGGTCCCGGATCAGGCCGGCGTGCCGGCGGGCCCGCTGACCGACCAGGAAGAACGTGGCCGGCACGTCGTACCGGTCGAGGGTGTCCAGCACCATCGGCGTCCACTGGGGAAGCGGGCCGTCGTCGAAGGTCAGCGCCAGCATCCGGCCACTGGTCCGGACGTGCCAGACCACCTCCAGCGCGCCGCCGCCGACCTGCTGCTGCCGGCTGCCCACCGTGGCGCTGGCCGGCCCGCCAGCGAGCGGGAGCCGCCGGTCGGCGATGTACGTGGTCTCGGACATCCCGACCGCGCCGATCGCGGCGCCACCGGCGAGCAGCGCGCCCCGGCGCAGCACCGTTCGCCGCTTCCACCACACGCCGTCCTCGCCCGCCATTCCCCGCCCCCGCCCGTGTCGTCACCAGAGGTGGATGACCGACAGCCGACGGTAGGTGATTCTCGCAACGCCGGTGCAGGGCCGAAGGTCATCCGGGATTGTCGGGGGTCGGACAGCGCAACGCCCCCGGCCGGTCGTACCGGGCCAGGGGCGTTGCGTGCGGTCGGGCTACTCCTCGGTCGGGGGCAGCGGCGAGCGTCGGCTCTTCGGCAGCCGCAGCACCTCGAACTGGTCGGTGCCGTCCAGCAGCGCCGCCGAAGGGGCCGGCCGGGTCGCCGGCCCGGCGGTCCGCGTACCCCCGGCGGCGACCGTGGCCGGGACCGGCGCACCGGTCTCGGCCCCGGCGGCGGCCGGCGCCCGGCCACCGGAGCGTCGGGGCCGGCGGGCCCGCAGCGACTCCTTGGTGCGCTCCACCATCGTGTAGAGCGTCGGCACCAGCACCAGGGTCAGCAGCGTCGAGCTGAGCAGGCCGCCGATCACCACCACCGCCAGCGGCTGGGAGATGAAGCCGCCCTCGCCGGTGAGCCCGAGGGCCATCGGCAGCAGCGCGAAGATGGTGGCGACCGCGGTCATCAGGATCGGGCGCAGCCGCCGCCGGCCACCCTCGACGACCGCCTCGGCCACGCCCATCCCCTGCGCCCGGTACTGGTTGACCAGGTCCAGCAGCACGATCGCGTTGGTCACCACGATGCCGACCAGCATGAGCACGCCGATCAGCGCCGGCACGCCCAGCGGGGTGCCGGTGACCAGCAGCAGGCCGATCGCGCCGGTCGCGGCGAACGGGATCGAGATCAGCAGGATCAGCGCCTGGGTGATGCTGCGGAAGGTCGCCACCATGATCAGGAAGACGATGGCGATCGCGGCCAGCACCGCCAGCCCCAGGTCGCCGAAGGCGTCCTCCTGCTGGGCGCTGGCGCCACCGACGGTCACCGTCGCGCCGGGCACGTCGATGTCGGCGAGCCGCTTGCGCAGCTCCTGCGTGGTCGCGCCCAGGTTGGAGCCGGTGGCCGTGCCGGTCACCGACACGCTGCGCTCGCCGTCGATCCGGGTGACCTGCTGCGGCCCCTCGCCCTGGGTGACGTTCGCGATGTCGTCCAGCTTCACCGGGCCGATCGGCAGGGCCCGCAGCTGCTCCACGGTCGTCGGCGCAGTGGCCGAGGTCCGCAGCACCACGTCCTGCTGACCGCCGTCCAGGGTCACCCGCCCCAGCGGGGCGCCCCGGTACGCCTGGGACACCAGCTGCCCGACCGCCGCCTCGCTCAGCCCGGCCCGGGCCGCGGCGAGCCGGTCGACGGTGACGTCGACCCGGGGCACCCGCGTCGCCAGGCTGGTCGAGACGTCCTCGACGTCCGGCGTGCCGGCCATCGCCGCGCGGGCGGCCTCGGCGGCCCGGGCCAGCGTCTCCTGGTCGGCGGCCTGGACGACCACCGCGAGCTGGTCGCCCTGACCCTGACCGAAGGTGAGCTCGCCGACCTCGGGGCCGAGGGCTTCGAACTTCTCCCGCAGGACCTGCTTCATCTCCCTGGCGTCGGTGTCGCCGCTGAGCGCCACCGACCAGCGGGCGACGTTGTTGCCCCCGCCGCCCAGCCACGGCTGGTCGCTGCCGCCCGCGGTGACCTGGTACGTCTGGACGCCGTCGGTGCGGCCGAGCACCTCCTCGACCCGGCGGGCCGCCTGGTCGGTGGCGGCCAGCCCGGCGCCCGCCGGCAGCTCCTGGGTGATGTTCACGGTGTCCTGGCCGGAGTCGTCCAGGAAGTTGGTCTCCAGCTGCCGGGAGAGGCCGAACGTGCCGAGCAGCACCAGCAGCCCCACCGCCACGGTGATCCAGCGGGTCCGGCGGGAGCGGGTGGCGAACCCGATCGTCGGCAGGTACGCCCGCTGCAACGGGCTGCGCAGCTCCTTCTCCTCGGCGGCCCGGCGCACCTCGGCGTCGTCCGCGCCGGTGCGGCGCGGCTTCAGGAACCAGTACGCCAACACCGGGATCACGGTCAGCGAGACCAGCAGCGAGGCGAGCAGGGCCACCGTCACGGTGATCGCGAACGGCGCGAAGAGCTGCCCGACAAGGCCGCCGACCAGCGCGATCGGGGCGAACACCGCAACCGTGGTGAGGGTGGACGCGGTCACCGCGCCGGCCACCTCGCGTACCGCGGCGACGATCGCGTCCCGCTTGGGTTCGCCGTACTCCAGGTGGCGTTTGATGTTCTCCAGCACCACGATCGAGTCGTCGACCACCCGGCCCACCGCGATGGTGAGCGCGCCGAGGGTGAGCAGGTTGAGCGAGTGGTCGCCGGCCCAGAGCGCGATCAGCGCCACCACGACGGACAGCGGAATGGAGACCGCGGTAACCAGGGTGGAGCGCACCGACAGCAGGAAGACCAGGATCACCACCACGGCCATCAGCAGGCCGAGCAGGCCCTCGGTGGTCAGGCTCTCGATGGACTTCTCGACGAACGGCGCCTGGTCGAAGACGACGGTCAGCTCGGCCCCGGAGGCGGACCGCAGGTCGTCGAGCCGGTCCCGGATCTCGTGCGAGATGCGCACGGCGTTGCCGTCCGGCGCGGCGGTGACCTGGACGCCGAGGCTCTCGGTGCCGTTGGTGCGGGTGATCCCGGTGGCCGGGGCGAGCTGTTGCTGCACGGCGGCCACGTCACCGAGGCGGACCGGGGGTGCCTTGGGCGCGGTCGGGGTGAGCACGATGCCGCGCAGGTCGTCCAGGGTGGCGATCGGCGTGCCGACCTGCACCGGGAGCGCCCGGGTGCCGTCGGTGACCGCGCCGGCCGGCACGGAGATCCCGTTGGTCTTCAGCGCCGTCCCGATCGCGGTCGGGGCCAGCTTCGCGGCGGCGAACTTCGCCGGGTCCGGGGTGATCGTCACGACCTGGTCGCGGGTGCCGGTCACCGCGACCGTGCGGACGCCGTCGATTCCCTCCAACTCGGGTACGACGGTGCTGCGCAGCTTCTCGGCCAGCGCCCGCTCGTCACCGCCGCCGCTGGCCGCGAGCACCACCACCGGCAGGTCGTCCGTGCTCCCGGTGATCACCTGCGGGTCCACGCCGTCCGGCAGCTGCGCCTCGATCCGGCCCAGCGCGGTCTGCATCTTGCCGGCCGCGTCGTCGACGTCGGTGCCGAACGTGAACTGCACCGAGACGGTCGCCGAACCCTCCCGCGAGGTGGAGGTGACCGTCTCCAGCCCGGGCAGGCCCTGGAGGCTGTTCTCGATCGGCTCGGTGACCTGGGACTCGACGAGCTCCGGCCCGGCGCCCGGCCAGACGGCGACGACGAACGCCCCGGGGAACTCCAGCGAGGGCAGGAGCTGCTGCTTCAGCGAGGGCACCGCGAACGCCCCGAACGCTGCGGTCACCACCGCGATCAGGGCGACGAGGCCCCGGTTGGCGAGACTGGATCTGGCGAGCAGCGACATCAGCGTGACTCACTCCTGGAGGGGGTCTACGGGGTACGCAAAGTGTGCCCCACCCCCGCTCCCCCACCCCCGCCGGGTCACCACCACCCCGCGCCCCGCCCACCCTGTCGATCATGAGATTGCCCGGCTCGGGGAGCGCTTTCCACCGTCGCCAACCTCATGATCAACCCGCCGGACCCCGGGGGGGGTCAGGCCAGGTCCAGGGAGCGGGCGGCGGCCAGGGGGTCGTTGGCGATGGTGAGCGGGGCGGGGGCGGTGGAGATGGCCCACTCCGGGTCCTTGAGGCCGTGCCCGGTAACCGTGCAGACCACCGTGGAGCCGGCCGGGACCATGCCCGCGGCGGCCTGCTGGAGCAGGCCGGCCACGCTGGCCGCACTGCCCAGCTCGACGAAGACCCCCACCTCCCGGGCGAGCAGCCGGTACGCCGACAGGATCTCCCGGTCGGTGACCGCCGCGATCAGCCCCTGCGAGGCGTCCCGGGCGTCGACCGCCCTGGTCCAGCTCGCCGGGTTGCCGATCCGAATGGCGGTGGCGATCGTGGACGGCTCGTGCACCACCCGGCCGGTGACGATCGGCGCGGCGCCGGCGGCCTGGAAGCCGTACATCTTCGGGGCGCGGGTGGCGTTGCCGGCCGCCACGTCCTCGCCGTAGCCCATCCAGTAGGCGGAGATGTTGCCGGCGTTGCCGACCGGCAGGCAGTGGATGTCGGGGGCATCGCCGAGCGCCTCGACGATCTCGAACGCGGCGGTCTTCTGGCCGTGCAGCCGGTCCGGGTTGACCGAGTTGACCAGCGCCACCGGGAAGTCCTGGGCGAGCTTCGCGGCCAGCGACAGGCAGTCGTCGAAGTTGCCCTGGACCTGGAGCAGCTTCGCCCCGTGCACCAGCGCCTGGGCCAGCTTGCCCAACGCGATCTTGCCCTGCGGCACCAGCACCGCACAGGTGATCCCGGCGCGGGCCGCGTACGCCGCGGCGGAGGCGCTGGTGTTGCCGGTCGAGGCGCAGATGATCGCCTTGTCGCCGGCCTCGACCGCCTTGGAGACCGCGACGGTCATGCCGCGGTCCTTGAACGAGCCGGTCGGGTTGGCCCCCTCGACCTTGAGGTGCACGTCGCAACCGAGCCGGGCGGAGAGCACCGGCGCGGGCAGCAGCGGGGTGTTCCCCTCGTGCAGGGTGACGACGGGGGTGGCGTCGGTGACCGGCAGCCGGTCCCGGTACGTCTCGATCAGACCCCGCCACATGTCGCTCTCCTCGCCTCGACCACCCCGGTCGCGTCGGGGCCCCTACCAGCGTGGACCAGCCTCCCGGGCCGGCCGCCGGCACACCTCCGGTTAACCATCAGGCGGGACGGGAGGCTACGCCCCGCCCTCGACCCGCAGCACGCTCGTCACCGAGCGGACGATCTCCGGCCCGCGCAGCTCCCGGACGGTGGCCGCGAGCGCCGCGTCCGGCGCGACGTGGGTGACGATGACCAGTTCGGCATCCTCACCCCGACCGGCCGGCCCGCCGCCCGCCGGGCCCTGCCGCACGGTGGCGATGGAGACCTCGTGCCGGGCGAACACCCCGGCCACCGCCTCCAGCACACCCGGACGGTCGGCCACGTCGAGGCTGATGTGGTAGCGGGTCAGCGCCTCCCCCATCGGCCGCACCGACAGGTCGGCGTACGCGGACTCGCTGGCCGCCCGCGCCCCGGCGAGCCGGTTGCGGGCCACCGCCACCACGTCGCCGAGGACAGCGCTGGCGGTCGGCGCGCCACCCGCGCCCCGGCCGTAGAACATCAGCTGCCCGGCCGCCTCCGCCTCGACGAAGACCGCGTTGAACGCGTCACCGACGCTGGCCAGCGGGTGGGTCAGCGGGATCATCGCCGGGTGTACCCGGACGCTGACCGTCTCCCGGCCCTGGGCGTCGGCGCCCCGGGCGGCGATGCAGAGCAGCTTGATCGTGCAGCCCATCGCCTTGGCGCTGGCCACGTCCGCGGCGGTCACCTCGGTGATCCCCTCGCGGTGCACGTCGGCTGCGGTGACCCGGGTGTGGAACGCCAGCGAGGCGAGGATGGCGGCCTTGGCGGCGGCGTCGAAGCCCTCCACGTCGGCGGTCGGGTCCGCCTCGGCGTACCCGAGCTCGGTGGCCTCTTCGAGGGCCTCGGCGAAGCCGGCGCCGGTGGCGTCCATCGCGGAGAGGATGAAGTTGGTGGTGCCGTTGACGATGCCGGTGACCCGGTTGATCCGGTCGCCGTGCAACGACTCGCGCAGCGGGCGCAGCAGCGGGATCGCCCCCGCCACCGAGGCCTCGTAGTAGAGGTCGGCGCCGCCCTCGGCGGCCGCGTCGTGCAGGCTCGCGCCGTCCTCGGCGAGCAGGGCCTTGTTGGCGGTGACCACGCTCTTGCCGGCCCGCAGCGCCTCGACCAGCCAGCTCCGGGCCGGCTCGATGCCGCCGACCACCTCGACCACCACGTCCACGTCGTCGCGCTTGATCAGCCCGAGCGGGTCGGTGGTGAACAGCGCCGGGTCGACCGGCAGGTCGCCGCGGTCCCGCCCGACCCGGCGTACGGCGATGCCGGCGATCTCCAGCGGAGCGCCGATCCGGGCGGCGAGGTCGGCCGACTGCTCGTGCAGCAACCGGACCACCTCGCTGCCGACGGTCCCGCAGCCGAGCAGCGCCAAACGCACAGGTGACGTCATCCCACATCCAAAGCGAGCAGGTCCTCTTCGGTCTCCCGCCGGACGATCAGCCGGGCCCGGCCGTCCCGCACCGCGACCACCGGGGGCCGGGGCACGTGGTTGTAGTTGCTGGCCATGCTGCGGCAGTACGCGCCGGTGCCGGGCACCGCGACAAGATCTCCGGGCTGCACGTCGGCGGGCAGGAATTCATCCTTCACCACGATGTCCCCGGACTCACAGTGCTTTCCCACCACGCGGGCGAGCAGCGGCTCGGCCGCCGACGCCCGGTTCGCCACCGTCGCCGAGTACGAGGCGTCGTAGAGCGCCGTACGGATGTTGTCGCTCATCCCGCCGTCGACGCTGACGTACGTCCGGATGCCGTCGACGTCCTTGACCGTGCCGACCTCGTACAAGGTGAAGACGGCCGGGCCGACGATCGCCCGGCCGGGCTCGATCGACAGGTGCGGCACGGCCAGCCGCTCCGCCGCGCACTCGCCGTCCACGATCTTGCGCAGCCGCTTGGCCAGCTCCTGCGGCGAGGCCGGGTCGTCCTGGGTGGTGTACGCGATGCCGAAGCCGCCGCCGAGGTCCAGCTCGGGCAGCTCCACCCCGCGTGCGTCGCGGATCTGCGCCTGGAGGGCGAGCACCCGGCGGGCGGAGACCTCGAAGCCGCTGGCGTCGAAGATCTGCGACCCGATGTGCGAGTGCAGGCCGCGCAGATCGAGGACGCCCTCGTCGAGAACCTTGAAGGCGGCCGCCGCGGCTGCCCCGCCGGCGAGGGAGAAGCCGAACTTCTGGTCCTCGTGCGCGGTGGCGATGAACTCGTGGGTGTGCGCCTCGACGCCGACGGTGACCCGGATCAGCACGCCGGGGCGTACCCCGCGCTCGCGGGCCAGCGCGGTGAGCCGGTCGATCTCGGTGAACGAGTCGAGGATGATCCGGCCCACCCCGGCATCCAGCGCCCGGGTCAGCTCGGCCACGGACTTGTTGTTGCCGTGGAAGCCGATCCGCTCCGGCGGCATCCCCGCCGACAGCGCGGTGGCCAGCTCGCCGCCGGTGCAGACGTCGAGGTGCAGGCCCTCCTCGGCGATCATGCGGACCACCGCGCGGCAGAGGAACGCCTTGCCCGCGTAGTAGACGTCGACGTCGGGAAAGGCGGCGCGGAAGTCCCGGCAGCGCGAGCGGAGATCGCCCTCGTCGAGGACGTACACCGGGGTGCCGTACTCGGCCGCGATGTCGCGGACGTCCAGGCCCGCGACGGCGAGCGCGCCGTCGGCCGCGCGCGTCACGTTGCGCGGCCAGAGCTGCGGCACCAGCGCGTTGACGTCGACCGGGGTACGCAGCCACGCCGGCCCCCGGCTGCCGATGTCGCCGTGCAGGGCACCGGCCTCATGAGCGCGCACGGTCAGTTCCGCCCTTCGTTCCCGACTGCGGGGCTCGCAAGCTCAGTCCTCGCGCTCACGGTCACATCCTCTCCGGGGCGGAGACGCCGAGCAGGCGCAGCCCGTTGGCGATCACCACCCGGGTCGCGTCGTTGAGCCAGAGCCGGGCCCGGTGCAGGTCGGTGACCTCCTCGTCACCGCGCGGCAGGATCCGGCAGTTGTCGTAGAACCGGTGGTACGCCCCGGCCAGCTCCTCCAGGTAGCGCGCCACCCGGTGCGGCCCCCGCAGCTCGGCCGCCGTGGCCACCACCGCGGGGAACTCGGCGAGCGCCTTGAGCAGCTCGTTCTCCTTCTCGTGCCCGAGCAGCTCGGCCCGAAAGGCATCGGCGTCGCCCCGGGTCAGCGCGACCTCGGCCGCGTTGCGGCCCACGCTCGCCGTCCGGGCGGCCACGTACTGCACGTAGTAGACCGGGTTGTCGCGGGTGGCCCGGGTCCACAGCTCGACGTCGATGTCGATCGGGGAGTCGCTGGAGTAGCGGGCCAGCGCGTACCGGGAGGCGTCGACGCCGATCGCGTCGACCAGGTCCTCCAGGGTGACCACGGTGCCGGCCCGCTTGCTCATCCGCACCGGGGCGCCGTCGCGGACCAGGCTGACCAGCTGGCCAATCAGGATCTCCAGGTTGCGGTCCGGGTCGTCGCCGAAGCAGGCGGCCATCGCCCGCATCCGGCCGAGGTAGCCGTGGTGGTCGGCGCCCAGCATGATCACGACCCGCTCGAAGCCGCGCTCGCGCTTGTCGAGGTAGTAGGCGCAGTCGGCGGCGAAGTAGGTCCACTCGCCGTTGGACTTGCGCAGCACCCGGTCCTTGTCGTCGCCGAACTCCGTGGTGCGCAGCCAGGTCGCGCCCTCGGAGGTGAAGATGTGCCCCTGCTCGCGCAGCCGGTTGAGGGCGAGGTCCAGCTCACCCCGGTCGTGCAGGTCCTTCTCGTTGAAGTAGGTGTCGAACTCCACCCCGAAGCCGCGCAGCGAGGACTTGATCTCGGCGAACATCAGCGTGACGCCCTCGACCCGGAAGACCTCCTGGGCGGCGGCGTCGTCCAGCTCCAGCACGTCCGGGCGGATGCCCCGGACCGCCTCGGCGATCTCGGCGATGTACGCCCCGCCGTACCCGTCCTCCGGGGCCGGCTCGCCCTTGGCGGCGGCGAGCAGCGACCGGGCGAACCGGTCGATCTGGGAGCCGGTGTCGTTGAAGTAGTACTCCGTGCCGACCTGGGCACCGGTGGCCCGCAGCAGCCGGCTCAGCGCGTCCCCGACGGCCGCCCAGCGGACCCCGCCGATGTGCACCGGGCCGGTCGGGTTGGCCGAGACGAACTCGAGGTTGATCTTCTGGCCGGCGAGCGCGTCGCTGCGGCCGTACTCCGGGCCGGCCTCGACGATCACCCGGGCGAGCTGGCCGGCGGCGGCCGCGTCGAGCCGGATGTTGAGGAAGCCGGGGCCGGCGATCTCCACCGACTTGACCCCCGGGGCGCGGCCGAGCTGGTCGGCCAGCGCGGCGGCCAGCTCCCGCGGCGGGACTCCCACCTTCTTGCTGAGCTGCAACGCCAGCGTCGAGGCGTAGTCGCCGTGCTCGGGATTGCGCGGTCGCTCCACCGCCGTCCGCGCCGGGAGCGCGGCGGGGTCCAGGCCCCGCTCGGTGAAGACGGCGTGGGCTGCGGAGAGGACGACCTCGGCGAGTTCTGCGGGAGTCACCAATCCATGTTATCGGGGGTAGACTCGGTCACTCGGCGGCGACCCTGCGCGTCACCCTGCCCGCCAATCCCCTGACCGACCGACCTGACGAGGCACGATGAGCATCAGCACCCCGGGCGGCCCGGAGCGCCGTCCGACCGTGGTCAGCACCGGCAAGAAGCCGGCGGCCGGCCGGCCCGCGTCCGGCGCCAAGCCCGGGGCCGACAAGTCGGCGGGCGCCCCCCGCCAGACCTCGGGCGGCAAGGGCCCCCGCAAGCCGATCACCCCGGTCAAGGTGAGCCAGGGCCGGGCCTGGGGCCCCATCGCGCTCTTCGTGGCCGTCGGCGTGCTCGCCGCGGCGATCATCGGTTACGGCGGGTACGCGGCCTTCCAGGGCTCCAAGTCGTGGGAGAAGCGGGCCGCCGACATCGCCGGCGTCGTCGACTTCCGCGAGAAGGACGCCAAGCTCGTCCAGGGCGGCCAGCATGAGCAGGGCGCGATCAAGTACGACATCAACCCGCCGGTCGCCGGCCCGCACAACGCGGCCTGGCAGAACTGCATGGGTGACGTCTACGACGCCCCGATCTCCAACGAGCACGCGGTGCACAGCCTGGAGCACGGCGCGATCTGGATCACGTACCGCCCCGACCTGCCGGCCGACCAGGTGGCGACGCTCAAGAGCAAGGTCCAGGGCAAGGAGAAGCTCATGCTCAGCCCGTTCGAGGGGCTGGACAAGCCGATCTCGCTGCAGGCCTGGGGGTACCAGCTCAAGGTCGACAAGGCCGACGACAGCCGGATCGACGACTTCATCAAGACGCTGCGCGTCAACGCCTCGGTCGAGGGCCCGAACGCCAACTGCGGCCAGGGCATCACGGCCACCGGCACCACGCCGCGTGACGGCAATCAGATGCAGACCCAGTAAGAGGGGCTTCCGATGACCGCACCCGCGATGACGCAGAGCGCACCCGACGAGACCCCGGTCACCGGCGACGGTGACCGGCGGCCCGCGCGCCGCTACGGCATCCTGGCGGTGGCCGCCGCCGTCGTGGTCGGCCTCCTCCTCGGGTACGCGGGCGGCCTGCTGACGCCGAGCCTCACCCGTCCGGGTGACACCTCGGCCGAGGCGGGCTTCGCCCGGGACATGACCACCCACCACGCGCAGGCGGTGGAGATGGGGCTGATCGCCTTCCAGGAGGGCACCGACCTGGAGGTACGCCAGATCGGCGGCGACATCGCCACCGGCCAGCAGGGCGAGATCGGCACCATGCAGACCTGGCTGCGGTCGTGGGGGCTGGACCCGACCGGTTCCCAGCCGGCGATGGCCTGGATGCCGGACGGCAGGGACAGCGTCCAGAACGGACTGATGCCGGGCATGGCGACGCCGCAGGAGATGGCGCAGCTGCGCGCCGCCCAGGGGCACGACCTGGACGTGCTCTTCCTGCGCATGATGATCAAGCATCACCTGGGTGGGATCCACATGATCCAGGGCATCCTCGACCACGGCGGGGACGACGACGTCCGCATGGTCGCCCAGACCATGAAGAACACCCAGCAGACGGATCTGGTCAACCTCCAGAACGCCCTCAAGCGCCTGGGCGGCTGATCCGGCACCCGGCGCCACAGAGGCCCGCGTACCGCTCCGGCGGACGCGGGCCTCCGTTCGTCCCGGCCCCGATGATCCGGGCGCGTGTGCCCGTTTGGAACTCTTTGAGTGCTCTGACCCATTGCGGTTGTTGGAGACTTTTCTACCTACATATCGTGACCAGTTGCGATTCGGGCTCGTTGCGCAGGGCGTGGGGGTTGCACTGAGAGACGCGCGGCGTTCGGTCACCAGTTGGTGCCGGCGCCACACCATCGGCGGTGACGGAGCGGTGGCAGCCGTCCGTCGCGGACACCGGCAGGGCGAGCCCGGAACGCTCAGCCGCGAACAGGAACTGGAACTGATCGACGTCCTGCGGGGCGTCCACCCCGACGAGTTCGGGCTGGACGAGGAGCTGTGGACCCGACAGAGCCTGACCACGCTGATCCAGCGCCAGTTCGACCTGGCGATGGACGCCGGCACGGTCGGGGCGTACCTGCGGGCCTGGGGGTTGGGTCCGCGGGAGCCACGGGAGCGGGCCTGCGGGCTCTGCGTCGGCGCGGTCGAGCACTGGGTGCGCAGCGAGTATCCGGCGATAACCAGGGCCGCCCAGGAACACTCCGCCGAGGTCTACTGGATCGGCCGGGTACGCCTGCGCGGCACCATGCCGGCCGCGGACGTGATCTCCGCGGTGTCGTCCCGGGGCCGGGTCCGGTTCATGGTGACCACGCCCGGCGTGGACGCGCCGCTCCCCCGCGACTTCGTGCTGCGGCTCAGCGGCGCCGAGGAGCGCACCGTGCACCTGATCGTGGACGGCTCGTGGCCGAAGAACGAGTGGCCGCGCCGCCTGCCCCGGCGCATCGTCCTGCACCCGCTGCCCAGCTGCGGCCGCGCCCTCGTCGCCGCCTGATCCCATCCGGAGTTGATCGGCGGGTGCCGATTCGGTGTTCCCGGACAGGGTTTGATACTCTTCTCGGGTCGCTGAGCCCCCGTAGCTCAGGGGATAGAGCACCGCCCTCCGGAGGCGGGGGCGCAGGTTCGAATCCTGCCGGGGGCACACCACACATCGCAGGAGCAGGCTCCGCGACAAGATGACGAACGAAAATTCCCCGGCGTACGCGCCGGGGAATTTTTGTATTCGCCCCCCGCTCACCGGTGTCGAGGGTGGACCGGAGATGCCCCCGGGCGCCGGGATCATCCGCCCCCAAGGGGCGAACCCGTCCGCGCAGGTCGTCGGCCCACTGTGGCGACAGGCGCGGCCCGCCGCGGGCGTGCGACCGGCGACACAGGCACCGGCCAGAAGAGGGGACAGCTGGCGCACTGCCGACCTGGGTGAACTCCAGATTGCCGGATTGTGACTAATCCGGTGACCTGGAACCTTGCGGATCGTCGCCGTCCGTGAATAAGTTGTGGTAGGCAACAAAACCATGTGACAGCCGGACCCAGCGGGAGGCATCCATGACGTTGGCGAGGTGGAGCGAGCTATGAGCGACGCCCCCATCCTCCTGGAGATGCGCTCCATCACCAAGGAGTTCCCCGGAGTCAAGGCTCTTTCCGACGTCAATCTCGTGGTCCGCGCCGGCGAGATCCATGCCATCTGCGGCGAGAACGGTGCGGGCAAGTCCACGCTGATGAAGGTGCTCAGCGGCGTCTACCCGTACGGCACGTACGACGGCGACATCAGCTACCAGGGCGCCCAGACCCGCTTCTCGGACATCCGGGCGAGCGAGCACGCGGGCATCGTCATCATCCACCAGGAGCTCGCGCTCATCCCGGACATGTCGATCACCGAGAACATCTTCCTCGGCAACGAGCCCCGCAAGCGGGGCGTGATCGACTGGAAGTCCGCGAACCGGATGGCGCTGGACCTGATGGCCCGGGTCGGCCTGCAGGAGGACCCGGACACCCTGATCAAGGACATCGGGGTCGGCAAGCAGCAGCTGGTGGAGATCGCCAAGGCGTTCGCCAAGGACGTCAGGCTGCTCATCCTGGACGAGCCCACCGCCGCGCTGAACGAGGCGGACTCGCGGCACCTGCTGGACCTGCTGCGCGGCTTCCGCTCGCGCGGCATCACCTCGATCATGATCTCGCACAAGCTCAACGAGATCGAGGCGATCGCCGACCAGATCACCATCCTGCGCGACGGCCGGACGGTGGAGACCCTGGACGTCCAGGCGGACGGGGTCGACGAGGACCGGATCGTGCGGGGCATGGTCGGCCGCGAGCTGAGCAGCCGCTTCCCGGACCACACCCCGAAGATCGGCGAGGTCTTCTTCGAGGTCCGCGACTGGAACGTCCGGCATCCGATCTCGGCCGACCGCCAGGTCTGCAAGAACGAGAGCTTCGTCGTGCGCCGCGGCGAGATCGTCGGCTTCGCCGGCCTGATGGGCGCGGGCCGCACCGAGCTGGCGATGAGCGTCTTCGGCCGCTCCTACGGCGTCTACGAGTCGGGCACGATCATCAAAGACGGCAAGGAGATCGTGCTGAAGTCGGTGGCGGACGCGATCGCCCACGGGCTCGCGTACGTCAGCGAGGACCGCAAGGCGATCGGCCTCAACCTGCTCGACGACATCAAGGCGTCCACAGTGGCCGCCAAACTGTCCAAGATCACGCGGCACGGCGTCCTCGACGAGGTCGCGGAGTACAAGGCGGCCGAGTCGTACCGCAGGGAGCTGCGGACCAAGGCCCCGACGGTCGACGAGAGCGTCTCCAAGCTCTCCGGCGGCAACCAGCAGAAGGTCGTCCTGGCGAAGTGGATGTTCACGGACCCCGACCTGCTGATCCTCGACGAGCCGACCCGCGGCATCGACGTGGGTGCCAAGTACGAGATCTACGGCATCATCCAGCGGCTCGCCGACCAGGGGAAGGGCGTCATCGTCATCTCCTCGGAGCTGCCTGAGCTGATCGGGCTCTGCGACCGCATCTACACCGTGTTCGAAGGCACCATCACCGGCGAGATCGACCGGCAGGACGCGGACCCGGAGACCCTCATGAAGCAGATGACCTCGACGAAGAAGATGCAGACACGATGAGCCGAATCAAGGACCTGCAGAAGAACCTCTTCGGAGGCACCACCTCCAACGCCCGCCAGTTCGGGATGATCTTCACCCTGGTGGCGATCGTCGTCCTGTTCCAGATCCTGACGGACGGCCTGACCCTGCGGTCGGACAACCTGATCGCGCTGTTCCAGCAGAACTCGTACATCCTCATCCTGGCCATCGGCATGCTGATGGTGATCGTGGCCGGGCACATCGACCTGTCGGTCGGCTCGGTGGCCGCCTTCGCCGGCATCCTGGTCGCCAAGGCGATGGCGGACTGGTCGCTGCCCTGGCCCCTGGCCATCCTCTTCGGCCTCGCCATCGGCGCGGCGATCGGCGCCTGGCAGGGCTTCTGGGTCGCCTACATCGGGGTGCCGGCGTTCATCGTCACCCTGGCGGGCATGCTGCTCTTCCGCGGCGGCAACCAGTTCATCGGCAACGCGAACACCATCCCGGTGCCCGAGGGCTTCCGGGTGATCGGCTCCGGGTTCCTGCCCGAGGTCGGCCCGAACACCGGCTACAACAACCTGACCCTGCTGCTCGGCCTGGCCGCGTGCGTGGCCGTGGTGTGGCGGGAGTTCCAGTCCCGCAGGACGCGCCGGGAGATGGACGCCGACCCGGTGCCGATGTGGATCTCGGTGCTGCGGATGGCCGTGATGGTCGGCGTGATCGTCTTCGCCGCGCTGCGCTTCGCCAGCGGTCGCGTGGGCACCAGCTTCCCGGTCTCCGGCATCATCCTGGTGGCGCTGGTCCTGGCGTACTCCTTCTACACCCGCAACACCGCTGGCGGCCGGCACATCTACGCGGTCGGCGGCAACTCCCGGGCCGCGGAACTCTCCGGCGTGAAGCTCAAGCGGGTCAACTTCTTCGTCATGATGAACATGTCGGTCCTGGCGGCGCTGGCCGGCATGATCTTCGTGGCCCGTTCGGCGGCCTCCGGTCCGCAGGACGGCAACGGCTGGGAACTGGACGCGATCGCCGCGGTCTTCATCGGCGGCGCGGCCGTCTCCGGCGGTATCGGGACCATCAGCGGCTCGATCGTCGGTGGTCTGGTCATGGCCGTGCTCAACAACGGCCTGCAACTCCTGGGCGTCGGCACCGACCGCGTCCAGATCATCAAGGGTCTGGTCCTGCTGCTGGCCGTCGCGCTCGACGTCTACAACAAGAGCCAGGGGCGCTTCTCCCTCATCGGCAGCATCACCCGCTCGTTCCGCCGAGACGCACCCGCCACACCCACGTCCTCGTCCGACGCGGAGCGCGAGCCCGCCACGACGACGGTGTCCGGCTGACGGCCACCGGCCTCCCCCCGTATCACCTCTGCAGAAGGGCACTTCCTCCTCATGCGCAATCTTCTTGCCAAGACGGTGGCGATCGGCGCCATCGCGACGCTGGCCCTGACCGGTTGCGGCTCCGGCCGTGACGGGGAGTCCGGCGGCTCGGACGCCCCGGCCAAGGGCTTCGCGGCCGACTCCCTGATCGGTGTCGCCCTGCCGGCCAAGACCTCGGAGAACTGGGTCCTCGCCGGTGACCTGTTCACCAACGGCCTGAAGGAGGCCGGCTTCAAGAGCGACGTGCAGTACGCGGGCGCGTCGACCACCGTCGCCGACCAGCAGGCCCAGATCACCGCCATGGTCACCAAGGGCGCCAAGGTCATCGTCATCGGCGCGACCGACGCCGCGCAGCTGTCGACCCAGGTCGCCGCGGCGCACCAGGCCGGCGCGAAGGTCATCGCGTACGACCGGCTGATCACCAACAGCCCGGACCTCGACTACTACGTCGCGTTCGACAACTTCAAGGTCGGCCAGCTCCAGGGCCAGGCCCTGCTGGACGGCATGAAGGCCAAGAAGCCGAACGGCCCGTACAACATCGAGCTCTTCTCCGGCTCGCCGGACGACAACAACGCCGGTGTCTTCTTCAACGGCGCGATGGACGTCCTCAAGCCGGAGATCGACAAGGGCAACGTCGTCGTCGCCTCGAAGCAGACCGACGTCAAGCAGACCGCCATCCAGGGCTGGAAGGCCGAAGGTGCGCAGGCCCGCATGGACCAGCTGCTGACCTCGACCTACGGCAACAAGGAGCTGGACGGCGTCCTCTCCCCGAACGACACCCTGGGCCGCGCGATCATCACCTCGATCAAGGGTGCCGGCAAGCCGATTCCGGTCGTCACCGGCCAGGACTCCGAGGTCGAGTCGGTCAAGTCGATCATGGCTGGCGAGCAGTACATGACGATCAACAAGGACACCCGGAACCTGGTCAAGCAGACCATCGCGATGGTGAAGGCCCTGCAGGCCGGTAACACCCCCGAGGTGAACGACACCAAGTCCTACAACAACGGCAGCAAGGTCGTGGACACGTACCTGCTCCCGCCGGTGGCCGTCACCAAGGCCAACGCGGCCGAGGCGTACGCGAACGACCCGAAGCTCGCGCCGTTCACCAAGTAAGCACCAGAGGGTAGTCACGACGTCGGGTCCCGGAAGTCCGTCTTCCGGGACCCTTCCTCGTTGTACCTCCCGGCAGACGACGCATCATCGATCCCGGGAGGCGGCCTGACCGTGGCGACACCCATGCGGCCCGGCCCACCCCGGCAGAGCCGCAACCCGGAGCTCCCGCTGCCCTCGGCGCCCGGCGCCAGCCAGGAGGAGATCCGCCGGCAGAACCTCGGCGCCGTGCTGCGCCACGTCCACGTGCACGGTCCGACCTCCCGCGCCGAACTGACCAGCCGGCTCGGCCTCAACCGCAGCACCATCGGCGCGCTCGCCGCCGACCTCGCCGCCGCCGGCCTGGTGACCGAGGAGGTGCCGACCACCGCCCGCCGCGCCGGCCGCCCCTCGCTCGTGGTCAGCCCGCGCTCCGGCCGCGTCTACGCGCACGCGCTGAGCATCGAGGCGGACCGGCTGCGCGCCGCCCGCGTCGGCCTCGGCGGCCGCATCCTCGATCTGCGCGAGGTCGACCGGCCCGACGGGATGGCGGCCCCGGACGCCGTCGGCCCGCTGGCCGACCTCCTCCGCGACATGGCACGATCCGTCCCCGGTGACGCGCTGCTGGCCGGCGGCGCGGTCGCCGTGGTCGACACGACCCGCGACGGCGCCGGCAGGATCCGGATCGGCGGCGCCGACGAGACGCTGCACGCCGCGCTCGGCGCGGAGTTCCCGGCCGGCCCCGGCTTCGTCACCGGCGACCTGGCCGACATCGCCGGCCTCGCCGAACACGTCCGGGGCGTGGCGGCGGGCGTCAACGACCTCGTCTACCTGCACGGCGACCGGGGCGTCAGTGCCGGCATCATCAGCGGCGGCCGGCTGGTGCTCGGCCACCGCGGGCGAAGCGGCAAGGTCGGCCACATGGTGGTCGACCCGGACGGCCTGCCCTGCGGGTGCGGCTCGCGCGGCTGCTGGGAGACCGAGATCGGCGAGGCGGCGCTGCTGCGGCACGCCGGCAGGGAACCGGGCGGGCCCGAGGCGGTCCACGAGGTCCTCCGCGCGGCAGCCGCCGGTGAGCAGACGGCTCGGGCGGCCGTGGACCGGGTCGCCGACTGGCTCGGCTTCGGCGTGGCGAACCTGGTCAACGTGATCAACCCGAACACGGTGGTGTTCGGCGGCTCGCTGCGCGAGCTCTACCTCGCCGGCGCGGGCACGGTCCGCCACCGCCTGGAAGCGATGGTGCTGCCGCCCTGCCGGGAGCACGTGCACCTGCGCGCGGCGGCGCTCGGCCCCGACGCCGCCCTGATCGGCGCCGCCGAACTGGCCTTCGACACGCTGCTGGCGGACCCGCTGCACGCCGGCGCCGCCGGGTAGGGCCGTCACCTCGAAGGTTCACCGGGCCGGGGTCTGACTGGTCGGCCCCAGCGTCGTTGTCGTTCGCCGCGGACGCGGGCCAGCCGGTCCGGCCGTCACCGTTTGCGGCTAGGTGTCGGGGCGCGGACCGTCCGGAGCAGGAAGCCGGGCAGCGCGAGTTGCTGGCCGCCGGTCTCCGCGGCCACGTCGATCTCATCGATCTCCGTGTCGACCCACTGCGGCTCGGCGAAGCCCGCCCGCAGCAACTCCTCGGTCACGCCCCAGCCCTGGCCCGCCGCGAGAGAAACCGCCAGTACGAAGACGGTCGCGCCCGGCGCGGCGAGGCCCGGCAGCAGCGCGAGGTACTTGTCCACCGCGCCGCCGCCGCGCCGGTGGAGACTGTGCAGCAGACCGGAGTCGAACACCGAGTCGAACGGCGCCGAAGGCAACGACAGCTGCGTGGCGTCCTGCACCTCGAAGTGCACCGTCAGGCCTTCGCCGGCGGCCTTGGCGCGGGCCATGTCGATCGCCACGCGCGAGATGTCGATCGCCGTCACCTGGTCGCCGCGGCGGGCGAGCGCGATCGCGAGATCACCGGCGCCGCAGCCGATGTCGAGCACCTTCGGGCCCTTCACCCCGCCGTCGAGCACCGCCGCGAGGGCCGGCTGCGGGCGGCCGATGTCCCAGGGCGGTCCGCCCGAATCGGCGGTGTCGCGGTAGAGCGCGTCGTAATCCTGGGGTCCGTAGCCGTGGACCTCGGCGTCGTATGCGGTCACCGCAAACCCCCTGGACAACTCGTTCGCCGGCCGGAGCTCGACCAGCACCGTCATATCGTCGGCATGACCCGGGTCAGCCGGCCCCCCGCCGGGCCCGGGCCCGGCGTTTCCCCTCGTGCATGGCCTGCACCCGGGCCACCGGGATGGTCCGCCCCTCGGCGACCAGGTCGGCCGGGAGCCGCTGCGGCGCAGGCAGCGCCTCGGCCCACGGGTCCCGGTCGGCCACCAGCGCCGGCACGGTCCGCACCGTGAAGTCGGCCGGGCTGACCCCGTCGAGGTCGTCCCAGGCCACCGGGAAGGAGACCGGCAGGCCGGGCCGCACCCGTGGGCTGTACGCGGCCACCACGGTCGCCCCGCCGGCCCGGGTCGGGTCGACGAAGACCCGGCCGCCCCGGTCCTCCCTGATGAAGGCGGTGGTGGCCAGGGCCGGGCCGAGCCGCTCGGTGTGCACGGCGAGGGCCCGGGTGGCGGCGGCCGCCTCCTCGGCGGTGGTCGCCCCGTCGAGCGGCACGAAGACGTGCACCCCCTTCGCCCCGCTGGTCTTCACCGCCCCAGCCAGGCCGACGTCGGCGAGCGCCTGCCGGACCAGGGCGGCGGCCCGGACGACCAGCCCGAACGGCTCCCCTTCCGGCGGGTCGAGGTCGAGCACCAGACAGGTGGGGTGCTCGGGGCGCGCCACGGTGCCCAGCGTCGGGTGGTACTCGATCGCCCGCTGGTTGGCGAACCAGAGCAGGGTGCGCCGGTCGTCGCAGAGCGCGTACGACACCTGCCGGTGGGACGCCTCCGCCCAGACGGAGGTGCGGCGCACCCAGTCCGGGGTGTACTTCGGCAGATTCTTCTGTATGAACGGGTCCTGCCCGCGCAGCAGCCGGATCACCGACAGCGGCCGGTCCCGCAGGCCGGGCAGGATCCGCTCGCGCACGGCGTCCAGGTAGTCGACCAGATCCCGCTTGGTGACGTCACCGCCGGCGAGCAGCGGTTGGTCCAGGTTGGTCAGCCCGACCCCGTCCCGGGTCTCCTCCGCCCCGCTCATCAGCTCACCTTCCCGGCTGCACCGGCCCGCCGCAAGCCGACGCGGCGGTCAGCCGGCGAACGCCGGTTCCGGCGTCGACCCGGCTGCCGTCCGGTCCGGCGACCAGGGTGACCAGCAGCGCGGCGGTGACCAGGGCGGGGGGGTGACTCAGGCGTCGGCCGTCGCGTCCCACTCGACGTGGTGGTCGTACAGCCAGGCGAGCGAGGCCCCGTCGTTCTTCGCCATCCGGTTGGCGAAGATGGGCAGGGCGATGTCGCGCAGCACCCGGGCGACCGGGCCGGCGACCTTGGTGCCACTGGTCCGCTTCCCCTGCGCCACCACCCGCTCCACCCGCCCCCGGCGCAGCCGCTCGTACGCGCCGAACGCGGCCGGGACGTCGGGCAGGTCGCGCAGGCATCGGGCCAGCACCACCGCGTCCTCGAACGCCATCGCCGCGCCCTGCCCGGAGGAGGGGGCGGCGGTGTGCGCGGCGTCGCCGATGACGACCATCCGGTCGCGGTGCCAGGTGGGGACCGACGGCAGGTCGTAGGTGGGCCAGCCGTATTCGATCCGGTCGGTGGCGTCGATGATCCGCCGGGCCGGGCCGGCGTCGTCCGCGACCAGGGCGCGCAGCCGGGCCCGCCACGCGTCCGGTCCGATCGCGGCGAGCTGGGCCGGGGTCAGCTCCTCGGGCTGGGGCGGGTTCGCGAACCACCAGACCTCGTCGTCGCCCACGGCCATCCAGCAGAAGAAGCACCGCCTGCCGAAGATCATGTTCATCACTCCGCGCTCGCCGGACAGCCCCAGGCCACGGGTGAAGCCGCCGGCGTTGAGCAGCGGCACGTACCGGGGTGCGGGCGCCGCCGGGTCGATGATCTGCCGGGTCCGCGAGCGCAACCCGTCCGCGCCGACGAGCAGATCGCCCTCGGCGCTCCGGCCGTCGGCGAAGCGGGCCCGCACGCCCGCCCCGGTCGACTCGGCCGCCACCAGGCGGGCGCCGTGCACGATCGGCACGCCCCGCTGGACGGCCTCGTCGCGCAGCGCCCGGTAGAGGTCGGACCGCTTCACCGTGGTGCTGCCCCGCCCACGGGTGCGGGTGCCGCTGGTGCCGAACTCGCCCAGCCGGCGGCCCTTGTGGTTGAACATCGCCATCCGGGGAGTGGGGTGGCCGAGGCCTGCGACCAGCTCGTCCAGGCCGACCGCCCGCAGCGCGTCCAACCCGTTGACCGAGAGGGTGAGGAACGCGCCCACGCCGACGGCGTCCCGCTCGTACGCCTCGTAGACCACCGATTCGATGCCGGCGCGGCGCAGGGCGAGGGCGGCGACGGGGCCGGCGATGCCGCCGCCGATGATCAGTGCCATAGTCATGTAATGACTATACATAGAATGACTATTGCGGGGAAGATGGTGACCTAGGGTGAGGAGATGGCCGCCCGCGCACACCGCCACTCACCGCTGGCGATGATGGTGCTCGCCCTCCTGGTCGAGGAGCCGATGCACGCGTACCGGATGCAGCAGGTCATCCAGCAGCGCGAGAAGCAGGACGTGGTCAACGTCGCGCAGCGCAACAGCATCTACCAGGCCATCGAGCGGCTACGGCGGGACGAGCTGGTCCGGGTCAGCCACACCGCCCGGGACGAGCGGCGGCCGGAGCGCACGGTCTACGAGCTGACCGACGCCGGCCGGCGGACGCTCGACGGCTGGCTCGTCGAGGCGCTCGCCACCCCGGCGCGCGAGTTCCCCGAGTTCCCCGCCGCGCTGTCGTTCCTGCCGCTACTGCCGCCGGCCGAGGCCGCCCGGCAGCTCGAACGACGCGCCGAGGCGCTGACCGCGCGGCTGCGCGAACGCGAGGCCGTACTCGCCGCCGTCGACCTGCCACGGCTGTTCCTGGTCGAGGACGAGTACCGGCTGGCGCTGCTGCGTACCGAACTGGACTGGGTCCGCGGGCTCGCCGCCGACCTGCGGGCCGGCACGCTGACCTGGTCCGGCGAGTGGCTGGCCGGCTGGACCGGCGCGGCGGGCACCGCCGACGGGTGACGGGTGTGGCGAACGCCACCCGACGCGTCTGACCGATCGGTCAGGGCCTGACCGATCGGTCAGGCATGCTGGAACGCATGGCACGGACCACCCCGCAGACGCACGGCGAGATCCTGGCCGCGGCGGCCCGGCGGTTCGCGGTGACCGGCTACAAGGGCACCTCGTTG
The DNA here is from genome assembly GCF_040642975.1 of Micromonospora sp. NPDC047548. Lineage (NCBI taxonomy): Bacteria > Bacillati > Actinomycetota > Actinomycetes > Micromonosporales > Micromonosporaceae > Micromonospora > Micromonospora sp. NPDC047548. Next base: position 248,483 of record NZ_JBEYTI010000004.1, read on the forward strand.
CAGGACATCGCCCGCGAGGTGGGCTGTTCCAAGGCGGCCGTGCTCTACCACTTCGCCAGCAAGGAAGCGCTGCTCGCCGAGCTGATGGCCAAGCCGATCGAGGTGCTGCGCCAGCTCGACGAGCGGATCGCCGCCCGCCACGGCGCCGACGCCCAGCGCGTCGCCGCCGAGGGCTTCGTCGACCTCGCGGTCCGCTTCCGCCGGGAGATCGCGCTGCTGCGCGGCGAGTTTCCCGAACTGCTGGCGCAGCCGGCCTTCGCCCACGTCCAGCGCATCTCCGAACGGCTACTCGACGCGCTCGCCGGGCACGGCGACGGCCCGGGCGGCCGGATCGCGGCGATGGTCGTGCTGGCCGGGGTGCCGGAGGCGTGCGCCGAGTTCGTCGACGTGCCCGACGACGAGCTACGCCCCGCCCTGCTGGCGATCGCCGCACGGGCGCTGGCGCCGCTCGACCCATCCACCCCCGAATGAGGACAAGGATCTGATGGCGACCCTGCTGTACCGGCTCGGCCGGGCCTCGTTGCGCCGCCGGCGACTCGTCGTCGCCGTCTGGCTCGTCGTACTCGTCGGCCTCGGCCTCGCCGCGGCGACCCTGCGCGGCCCGACGGCGAGCAACTTCACCATGCCCGGAACCGAGTCGCAGCAGGCGCTGGACCTGCTGGCCGAGCGGTTCCCCGCGGCCAGCGGCGCCACCGGGACCATCGCGGTGAAGGCGCCCGCGGACGGCCAGCTCGGCACGCCCGAGGGGCAGGCCCTGGTCAAGGGGGTCGTGCAGGAGGCGGCGATCCTGCCCGGCGTCGTCGGCGCCGTCGACCCGTTCCAGGTCCAGGCGATCTCCCCCGACGGCCGGTACGCCCTGGTCCAGGTGCAGTTCGCCACGGGCGCCGACGAGGTCACCGACGACCAGCGCGACGCGTACGAGAAGGTCGGCGCGCAGGCCGAGGCGCAGGGCTGGCAGGTCGCGCCCGGCGGTGAGGTGCTCAACGCCGAGCCGGAGGTCGGCTCGACCGAGGCGCTGGGCGTGGTGGTCGCGGCGATCGTCCTGATCGTCACGTTCGGCTCGCTGGTCGCCGCCGGCATGACCATGCTCAACGCGCTGATCGGCGTCGCCGTCGGCATGGCCGGCCTGTACGCGCTCAGCGGCGCGGTCGACCTCACCAGCACCGCGCCCATCCTGGCCCTCATGCTCGGCCTGGCGGTCGGCATCGACTACTCGCTGTTCATCACCTCCCGGCACCGGCAGAACCTGCTCGACGGGCTGGAACCCGAGGAGGCGGTCGGCCGGGCGGTGGGCACCGCCGGCTCCGCCGTGGTCTTCGCCGGCGCCACCGTGGTCATCGCGCTGGCCGGCCTCGCCGTGGTCAACATCCCCTTCCTCACCGTGATGGGCCTGGCTGCCGCCGGCACGGTCACCGTGGCGGTGCTGGTCGCGATCACCCTCCAGCCGGCCCTGCTCGGCTTCGCCGGCCGCCGGGTGCTCCCCCGCAGGTCGCGCCGAGCCGGGGCCGCGCCCGCCGAGGGCGACACCCCGCCCGCCGAGGACCGCTCCGGCTTCGGGTTCCGCTGGGCGCACTGGGTCACCCGGTTGCGACTGCCGGTCATCCTGGTCGGCCTGCTCGGCCTCGGGCTGCTCGCGCTGCCCGCCCAGGACATGCGGCTGGCCCTGCCGGACGCAGCCGCCGCTCCCGAGGGCAGCGCGGCGCGGGTCAGTAACGACCTGATCCGGGAGGGCTTCGGGCCCGGCTTCACCGGCCGGCTCGCCGTGGTGGTCACCGCGGACTCGCCGCAGGACACCGCAGCGGCCGTACCGCAGGTCACCGCGCTGATCCAGCGCACCGAGGGCGTGCTGGCCGTGGCCCCACCGCAGGTCGACCCGTCCGGCCGGACGGCGCTGCTCGGCGTCATCCCGAAGACCGGGCCGACCGACGCGGCCACCGAGACGCTGGTCCACGACATCCGCGCCGGCGTCGGCTCGATCGGCAACGCCGAGGTGCTGCTCACCGGCGTCACCGCGATCGGCATCGACGTCTCCGAGAAGCTCTCCGACGCGCTGCCGGTCTACCTGCTGCTCGTGGTCGGGCTGTCGATCCTGCTGCTGATGCTGGTGTTCCGCTCGATCCTGGTGCCGGTCAAGGCGGCACTGGGCTTCCTGCTCACCGTGGCCGCCACCTTCGGCATCACCGTCGCGGTGTTTCAGCAGGGGCACCTGGCCGACCTGGTCGGGCTGGACACTCCGGGCCCGCTGATCAGTTTCCTGCCGATCCTGCTGATCGGCATCCTGTTCGGACTGGCCATGGACTACGAGGTCTTCCTGGTCTCCCGGATGCGGGAGGACTTCGTGCACGGCGACACCGCCCGCCAGGCCACCATCAACGGGATGGGGCACGGCGCCCGGGTGGTCACCGCCGCCGCGCTGATCATGATCTCGGTGTTCGGCGGCTTCGTCTTCCTCGACGACCCGGTGATCAAGTCGATGGGCTTCGCGCTCGCGGTCGGCGTCGCCATCGACGCCTTCGTGGTGCGGATGACCATCGTGCCGGCGGTGATGTCGCTGCTCGACCGGACGGCCTGGTGGCTGCCCCGCTGGCTGGTCCGGGCCCTGCCCAACGTGGACATCGAGGGTGAGGGGCTGCGGGCCCATCTCGACCGGGAACCGGTCGACGCCTGACGGTCGCCGGACCTGCCCGGCCGGTCTACACGCCGGCCGGGTAGGTCTCCATCTCGCCCATGGCGCTCAGCGCGGGCAGCGGGTGCAGGGCGGTGGTCTCGTCGCACCAGATGAACGCGTCGTACCGGTCGGCCAGCCGGGTCGGCACGTAGTTGCCCCAGGACTCGAAGGTCGGGTCGTAGACCACCCCGATCGCCCGGTGGTCGGTGGTGTCGGTGATCCAGTCCGGCTGGTCCGCACCGCCGAAGACGAGCACCGCCCGCTCCGGCATCAGCTCGTGCAGCCGCCGCTCCACCGAACCCTCCCGGGCCGGCGGCACCACCATCGCCTCGGCCGGGGAACCCCAGCGCGGCGCGGCGACGACCGTCCCCCGGTAGCCGCCGAAGCCCACCAGCGCGACCGCGTCCCGGCCCAGCCTCTCCCGGCCCAACTGGCCGATGTTGACCATCCCGTCGGCGGCCATGTCGGTGGCCCGGGCGTCGCCGACATGGGTGTTGTGCGCCCAGACGATCCCCCGCGAGTCCGGGCCGTAGTGCTCCAGCAGGCGGTCCAGGGTGTCCGTCATGTGGATGTCCCGCACGTTCCACGACTCCGGGCCGCCTCGCACCATCGCCCGGTAGTAGCGCTCCGCGCCGAACACCACCTCCGCGTTCTGCCAGGCCGCGAAGGCGTCCGGCCCGTCCGCCGCGGCGTGTGCCCGGGTACGCGCCAGCAGCCGCACCACCTCCTCCTCGCAGCGTGCGGAGACGAACCGGCTGGCCGCGCCGTACTCCTCGACCTGCTTGCCGTACGGCTCGAAGCACCGGTAGGCGTCCTGCGCCGCCTCCAGCGACCGCGGGTCCTCCTCGCCGAGGTAGTCGAAGATGGCCTGCATGGACTCCCACAGGCTGTAGACGTCCAACCCGTGGAAGCCGGCCCGCTCCCCCGCCGACCGTTCCATGTTCCAGGCCCGCAACCAGCGGCAGAACCGGTTCACCTCGGCGTTCGCCCACATCCAGGTGGGCCAGCGTTCGAAGCGTTCCAGGGCGGTACGCGGATCCGCCGCGCCGCCGGGAGCGCCCGTCACCGATCGGTTCACCCGGTCGCAGTCCGGCCAGTCGCCCTCCACCGCCACAAAGGAGAAGCCCTGCTCGGCGATGAGCCGACGGGTCAACTGCTCGCGCAGCCGGTAGTAGTCGTGGTTGCCGTGCGTCGCCTCCCCGATCATCACCACTCGCGCGTCCCGGACACGCGCCAGCAACGGGTCGAAGTCGCTCGGCGTGCCGAGCCGCTGAACCAGCATGCCGCCCGGCTACCCGGCGGGTCGGCGGGCAAACCGGGACCCTCGGCGGTGTCATGTCGCGCGGGGCGGGTAGCCGGGCGGCATGACCGTCACCGGGGCGCAGTTGCAGGACCACCTGGCCGGGCTCGACTACCCGGTCTCCCGCGAGGACCTGGTCCGCTGGGGTCAGGAGAACGGCGGCAGCACCGAGCTGCTGCAGATCTTGCGGGCGCTGCCCGCCGAGCAGTTCAACGACCCCGCCGAGCTCCACGAGGCGCTCGCCACGCTCGCCTGAGCCCGGGCGGAGCCGTGTCTCAGGCGACCGTGGACGGGTACCGACCGCGCGGGTCGCGGGCGTGCAGCAGGCGGAAGAGGACCAGCCACTGCTCCGGCCAGACCAGCCCGACCGGCGTGGCCGGGTCCAGCCGGGCCGCCCGCAGCGCGCCGTCCACCCGGGGGCGCGGGTGCGCCGCGCGCAGCGAGGCGGCGAGGGAGCCGCCGGCTCCGCCGAAGCCGAGCTCCACCATCCTCCGGTACGCCGGCAGCGCCGCCGGGGGCAGCAGCGGCTCGGGCCGGCGCTCGACGCGCAGGATCCCGCCGTCGACGCCGGGCACCGGCCGGAACGCGGTACGGGGCACCCGGCCGGCCAGCCGCCAGTGGTGTTCGGGCCAGGTGAGCACGGTCAACCTGCTCCACCGCCCGTGGTCGCCGCTGCGCTTGCGGGCGTACTCCAGCTGGGTGAGCAGCGTCGCGGCCCGCAGCCCGGGCGCGGCCAGGCACCAGCGGACCACCGCGGCCGTCAGCGACCAGGGGATGTTGCCGACCACGGAGAACGGCTCGTCCGGTGGCGGCGCCGCGAGGAAGTCCTCCTGCCGGTAGCTGACCTGGGGCAGCTGTGCGGCAAGTGCCGCCAGGTCACGGGCGGCGGCCGGGTCCACCTCGTACGCGACCAGCCGCGCGCACCGCGCGGCGAGCGGACGGGTCAGCTGGCCCCGCCCGGCGCCGACCTCCAGCAGCAGGTCGTCTGGGCCGGGTCGGGCGGCCTTGACCAGCCGCGCGACGGCGGCCGGGTCGGTCAGAAAGTTCTGGGACAGTACGCGACGGGACCGGTCGCGTGCGGTGGTGCGGGATCGGCGGGGCGCCACGGGATCGTCCTGTCTGTCGCCGGTCGGCGACGGGTACGGACAGGCAGCGCACGGCGGGCCTGTCCGATCGGATCGGGACTCGGACGACCCTGGAGATTCGGCGTGGGACGCGGGCGCGGACATGCGCCGCCCGCTGACCGCGAGATGCAGCGGGTCAGGGGCGCGGCGGCACCGGGTGGGACGCGACGCACCGCCGGGCCGGTGGGCGGCGGTGCGGAGGTTAGATCAGGCGCGGCAATGGGCGTCCCGGCCGGCCAGGGCCGGGCGCCGGACTCGCGGGCGGGCAACCAGAAGGAGGCCCCGCGCGGCCGGCGCGGCGGCCACGTCGATCAGGGCGTGCGTGAACATGTCGGCCAGGCTACCTACCGGCCGGCGACCCCGCGAGGGAGTTCCGCGACCGCGCGACACGCGGGCCGGCACACCGCGAGGTGTGGTCTGCCGGCTTCAGAGGTCGATCGTGCGGCCCTCGGCGCGGGCGGTCTCGGCGGCGGCGAGGATCTCCACCACCTCCCGGCCGAAGCGCACGTCGCACCGGTGGTCCCGGGTGCCGGCGTCGATCTCCTCCAGGAGCTGGTCGATCGCCGTGCCGAAGGCGGCGATCGCGTTGCCGTCGCCTGGCGGGACGGTCTCGGTGCCGTTCTCGCCGAAGAAGACGATGTCCCGGGCCATCGCCTCGCGGGGCGCGTCCAGGGTGAGCGAGATCGCGCTGGTGGCGCCGCCGTCGTGGGTGAGCAGCAGGTGGACCAGACCACTCGGGCCGTTCATCGCGGCCACCCGGGTGACCCGGCCGAGCACCGGCAGGATGATCGACAGCGCGTGCGGGCCGACGTCCCAGAGCGCGCCGTGCTGGAGCCGCCACTGCGAGCCGCCGTACGGGCTGCCGGGCTGGTAGATCGAGGCGAACATGGTCGCCCGCGCGTGCTGCCAGCCGCCGGCCGCGGCGGTCGAGGCGAGAAAGCCGGTGACGTTCGGGTGGAACCGCTGGGTGAAGAAGACGACCGAGGCCACCCCGGACTGCTGGGCGGCGGCGACCACCCGGTCGGCGTCGGCGAGGCTGAGCGCCAGTGGCTTGTCCAGCAGCAGGTGTCGGCCGGCGGTGGCGGCGCGTACGGCGATGTCCGCCTGGATGTCGGGCGGGAGCGCGACGGCGACCGCGTCGGCGGCGTCCAGCAGCGCGTCGACGTCGTCGAACGCCGGTACGCCGTGCCGGCGAGCCAGCTCGGCGGCCCGCTCCGGGTTACGCCCCCAGACTCCGACCAGCTCGGCGCGCGGGTGCGCGCCGATCGCGGCGGCGTGCGTCTCCGCCGCCCAGTGACCGGTGCCGAACAAGCCGAACCGCAGCACGAGAACCCCCGGTGTCGTCGTCCGCCACGGCAGTGCCGTGGCCGTGATCCAAACCTAGTCGCCCCCGGCCGGGCAGGTGCGGCCGACGTGGCGAGCGACCGGGGCGAGGGTGATTACTACGCCGGTTAGTAGGCTGTCCCGGTGACCGAGACTGGGACGGTGTGCCCGCGATGACCAGCGCAGCCTCAGCCGGCTCGCCGGTGGACGGGATCCTCGCGACGGCCACGATCGTGCTGTCGCTCGTACTCGCGCTCTGGAGCCTGGTGGCGGCGGTGCGCCACCGCGCGCCGGACCGCCTCCAGTTCGTCGGCCTGGCGGTCCTGGAGGTGGCGCTGCTCGCGTTGGCCGTGGTGGCGCTGGTCGCGCTCGGTGGCGGCGAGCGGCCGGGCGAGCCTGGCGCCTTCTTCGGCTACCTGGTGACGCTGGTCTGCCTGCCGCCGCTGGCCTGGGTGCTGGCCCGGATGGAGCCGACCCGCTGGGGCTCGGCCATCGTCTGCGCGATCTGCCTGGTCACCCCGGTGGTCGTGGTCCGGCTCCAGCAGACCTGGGAGGTCGTCGGTGGTTGAGACCCGGGCGCCCGAGCGCGCCACCAACGCCGGGCCGGGGCGGCTGCTGATCGCGGTCTACCTGCTCTTCGCGATCGCCGCGACCTCGCGGGCCGGGCTCCAGATCGCCACGAAGTTCGACGAGGCGCCGGTGGCGTACCTGCTCTCCGCGCTGGCCGCGGTGATCTACATCGTCGCCGCCGTCGGGCTGGCCCGGGCCGGTCACGCCGGCCGGCGGGTCGCGCTCGCCTGCTGCTCGGTGGAGCTGGTCGGGGTCGTCGGGGTGGGCGTGCTGAGCCTGGTGGACAGGGAGCTCTTCCCGGACGAGACGGTCTGGTCGGGCTTCGGCAGCGGCTACGGCTACATCCCGCTGGTCCTGCCGGTCCTCGGCCTCCTCTGGCTCTACCGCACCCGCCAGCCCGCCGGCTGAGGCGCCCCGCCCGGGACCAGCCGGGCGGGAGGCTGCCGGGTCAGTCCTTGGGGCCGCCGGCGACGTAGATGACCTGGCCGGAGACGAAGGACGCGCCCTCGCTGGCCAGGAACGAGATGGTGTGCGCGACGTCCTCCGGCCGGCCGGGCCGGCGGACCGGGATCTCGGCGGCCGCGTGCTGCTGCAACGCGGAGAAGTCGACCTTCATCCGGGCGGCGGTGGCGGCGGTCATGTCGGTGACGATGAAGCCGGGCGCGACCGCGTTGACCGTGACGCCGAACGGGCCGAGCTCGATGGCGAGGGTCTTGGTGAAGCCCTGCAGGCCGGCCTTGGCCGCGGAGTAGTTCGCCTGGCCCCGGTTGCCCAGCGCCGAGGTGCTGGAGAGGTTGACGATCCGGCCCCACTTCCGCTCGACCATGTGCTTCTGGGCGGCCTGGCTGAACAGGAACGCACCCCGCAGGTGCACGCCCAGCACCGTGTCCCAGTCGGCGTCGGTCATCTTGAACAGCAGGTTGTCGCGGAGCACACCAGCGTTGTTGACCAGCACCGTCGGCGCACCCAACTCGGCGGCGACCCGCTGCACGGCGGCCTCGACCTGGGACCGGTCGGCCACGTCGGCACCGACGCCGAGGGCCTGGCCGCCGGCGGCGGCGATCGCGTCCACGGTCTCCTTGGTCGCCGACTCCTCGATGTCGACCACGGCGACGGCCATGCCGTCGGCGGCCAGCCGGCGGGCGGTGGCCGCGCCGATGCCGCGTGCGGCTCCGGTCACGATGGCGACGCGGGGCTCCTCCGACATGATTACCTCCCGGTAACTTGTGGCTCGATCGAAGGAGCTTAACCCAGGGGTACGCCCACCGGGACCGGCGCGGACCAGCGGTGCGCACCCCTCGACACCGCCCCGGCGATGTCCCGGCACATCGGACACCGCCCCGGCGATGTCCCGGCACATCGGACACCGCCGCGCCCGGGTCCGGGCCGGACGGCGCGGTTCAGACCGCCGCGCCCCGGCAGAGCCGGATCCAGCAGTAGCCGTAGCCGGCCAGCTTGAGGCTGTCGAGCTTGCCGACCTCGCCGTACCCGCAGTCGGTGAGGACGTCCGCCGGCAAGTCCACCTCGGGGGCGAGCACGCTCAGGTCGACCTCGACGTCCTCGGTGCCGAGGTGGTGCAGGAAGACCATCGTTTCGGTGGGCCCGTCGGCGCGGTGCGCCAGCACTCCGGCCGGCATTGGCACGTCGATGTGCGTCGTCGCGGCGGAGCCGATCTCCGGAGCCTCGCGCAGCATACGGATCATCCGCTCGAACCAGGACAGCAGCGACTTCTGGTCGCCGCGCTGGGCGGTCACGTTGACCTTCTCGTAGCTGAACTCGCCCTTGTGTGCCGGTCCGCCGGCTCGATGCCGGACCAGACGTACTACCCCACCTGTCACCCATGCCGACCTTAGCGGGCATCTCATCCAGGTCTGGTCTGATACACGCTGGTTGTTGCCCTGCTGTTCGCCCGCGGCGCCGTCCGTGCCGCAATCGCTTCCCATCCAGCCCGTGATCGTTGGCGGCTCAGCTGTAGTCGCCCCGGCGTGTCGACTAGCTCAGCTGCCAACGTTCCAGTCGTAAACGGGCGCCATCCTGACGCGACCATCAACCCGAAACGGACACACCATCACGTACCTGAACGGGATGCCCTCTTGTTTCTCCGATCGGCCGTCCCGGCAAACGCGAGGCGACCGCGCTCGGGCCGGCGGGGCCGCCCGGTCACGGCGGTACGGTGCCGGCATGGGTGAGGACGAGACACTGCGGGACGTCGACTGGAACGACGGCCGATGGCTGCGCGAGCCGGTGCGGACCGAACGGACCGACGAGGGTGACCTGCTGGTCGAGCCGGGCGCGGAGAGCGACTTCTGGCGGCACACCAGCTACGGGTTCGTGCACGACGACGGCGTGGCGTTGCTCGCCCCGCTGCTCGGCGGCAGCGCCGTCGAGGTGAGCTTCCGGCTGGACTACGGCGAGCAGTTCGACCAGGCCGGGGTGCTGGTCCGGGTGGACGAGCGGAACTGGGTGAAGGCCGGGGTGGAGGTCAGTGACGGCGAGCCGCAGCTCGGCGCGGTGGTCACCCGGGAGGTCTCCGACTGGTCGGTGGCGCCGGTGCCGGAGTGGGCCGGGCGGGAGGTCACCGTCCGGGCCAGCCGGGACCGTGACGCGCTGACCGTCCGGGCCCGGGTGGCGGACGGGCCGTGGCGGCTGGTCCGGCTCGCCCCGCTGGCCCCGGAGGCGGCGGCGTCGGCCGGGCCGTTCTGCTGCGCGCCGACCCGGGGTGGGCTGACCGTCCGGTTCACCGGCTGGCGGCGGGGACCGGCCGACCGGGAGCTACACCCGCAGGGCTGAGCGGGCGGTCAGTGGGGTGGGGCACCGGAAGGTATGAGGGGCGGCGGCGCGGGTACCACTGTCGGATCCCGGCCGCCTGTCGGATCCCGGCCGCCTGTTCGGGTCCGGCCGCCTGTTCGGGTCCCGGCCGCCTGTTCGGGTCCCCGCTGCTTTTCGGAAGGACGCCCATGGCTCTCGCCCAGAACATCGACCCGGACCAGTTCACCGGACTGACCGGCTGGGTGGCGAGTGTCATCGACTCGATGGGCGCCGTCGGGGTGGCGCTGCTGGTGGCCCTGGAGAGCATCATCCCGCCGATCCCCAGCGAGGTCGTGCTGGCGATGGCCGGCTACCTGGCCAGCGCGGGCCGGTTCCACCTGGTGGTGATCGTGCTCGCCGCGACGGCGGGCTCGCTGCTGGGCGCGCTGGTTCTCTACTGGCTCGGCGCGGCCCTCGGCGAGGAGCGGTTGAAGCGCTGGCTGGACCACATCCCGCTGGTCGATCGGGACGACCTGGAGAAGGCCGACCGCTGGTTCGAGCGGTACGGCCGGTGGGCGGTGCTGATCGGCCGGGTGGTGCCGGTGGTGCGCAGCCTGGTGTCGGTCCCGGCCGGGGCGGACCGGATGCCGTTGGGGGAGTTCGTCCTGCTGACCACGCTGGGCAGCGGGGTGTGGAACGCCCTGATCGTGGGGCTGGGTTTCGCGCTCGGGTCGCGCTGGGAGGACGTGGACCGGTACAGCAGCTGGTTCAACTACGTCATCTTCGCCATCTTCGCCGTCATGATCGTCAGCTGGGTGGCGAAGAAGGTCCGCAAGCGACGGGCGCGGCGCGACCGGCAGTCGGTGACCGCCGGTCGCTGACCGCGTCGCCCTCGCTCAGTACTGCGCGGTGATCGAGGTGAACTCCCAGGTGTTCTGGGCGATTCCGGAGCAGTTGGAGACCACTCCCCCGCCCGGGCAGGGGCGGTCCCGGTTGACCGACCAGAAGGTGAACCGGGACAGGCTGCGGGCCTTGGCCCAGTCCCGGATCTGCGTCCAGGTGGCCGGCGAGGTCAGCTCCTGCTGGTCGGAGAGGCCGTTCATGCCGGAGATGCCCATGTGCGCGTACGCGGTGGCGTCCGACCAGCCGAAGGCGGTCTTCAGCGCGTTCTTCAGCCCCTCGGCCGCGTTGACCGTGTTCTGGTACATGTTGGCGCCGCCGCCGAAGTCGAACGGCATGATGGTGAAGGTGTCGATGTTCGCGCCGAGCGCGGCGGCCTGGTTGATCAGCCGGGTGCCGTAGTACGACGGTCCGGTGGTCGAGGTGCCGAACGTGACGATGGTCTTGATCCCCGGGTTGTTCTGCTTGACGATCTTCAGCGCGCCGAGGATCCGGTCCTGCACCGCCTCGTTCTCGAACTCGTCGCTGTTCTCGATGTCGATGTCGATCGCCTTCAGCCCGTACGCGTTGATGACCTGCTGGTACGCCCCGGCGAGGGCGGCGGCGGAGGAGCAGTTCGGGCCGAGCTTGTTGCCGCTCCACCCACCGAAGGACGGGATCACGTCACCGCCGGCGGCCCGGATCGCGGCGATGGTGCTGGCATGCGCGCCGCCGGTGAGCGGGCCGGTGCCGTCCCAGGCCGGGGTGCAGCCGCCGCCGGAGAGCATGAACGCGATGGTGAACCATTTGATCCCGGTCGCCCCCGTCACCGTCGACGGCGCGGGCGGGTCGCCCCAGCCCGGGTAGAGGTAGGGCGCGGCGGCCATCGGGGCGTTGCCGCCGCCGGTGCAGCCGGTGGTGGTGGCGGAGACCGGCGCGGACTTCGCCGACTCGCCCGAGGAGTTGTACGCCGCCACCGTGTAGCTGTGCGCGGAGCAGGTGGCCAGCCCGCCGACCGTGGTCGAGGTGCCGGTGAGGGTGGCCCGGACGGTCGAGCCCTCGTACACCCGGTAGCCGGTGACCGTGCCGCCGACGGCGTTCCACGCCAGCGCGACCGAGGAGGCGGTGGTGCCGGTGACCCGCAGGCCGCCAGGGGTGGCCGGAGCGGACGGGTTGCCGCCGCCGCCGGTGCAGGCGCCGCCGTTGACCGTGCAGTTGGTCGGGTCTCCGGTGCCGCTGGCCACGAAGCCGAACGTGGTGCTGGCACCCGGGGCGAGGGTGCCGTTCCAGGACTGGTTGACCGCGGTGACGTGTTGGCCGGAGGTGGTCAGCCGGGCGTCCCAGAAGGTGCCGAGCGAGGTGCCCGCGGGCAGGTCGAACTGCACGTTCCAGGAGCTGATGCTGGCCGAGGTGTCGTTGGTGACGGTGAACTTCGCCTCGTACCCGCTCTCCCAGCTGGCGGTGCGGACGAAGGCGGCGGTGGCGGCGGACGCAGCCGGTGGGGCCACGACGGTGGCCGCGACCAGGGCGGCGGCGAGCGCGACGGCGAACGTCGCCGCGCGCGCGGCCGGCGCGGCGATCAGGGAGAGGAGAAGGGATCTGGAACGCGTCATGCGACCCTCCGGACTGCCATAGATCCATGGATGTCGACGTGCGCGCTTATTATTAAGACTGTTAACTGTTCTTGTCCAGGTCTCTTTTCGCACCGATCGGGGGCCCGCGTCAACCGACGCGGGCCCCCGGCGGATCAGCGCCGGAAGGTGAACCAGTTGACGTTGACGAAGTCGGCGCTCTGACCGCTGCTGAAGGTCAGGTAGACGGTGTGCCGCCCGGTCACCGCGGAGACGTTGCCGGGCACCGAACGCCAGCTCTGCCAGCCGCCGGTGTTGGCGATGGCGAAGCTGCCGATCGGCACGCTGGTCGGGCTGTCCAGGCGCACCTCGACCAGGCCGCTCACCCCACCCGCCGCGCCGGAGGCCACCCGGGCGAGGAAGTCGCGCGGCGGGGCCGCGCCGAACTCCACGTTGTCGTACCGGACCCAGTCACCGTCGCGCAGGGCGCCGATGTTCTGCCCGCCCTCGGCGCACGCCTCGACGATCACCCCGTTCTGCCCGGTGAACGCCTCGGCCTGGATCGTTCCGTACGCGTCGACGCCGCCGGACGGCGGCGGGGTCGTCGGGGGTGGCGTGGTGGACGTACCCCGGCGGTAGACCGCGACGTAGTCCACCAGCATCGACCGGCCGGAGACGGTCGAGGCGGTCGGCGTGGCGGAACCGGCCACCCCGTTCGGGAACGAGCCCCCCATCGCGACGTTGAGCAGCAGGAAGTAGCCGGCGTGGCCGGTCATCTGGGTCCAGTACGGCTCGCCGACCTGGTTCTGGCCCACGGTGTGGAAGAGTTGCCCGTCGACGTACCAGCGCAGCTGCTGCGGGCTGACCGAGGCGTCCCACTCGAAGCGGTACGTGTGGAAGGCGGACTGGCAGGTGCTGCCGGGGCAGGCCCGGGTGTTGCCCAGCCCGTTGAACTCGTTGCACGGGCCGCCCGGGGCGTACCCGCAGTGCAGCACGCCCCAGACCTGGTTCAGGCCGTTGACGTTCTCCATCACGTCGAACTCGCCGATGCCCGGCCAGTTCTGGTAGTTGCCCCGGTACGGCGAGCCGAGCGCCCAGAACGCCGGCCAGTATCCGGCCGCCTGCGCCCCGGTGACGTTGGGCATCTGGATCCGCCCCTCGATGGCGAGCACTCCCCCAGCCGGCGGCTTGAAGTCCGTGCGGACGGTCTCGATCCGGGCCGAGGTCCACCGGCCGGCGGCGTCCCGGACCGGGGTGATCCGCAGGTTGCCGGCGCCGTCGTGGGCGAGGTTGGTGGTGCTGGCGGTGTACGTCTGGATCTCGCCGGTGCCCCAGTTGGCCGGGCCGCCCGGGTAGCTGGTGCCGGTGTCGACGATCCAGTTGGCGGCGGAGGGCAGGGTCCCGGCGGTGCCGGTGAAGTCGTCGCTCCACATCAGGCTCCAGCCGGACGGGGGCGGCGGGACGGCGGCGTGGGCGGTCACGGTCACGCCGGCCAGCGCGGTGGTGGCCGCGGCGAGCGCGACGGCCAGCGACAGCCGCCGACGTGACCGGCCCGGGGGATGGGGGGCGGCGGGGGCCGCCGGGACAGGATTCATCGGGGATGCCTCTCTGCGGGGACGGGTCGAGAGAGCGCTCTCTGACTGCGAGTTGTACGCCCCACCCAGACCCATGTCAACGCTTGTCGATGAATTCCGGTTGCGGCCGGCGCAGCACCACCTGCTCCAGCGCGGTCCACCCCGTGGTGGTGACCAGGTAGAGCACCGCCGCCAGCGGCACCACCAGCGCCACCAGCACGGTCGCATACGGCAGCAGCGGGACCAGCCGGCCCAGCGCGGCCGCCCCCGGCCCGTCGGTCGGCGTACCGGCCACCGTGCCGGTGCCCGCCGCGGCGCGCTCCGCCCGCCGGGACGAGAACCAGGCCAGGCCGGTCAGCGCCGCCAGCAGCAGGCCGAAGACCAGCACGACCGGGACGGCGAGCCCGTCGCCCAGGTGCCAGCCCAACGGCACCCCGGCCAGCCGCTCGTCGAGCAGCCCGCCGCCGCCCTCGCCGGTGGCGAAGAGCCGGTACATGACCACGAAGAACGGCGCCTGGAGCAGGGCCGGCAGGCAGCCGGCGACCGGGCTGGCGCCGGCCCGCCGGTAGAGCGCGAACAGCTCCGACTGCAACCGGGCCGGGTCGTCGGCGTACCGCTGCTGAAGCTGGCGGACCTCGGGGGCGAGCGCCGCGCGGCGCCGCTCCCCGCGGACCTGCGCCAGGGTGAGCGGCGAGATCAGCAGCCGGACGGCGATGGTGAACAGGACGATCGCGGCGGCGGTGGCGGCCCCGCCGGTCAGCGGCGCGAACGCGTCGGCGAGCCAGGTGACGGCGGCGCCGGCGGCGCCCACCGCGTCGTGCACGGGTGAGAAGGCGAGCATGGAATGACCCCTCGGTCCGATTCCGGACGTCCCGGGGCGGGGCCCAGCGGGACGGATGACGACGGAATCGGCCGGGCGGCGACGCGCGGGGGTCAGCCCGCGACCGGGCGCCACCCGACCGAGGGACGCCGCCCCGGGGCCCGGGGACGCGGCCGGCCGGCCGCGTCCGGGTCGACCTGGCGGGGCACCCGCCGGCGCCGGGCCCGCTCCCGCAGGCCCACTGCCCGGCGGCCACCCCGGGCCGGCCCGCCCACCGGGCGGGGGCGCGCCGCCAGCAGTGCCGCGAGCAGCAGCGCGGCCACCACCGCAGCGCCGGCCAGGAGCTCGGCCGGACGGTCCGCGAGCAGCGTCAGGCCGGTGAGCGCGTACGCCCACAGCTGAGCTACCGCCAGCAGCGATCCCGGCACGGGACCAGCCTAGGACCCGGTGTCACGCCCTGCCGCCGGGATCGCGGGCGGCCGGCCCGGCCGGGATCGCGGTGGCCGGCTTGGCCGCGACCGCGGCGGCGAGCAGCAGCCAGCCGGAGAGCCCGACCAGTTGCACCCGCTGCCAGGCCCCGGGCGCGGCATCCGGACGCGCCGCCTCGACCATCGTGCCCACGGTGCCGACCAGCAGGACCACCGCCACCGCGATCCCCCACCGCCGCCACGCCGGGGCGCGGAGCACGGCCAGGATCGCGACCAACGAGACGACCCCGCCGGCCACCGCCAGCGACGAAGTGAGCGAGTGGGCCTGGTGCCGCCAGGAGAGGGCGCCCAGCGCCGCCAGCCGGGCGCAGCGCGCGTCGGTCGACGGGGAACAGTCCATCGAGGCCACCCCGCCGTCCAGCGCGGTGGCCACCCCGAACAGCGCCAGCCCCAGCCAGGCCAGCCGGGACGCGTCCCGGACACCCGTGGCCAGCCGCACGCCGACGACCGTGGCGAGCAGCCCGGTCAGCACGTCCCCCGCCCCGAAGACCAGGTGGTACGGCTGATCCCGGGCGGCCAACTCGCTGGTGTACCCGTGGGTCAGGTCGAGCGCCGGGTTGAGCAGCGGGCCGAGCAGCCAGGAGGCGTACAGCACCGCGGCCAGCGCGAGCGCCACCGCCGGCAGCGCCCGGACCGGCCGCGTCAGGCTCACGAGGACTCGCGGACCAGCGGGAACGGCAGCGTCTCCCGGATCGACCGCCCGGTCAGCAGCATCACCAGCCGATCCACGCCCAGGCCCAGGCCGCCGGTCGGCGGCATCGCGTACTCCAGCGCGGTGAGGAAGTCCTCGTCCAGCTCCATTGCCTCCGGGTCGCCGCCGGCCGCCTTCAGCGACTGCTCGGTGAGCCGCCGCCGCTGCTCGGTCGGGTCGACCAGCTCCGAGTACGCGGTGCCCAGCTCCATCCCGAACGCCACCAGGTCCCAGCGCTCGGCCAGCCGGGGCTCGGCCCGGTGCCGGCGGGTCAGCGGGGACACGTCGGTCGGGAAGTCCAGGTAGAACGTGGGCACCTCGGTCCGCGCCTCGACCAGCCGCTCGTACAGCTCCAGCAGCACCTCGCCGCGCCCCCAGCGCGGGTCGTACGACACCCCGGCCCGGTCGCAGAGCCTGCGCAGCGTCGGCAGCCCGGTTTCGACGGTGACCTCCTCGCCCAGCGCGGCGGAGACCGCCTCGTTGACCGTGCGCACCGGCCACTCGCCGCCGACGTCCACCGGCTCACCGGCGCCGGGGCGGCGGACCAGTGGGGTGCCGTGCACGGCCACCGCCGCCGCGACGATCAGCTCCCGGGCCAGCTCGCGCATGTCGTGGTAGTCGGCGTACGCCTGGTACGCCTCCAGCACCGTGAACTCCGGGTTGTGGCTGAAGTCGACGCCCTCGTTGCGGAACGCCCGGCCCAGCTCGTACACCCGCTCCACCCCGCCCACCGCTAGCCGCTTGAGGTACAGCTCGGGGGCGATGCGCAGGGTCAGCCGCAGGTCGTACGCGTTGCTGTGGGTGACGAACGGGCGGGCGTTGGCCCCGCCGTGGACCCGTTGCAGGATCGGCGTCTCCACCTCCAGGAAGTCCCGGACGACCAGGGACTGCCGCAGGCTGTGCAGGGTGGCGCTCCGGGCCCGCAGCAGGTCGCGCGCCGCCGTGCTGGTGGCCAGGTCCAGGTAGCGCTGGCGGACCCGGGCCTCCGGGTCGGCCAGCCCCTGGTGCTTGTCCGGCAGTGGCCGCAGGCACTTGGCGGTCAGCCGCCAGTCGGTCACCCGCACCGACACCTCGCCGTGCTTCGTGGCGTACACCTCACCGGTCGCGCCGACGTGGTCGCCGATGTCGACGGCTGCCCGCCAGCGGTCCAGGTCGTGCTCCAGCATCAGCTGGAGGTCGCCGCTGCCGTCCCGGATGGTGGCGAAGCAGACCCGGCCGAAGTCCCGGACCAGCAGCACCCGGCCGGCCACCGACACGGTCTCCCCGGTCCCGGTGTCCGGCGCCAGGCCGGCGTGCCGCTCGCGGACCGCCGCGCAGCTGTCGGTCCGCGGGAAACCCACCGGGTACGGGTCGATCCCCTCGGCCTTCAGCCGGTCCAGCTTGGCCAGCCGGACCCGGGCCTGCTCCGGCCGGTGCTCGGGCGCCGGCTCGGGGGCGACCGCGCGCACGGTGCCGGCGTCCGGCGGCACGAACCCCACCCCGCCGTGGGCCGGCGGCGCCCCGTACAGCGGCGACGGGCGACCGCCAGGCAGCGCGAGGAAGCCCTCGGCGACCGCCGCCGCGATGCCCACCCGGGCGAGTTCCCGGCGCTCCCCGAAGCAGAGGTAGCGGGGCGTCCAGTGCGGCTGGTACTTGGCGTTGGACAGGTACAGCGACTCCAGCTGCCACCAGCGGGAGAAGAAGAGCAGGGCGTGCCGCCAGAGCCGGATCACCGGGCCGGCGCCGATCCGGGCGCCCTGCTCGAAGACCGAGCGGAACACCGCGAAGTTCAGCGAGACCCGCCCCACGCCGAGCCGGGAGGCGGCGGCGAGCAGCGCCGCCACCATGAACTCCATGACGCCGTTCTCGGCGGTCCGGTCGCGGCGCATCAGGTCCAGCGAGAGCCCGTCGGTGCCCCACGGACTCAACGACAGCAGCGCGCGTACCCGGCCCGCCCCGTCCCGCGCCTCCACCAGCACGCAGTCGGAGTCGGCCGGATCGCCGAGCCGGCCCAGGGCCATCGAGAAGCCCCGCTCGTACTCGGTGTCCCGCCACGCCGTGGCCAGGGCGGCCAGGGCGGCGAGCTCCTCCGGCGGGATCTCCGCGTGCCGGCGTACCCGGGCGGTGTAGCCGGCCCGCTCGACCCGGTGCACGGCCTGGCGTACCGGGCGCATGTCCCGCCCGTCCAGGTCGAACTCCCGGGTCAGCAGGATCGCCTCGTCCCCCAGTTGCAGCACCTTCAGCCCATGCCGGTGGTACGCCCGCGCGCCGGCCTCGCTGGTGCCCATCACCGCCGGAGTCCAGGCGTACTCCCGGGCCTGGCCGAGCCACGCGTCGATGGCCGGCCCCCAGGCCTCCGGATCGCCGACCGGGTCGCCGCTGGCCAGGCTGACCCCGTTCACCACCCGGTAGGTGACGGCCGCCTTGCCGCTGGCCGAGAAGATGGCCGCCTTGTCCCGGCGGGTGGCGAAGTAGCCGAGCGAGTCGCGCCCCCCGTACCGGGCGAGCAGTTCCCGGATCCGCTGCTCCTCCTCCGGGTGCAGCACGGCGGCGGCCCGCTGCGAGCGCAGCAGGGTGAACAGCCCGGCCAGGAAGGCGACCGCCCCGAAGCCGCCGAGCAGCAGGTTGACCCAGCCGGGCGCCTGCCCCTGCCGGGTGACGTCCAGGGTGACCGCGCCGCCGAACACCTTCTCGACGGCGTACCCGAGCCGGTCCGTCCAGCTGCGCAGGCTGCCCGGGACTGCGGTCAGCAGCAGGTAGCCGACGCCGGCGGCGGCCGCCGCCAGCCCGAAGAAGACCGCCAGTGCCCGCCGGGTGGCGCCGCTGCGCACCCGGGCGTAGAACTCCCCTCGGGCGACCAGCAGCAGGACCAGCGCGGCGGCGGCGAAGCCGATGCCGACCCAGACGCCGACCGTCTCGATCAGGTTGAAGATTCGCTGCCCGGCGTCGTCGGTGAGCCGTTCCGCGCCGACGACCACCAGGAGCAGGGCGGCCAGTACGCCGACCACCAGGCTGAGCGTGAAGTAGACGACCAGCACCCGGTACGCCAGCCGCTTGCGGCGCAGCACCGCGGCGGCGAGGGTGCCGATGAAGACCGCGTACGCCAGGTTGGCCGGCGCGGGCAGCAGCAGGGTGTCGATCGCGGTGCGGATCGGCTGGATGTCGGCGCGGAGCGCGCTGCTCAGCGCGGCCAGCGCGCAGACGGCGGCGATGAACCACAGCAGCGTCGCGAACACCCGCGGGACCTGCCGCCGCCAGTCACGGCCGGGCGGCCGTCCGTCGCCGCGGCCACCGGCTGCCACCGGTGCGGTCATGGAGTGCGACACGGTCGTCGGGGTCACCTGACCTCCCTCGCGTCCTGCACCGGCGGCCCGGCCCCGCGTCCGTGCCGGTCACCACGGGGTGTCCCGGTGCTACCGGGGCGGGTGCCTCGGTAGCACCGGGGCCTGGAACGGGCCCATCGTAAGCATCCGTCGGCGCGGCGCGGCGCGGCGCGTTTCCGTCGCCCGACACGCTGGGTATTGAACGCATCGACACCGCGGCGGTCCCGCCGCGGTGTCGACACAGACGGACGGTGGTGGCCATGGCCAGCGGGGTGGCGGCACGGGGCGGAGCCGCGGCGCCGCCCGGCAGCGGGCCGTCTTCGCCCGTACCGGCCGGCTGGAGGACGTGGTGGCCGACGTGGCGCGACAGACCCGCGGCTGATTCCCGCGTGGAAGACTGGGCAGCGTGG
Source organism: Micromonospora sp. NPDC047548 (assembly GCF_040642975.1). NCBI lineage: Bacteria > Bacillati > Actinomycetota > Actinomycetes > Micromonosporales > Micromonosporaceae > Micromonospora > Micromonospora sp. NPDC047548. The sequence goes on from NZ_JBEYTI010000004.1 coordinate 267,951, forward strand.
CGCAACGGCTGATCGTCATCGGCGCGGACGCCGCCGGCATGGCGGCGGCGTCCCAGGCCCGCCGCCGTCGCGGTCGCGACGATCTGGAGATCGTCGCGTTCGAGCGGGGGCACTTCACGTCGTACTCGGCGTGCGGCATCCCGTACTGGATCAGCGGGACGGTGGCGGAACGGGACGACCTGATCGTCCGATCCCCAACGGCCTTCCGCGAGGAGCACCAGATCGACGTGCGGGTCCGCACCGAGGTCACCGGCATCGACCTGGAGCGCCGCGAGGTCGTCGCCCGGGACCTGGAGCGCGGCGGCGAGCGGCGCGAGCGGTTCGACACCCTGGTGTACGCCACCGGCGCGGTGCCGACGCAGCCCGACTGGGCCCGGGACGGGGTGGCCGGCGTCTTCGGCGTGCAGACCCTGGACGACGGCGCGGCGGTGCGCGCCTGGCTGGACGGCGAGCCGAAGCCGCGCCGGGCGGTGGTGGTCGGCGGCGGCTACATCGGGGTGGAGATGGCCGAGGCGCTGGTCCAGCGGGGGCTCTCGGTCACCCTGGTGGAGCGGGCCGAGCAGCCGATGTCCACCGTCGACCCGGACATGGCCGCCCTGGTGACCACGGCGATGCGCGGCGTCGGCATCGAGATCCGCACCGGCGTCGAGGTGACCGGGATCGAGGAGCGCGACGGCCGGGTCGCCGCGGTGGTCACCGCCGACGGGCCGGCGCCGGCCGACCTCGTGGTCCTGGGCCTCGGGGTACGCCCCAACACCGCGCTCGCCGCAGCCGCCGGCCTGCCGCTGGGCCCCACCGGCGGGGTCCGCGTGGACCGGCGGATGCGGGTGCCGGGGATGGCGGACGTCTGGGCGGCCGGCGACTGCGTGGAGACGCTGCACCGGGTCAGCGGGATGCCCGTGCACGTCCCGCTCGGCACGCACGCCAACAAGCAGGGCCGGGTCGTCGGGATCAACATCGGCGGCGGGTACGCCACCTTCCCCGGCGTCATCGGCACCGCCGTGACCAAGGTCTGTGACCTGGAGGTGGGGCGTACCGGGCTGCGGGAGAAGGACGCCACGGCAGCTGGCTTCGAGTTCGTCTCGGTCCGGGCCGAATCGACCAGCCGGGCCGGCTACTACCCCGGGGCCCGCCCGATGACCGTCAAGCTGCTCGCCGAGCGCCCCACCGGGCGGCTGCTCGGTGCCCAGATCGTCGGCCGCTCCGAGGCGGCCAAGCGGATCGACGCGCTCGCCGTGGCGCTCTGGAACGGCATGACCGTGGACGACATGACCGCGCTGGACCTGGGCTACGCCCCGCCGTACGCGCCGGTGTGGGACCCGGTGCTGATCGCCGCCCGTAAGGCCGTCGACGTGCTGGCCCGCTGACCCGTCGGCAGGTGTGAAGAGTTGTTGTCGTCCCGGCGACAACAACTCTTCACACGATCGGGTCTGCTGGTGCGGTGCGGATTCCGGATGATGACGCGGGGGCGTTGGACTGGCTGCTCTTCGCGCAGGCGGGGGTGCTGAGCTGGGCGCAGGCCACCCGGGAGCTGACGCCAGGCAAGGTGCGCCGCCTGGTGGCCACGGGCCGCTGGGAGCGGGTCTGTCGGGGCATCCTCCGCGTCGGTGGTGGCGAGGTCATGCCCGACCAGCAGCGCTGGGTGGCGGTGCTGGCCGCCGGCAACGGCGCCGTGCTGGCCGGACTGGCTGCCGCCCGGGCCGGCGGCCTGCGCGGACGCTGGCGGTACGAGGCGGTGGACGTGCTCGTGCCGTACCAGCGGCAGGCTCCCGACCTGCTACGCCGTCTCCCGCTCGGCATGCCTGCCGTACGTGTCCGGCGGACCCGGCACCTTCCCGACGCCGACCGCCAGCGGGCACGACCGGACCGCACCACCATGGCCCGCTCCCTGCTGGACGCCGCACAGTGGATGCGTACCGACAACGAGGCCCAGGCGGCGCTCGCCGCCGGCGTCCAGCAGCGGCGCGTCACCCCGGCGGAACTCGACGCGACCCTCCGGCGCCTGCCGCGGCCACGGCGGGCGGCGTTGATCAGGCACACCATCGCGGACCTGGCCGGCGGCGCCGAGGCGCTGTCGGAGATCGACCTGGTCCGGCTCTGCCGGCGACATGGCCTGCCCGCGCCTGAACTGCAGGAACGACGTCAGGACGCGGACGGAAGGGTGCGCTATCTCGACGCGTACTGGCGACGCTGGGGGCTGCACGTCGAGGTCGACGGAGCGCACCACATGGAGGTCCGGCACTGGGCCGCGGACCTGCGGCGGCAGAACCGGATCTGGATCTCCGGCGACCGCATCCTCCGGTTCACCGCCTTCGACCTCCGCCGCCGCCCGACGGAGGTGGCCGCCCAGCTCCGCGCCGCCCTCACAGCGGCGGGCTGGGAACCGGGATCGTGAAGAGTTGCTGTCGCTGGGACGACAACAACTCTTCACAACAGGCGAAGATGGCCGGATGGAGATTCCGGAGGGGTTGGCGTGGGTGCGGCGGGTGGCGACCGGGCGGGACTGGCTGGCGGCGCTGCCCCGGTGGCGGGACGAGTGCGCCGAGCGGTGGTCGCTGCGGCTCGGGCCGCCGTTCCCGTACGCCTTCGCCTCGCTGGCGATGCCCGCCGACCTGCCCGACGGCACCCGGGCGGTACTCAAGCTCCAGTACCCCGACCCGGACAGCCGGCACGAGGCCGACGCGCTCGCCCACTGGGCCGGCGACGGGGCGGTACGCCTGCTCGCGCACGACCCGGAGCGCCGGGCGCTGCTGGTCGAACGCTGCCTGCCCGGCGCACCGCTGCACGAGCTGCCGCCCGACGAGGCGCTGGACGTGGTCGCCGGGCTGCTGCCGCGGCTGTGGCGGCCGGCCGGCGCGCCGTTCACCCCGCTCGCCGAGGAGGCGGCCGGCTGGCGGGAAAGCCTGCCGGTGAACTGGGAGCAGGCCGGCCGGCCGTACGAGCGGCGGCTGGTCGACGCCGCGCTCGGCCGGCTCGCCGAGCTGGTCGACGACCAGGGCGAGCAGGTGCTGGTCAACCAGGACCTGCACGCCGGCAACGTGCTGCGGTCGACCCGCGAGCCGTGGCTGGTGATCGACCCGAAGCCGCTGGTCGGCGAACGGGAGTTCGCAGTGGTGCCGATCGTGCGCGGCCCCGAGCTCGGTCACTCGCCAGCGGCCGTGCGGCGCCGGCTGGACCGGATCACCGGCGCACTGGGGCTGGACCGGGAACGGGTGCTGGGCTGGACGATCGGGCAGACGTTGGCATGGAGCATCGACGCGGACGCCGTCTTCACCAACCAGGTCGAGGTGGTCCGCTGGCTCGTCGACGGCAGTTGAGCGGAGTCAGCCGGACTGGCAGGTGGGGCACCAGTAGAGGTTGCGGCCGGCCAGCGCGCCCCGGCCGACCGGCGTCGCGCAGACGTGGCAGGCCTCGCCGGGGCGGCGGTAGACGTACACCTCGCCGCCGTGCCGGTCGACGCGGGCCGGGCGACCCATCGCCTCCGGCAGGTGGACGTCGCGGACGGTGTCGATCCGGCCGCGCACGAGGGCCAGGGTCATCAGCTCGACCAGGTCGGCCCAGAGCGCGTCCCAGCCGGCCGGGGTCAGTTCCCGGCCGGGCAGTGTCGGCGGCAGCCCGGCCCGGAACAGCGCCTCGGTGACGAAGATCAGCCCGGTACCGGCCACCACCGACTGGTCCAGCAGCAGCGCGGCGAGCGGGGTGGGGCTGCGCCCGATCCGCTCGTACGCCCGGCGCGGGTCGGCGTCGGCGCGCAGCGGGTCGGGGCCGAGCCGGTCGCGCAGCGCGGCCACCTCGGGCGGGGTGAGCAGCTCGCAGGCGGTGGGGCCGCGCAGGTCGAGCCAGTGCCGGTCGCTGGTGAGCCGCAACCGGACCTGCCCGACCGGGGGCGGCGGCTCCCCGGCGCCGTCGCTGAACCTGCCGTACAGGCCGAGGTGCACGTGCAGGGTCAGCTCGCCGGCGTAGTGGTGCAGCAGGTGCTTGCCGTACGCCTCGGTGCCGTCGAGGAGGGTGCCGGAGAGCCGGGCGGCGCCCTCGGCGAAGCGGCCCTGCGGGCTGGCGGCGTGCACCTTGTCGCCGGCGAACAGCTCGGCGTGCCGGGCCGCCAGGCGGTGGATGGTGTGTCCCTCTGGCACGACGGCAACGGTAGCCGGGGTGTGGCGGATCGGGCCGCTGGGTACCACAGCCGTGATACCGCGTGGCTGCCTCCCGGCGCTCCCGAGGCCACCACGCATCGATGAGGAGGTGTTCATGGTGAAGATTTCTTCGCTGTCGCGCCGGACCGAGCCGGCGCCCACCAGTGACACGAACGGCGACGGGCGCGTCGACGCCCGCGACGCCGACGCGGAGCGCCGGGCCGCCGAGCGCGGCGCGCTGGCCCGCGCCGCCACCGCGCGCCCCGAGGCGACGGGCGGACCGTCCGGCCCGGTGGCCCCGGTCGACGGCGAGCCCCGGCCTACGGCGTCGGGCCGGCTCGCCGGCGCGGACGCGGACGCCCGGTCGGCCCCGCCCGTCCCGGCCCCCGCCGCGGAGCGGACGGTCGGCCCGGGCCGGGACCGCGACGTGACGCGCACCGCGGACCGGGACGAGGTCCGCCCGGAGACCCCGGTGGTCGCCGGGCCGAAGCCGCGGGCCAGCCTGCTGGCCACGCTCGGCCTGATCGTCTCGGTGGCGGGCGCGCTCTTCCTGCTCACCGGCACGCTGGCCGGATACGGCAGCGCGGTCGGCGCGGCGGGTGCGGTGCTCTCCGTCCTCGGCCTGGTCGCCACCCGGCGGCGGCACGTCGCCGGCAAGACCGACGCGCTGATCGGCGTGCTGCTGGGCCTGGCCGCCGTGGTGCTCGGCGTGGTCGCGATGACCGGCCAGTTCGACTGGCCGACCACCGACGGCGACTGGGTGTCGCGGTTCCGCGAGTGGCTCGACTCACAGTTTGTCGATCGGCTCTGACGGGCACCTTCCCGCTCGCCGGCGGCGCGCCGGCGACGCCCGACCGGTCTGGTGGTTCACCAGCCGGGCACGCATCCTTCCGGGGCGGCGGCTCGCCACCCCGGAAGCGCGTTCCGGGGCCGTCACCTCCCGTTGCGGGGGTGGCGGCCCCGTCGTCGTACCGGTCGGGCGTGCACGCAACACATCACCGTCCGCCGGGCGCTAGACGCAACGATTCGTCGGCGTACGCAAGCCTCGGCGGTGGATGTCGTCGGCCGGCGCCGCATACCGTTGACGCACGGCGCCAGCCCGTCGGCCGAGGTGGCCGGGCGCGCCCGACCCCCAGGAGCAGGACATGACGATGGACGCCACCAGCCAGCGCTTCCTGATGTGCCGGCCGACGTACTTCGCCGTCGACTACGCCATCAACCCGTGGATGGACCCGACCGCGCCGGTCGACGCCGATCTCGCCATCCGGCAGTGGGAGCGGCTCCGCCAGACCTACCTCGACCTGGGCCACTCCGTCGAGCTGATCGACCCGGTCGCCGGCCTGCCGGACATGGTCTTCGCCGCCAACGGCGGCACGGTGATCGACGGCAGGGCCATGGCGGTGCAGTTCCGCGACCCGCAGCGCGCCGACGAGGCCCCCGCCTACCGCGCCTGGTTCGAGGCCGCCGGCTTCGAGATGTACGACCCGAAGCACGTCAACGAGGGCGAGGGCGACGTCCTGCTGGCCGGCGACCACCTGCTCGCCGGCACCGGCTTCCGCACGGCGCACGCCTCGCACGCTCAGTTGCAGGAGGTCTTCGGCTACCCCGTGATCACGATGCAGCTGGTCGACCCGCGCTTCTACCACCTGGACACCGCACTGACCGTGCTCGACGAGCGGACCGTGGCGTATCTTCCGAAGGCGTTCTCCCCCGGCAGCCAGGCGGTGCTGCGCCGGCTCTTCCCGGACGCGGTGCACGCCACCATGGCCGACGCCGAGGTGCTGGGGCTGAACGCGGTCAGCGACGGGCGGCACGTGGTGCTGCCGGCGCAAGCCACCGACCTGGCCGCGAAGCTGCGCGACCGGGGCTACGAGACCATCGGGATCGATCTGTCCGAGCTGCGCAAGGCCGGCGGCGGACCGAAGTGCTGCACGTTGCGACTCCGTCAGGGAAAGGCGAGCAAGTGATCGAGGACATGCTGCGGACTCCGGCCGCGGTACGGGACGCCGAGCGTCACACCGCGCACAACTACCACCCGCTGCCGGTGGTGATCTCTTCCGCGGAGGGCGCCTGGCTGACCGACGTGGACGGGCGCCGCTACCTGGACTGCCTCGCCGGCTACTCGGCGCTGAACTTCGGCCACCGGCACCCGGCGCTGATCCAGGCCGCGCACGAGCAGCTCGACCGGCTGACGCTGACCAGCCGCGCGTTCATCCACGACCAGTTCGCCGACTTCTGCCGGGAGCTGGCCGCGCTCTGCGGCAAGGAGCTCGTGCTGCCGATGAACACCGGCGCGGAGGCGGTGGAGACCGGGATCAAGGTGGCCCGCAAGTGGGGCTACCAGGTCAAGGGCGTCACCCCGGGCCAGGCGAACATCGTGGTCGCCGAGGGGAACTTCCACGGCCGGACGACCACCATCGTCAGCTTCTCCACCGATGAGGACGCTCGGGCCGACTTCGGGCCGTACACCCCGGGCTTCACCGTGGTGCCCTACGGTGACCTGGCAGCGCTGACCGCCGCGATCGACGAGAACACCGTCGCGGTGCTGCTGGAGCCGATCCAGGGCGAGCAGGGCGTCGTGGTGCCCCCGGCGGACTACCTGCCGGGCGTGCGGCGGGTCTGCACCGAGCGGAACGTGCTCTTCATCGCCGACGAGATCCAGTCCGGCCTGGGCCGGACCGGCCACACCTTCGCCTGCGACCACGAGGGCGTCGTACCGGACATGTACCTGCTGGGCAAGGCGCTCGGCGGCGGCATCGTGCCGGTGTCGGCGGTCGCCGCGAACGCGGACGTGCTGGGGGTGCTGAAGCCGGGCCAGCACGGTTCGACCTTCGGCGGCAACCCGCTGGCCTGCGCGGTCGCCACCGAGGTGGTCCGGCTGCTGGCCACCGGCGAGTTCCAGCGCCGCTCGGCCGAGCTGGGCGCGCGGCTGCGCGCCGGCCTGGAGGGGCTGGTCGGCAGGGGTCTGATCGCCGTCCGGGTCCGTGGCCTCTGGGCCGGGGTGGACATCGACCCGGCGCTGATGAGCGGCCGCCAGGCCTGCGAGCGGCTGATGGAGCGGGGCGTCCTGGCCAAGGACACCCACGGCTCCACCATCCGGCTGGCCCCGCCGCTGGTGATCACCGAGGAGGAGATCGATCACGCGGTGGCTCAGCTCGCCGCCGTGCTGGCCGGCTGACACCTACGCGACAGGCGGGCGCCGGGACCGTGGTCCCGGCGCCCGCCGTCGTCTGTCGGGGGTCAGGGGCGGGGCAGGCGCATGGCCATGGTGGGCGCCTCGGCCATCACCGAGGTGGGGGTGAACGGGGCGTCGGTGGGCAGCTCGCGGGCGCGGCCGACCTGGACGCCCGGATACAGCTCCACCATGTCGGCGCCGCCGAGCACCCGGGACTGGTTCGGCGCGAGCGGGATCCGTTCCGCCTCGGTCATCGAGCCGTGCGGGCGGATGCCGGAGCCGTTGGTGCTCAGGTCGGTCACGATCACCTCGCCGACCCGCAGCTCCAGCTTGAGGTGGCTGCGGCTGATCCAGCGCCGGGCCTCGTCGTTGAGCCACTGGCCGAGCACGATCCCGCCGCTGGCCTCGGGCGCCCGCCCGAGGAGCACCGGCTGCTCCTCGGTGAGCACGAACCGCCGCCGGACCAGGCCGCCGATCCGCACCGCCAGCACCTCGCTGCGGGGGCGCGGCCCGGCGTCGCCGAGCCGGGTGCCGTGCCGCGGGCAGGTCGGCACCCCATTGCGCAGCGCGGGTGGCGGCTGGCCGGCCGGCGCGCGCTCGACCCGGGCCAGGTCGGCGAAGGCACCGCCGCCCCCGCCGCCGCCGAAGAGCGCGCAGCCCGGCTCCGGGCAGCGCCACTGCCGGGCCAGCAGCTTCGCGCCGACCGGCGAGCGGTCCCCCTCGACCGGGTTCGGGCCGCCGCCGACGTGGGCGACGAAGACCGGGCCGCCGGCGCCGGGCACCGGCGCGAGCACCCGGCCCGGCTGCTCCACCAGCCACGGGAACCGGCCGCGCAGGCCGTCGAAGCGGACCCGGGTGAGCACCGGCAGCCCGAGCAGATCGGCCACCTCCAGCATCCGGTCGCCCGGATTGTCCAGCACCTCGACCAGACCGTCGTCCGCCCAGCGCCGGACCACCATCCGCTCGTTGGAGGTGAGGTCGGCGTCGGAGAGCAACGCCCGGTGCACCACGGCGTAGACCGGGACGCTGTCCTCCTCCAACTGGCGGGACAGCGCGTCGATCACCATGCCCAGCCGCAGCAGGCTGGCCGGCCGGCCCCCGTCGAGGTCCTGGTAGCGGATCACCTCGGCGAGGTCGAGGACGGCCCGGGCCAGCGACGGGTCGGTGCAGACCCGCCCCTCGATGGCGTCCAGCACCTTGCTGATCTCGAATCTCATCGGGCGCTCCGGACGATGTCGTCGATCTGGCGCGCCAGCTCCACGTCGCGGTCGGTGACCCCACCGGCCGAGTGGGTGACGCAGCGGAAGGTCACGGTCCGCCACCGGATGTCGATGTCGGGGTGGTGGTCGAGCCGCTCGGCCACCTCCGCCACCCGGTCGACCACCGCGATGGCGGCCGGGAAACTGCCCAGCTCGACGGTGCGGCTGATCCCGGTCGGGTCGCCCGACCAGTCCGCCAGCCCGCCCAGCTTCCCTCGCACCGCCTCGGCGGTGAGCAGGTCTGTCATGGCCCGACCCTACCGGGACCGGGATCGGCGGGGCCGGACGCGCCGGACCGGGCCGGCATCGGCGACCGCGCGTGCCCGATCCGGCACCGATGGTGACAGCGGCGGCACCGGTGGCGGTGCCGCCCCGTCGCGCGTACCGGGTCAGCCGCGCAGCGGCCGGCCCACCTCGTGCAGGTGTGCCAACGCCTGCCGGTACGACTCGACCAGCCCGGTCTCGGCGTAGGGCACGCCGCTCTCCGCGCAGTACGCCCGCACGATCGGCTGGGCCCGGCGCAGGTTGCCCCGGGGCATGTTCGGGAACAGGTGGTGCTCGATCTGGTAGTTGAGCCCGCCCAGCGCGACGTCGACGAACCGGCCGCCCCGCACGTTGCGCGAGGTGAGCACCTGCTTGCGCAGGTAGTCCAGGCCGTCGGAGTCCGTCGGCATCGGCATGCCCTTGTGGTTCGGGGCGAACGCGCAGCCCATGTAGAGGCCCCAGAGTCCCTGGTGGACGGCGATGAAGGCGAGCGCCTTCGCCGGCGACATCACCGTGAACAGCAGCCCCAGGTAGCCGACGGCGTGCGCGATGAGCAGCAGCGCCTCCACGCCCCGGTGCCGCATCGGCGTCCGCCAGCCGCCGCCCGAGCGACCGACCAGCGCCCGGACGCTGGCCACGTGCAGGTGCATCCCCTCCAGCAGCAGCATCGGGAAGAACAGCCAGGCCTGCCGCCGCGCCAGCCAGCGCAGGTAGGCCGGGGTCGCCGCCGCCTGCTCGTACGTCCAGACCAGCGCGCCACCGCCGACGTCCGGGTCCTCGTCGGCGTGGTTGGGGTTGGCGTGGTGCCGGTTGTGCTTGTCGACCCACCAGCCGTAGCTGAGCCCGACCGCCAGGTTGCCGGCGAGCAGGCCGGCCAACTCGCTGGGGCCGCGGCGGCGGAACATCTGCCGGTGCCCGGCGTCGTGGCCGAGGAAGGCCACCTGGGTGGTGGCGACCGCCATGCCCACCGCCACCAGCAGCTGCGCCCACGAGTCCCCGACCGCCACCACCACGGCCCAGCCGGCCAGGAAGAAAGCCGCCGTCAGGACGATCCGCGCCGCGTACCGGCCCGGGCGGCGCTCCAGCAGGCCGGCCTCGCTGATCCGTCGGGACAACACCGCGTAGTCACTGCCGCGTCGTACCGGTTGGTCCGCCACCGCTGAACGCGCCATCTCCGCTCCCCCAGTCCTTGGTCCGGGCCGCGCCCCTTGGCACGCCCGCCCCCGATTCTCGCGACGACGGTTGCGCCTGGTAATCATGGCAACACCCCGATTCGAGGTGGTGTTGCCCCTACCTCAGCCCATCCGGCCGACGGCCGCATGCAGCCGGGTCAGGTCGCGGCGACGCCGCTCGTACGTGGCGGCGAGGGCGATCAACGCGAAGCCGCCGACGGCCAGGAAGATCCACCGGGGCAGCAGGTCCCAGCTGCGGACCAGCTCGTGCAGGGCCAGCAGGGTCAGCGTGGTCCCCCCGAGCACCACCGGGGCCTGCCAGCGGCGGCTGGCCCCCGCGAGCACCACGCCGAGGGCGGCGACCCCGAGCAGCAGCCGTCGCCACGGCTGGGGTTCGGGGGCGACCAGCACCGACACCAGGCCGGGCAGCAGCCCGGCGGCGAGCCCCGGGCCGAGCGCCAGCCAGCTGGTGAACCCCGGCCGGGTACGCAGCGCGACCACGCCCGCGCCCAGCGCCAGTCCCGCCGCCGGCAGGGTGTACGCCTCCAGCAGCACCACGCCGCCGGCAGCGAGCAGCAGCCAGGCGCCGAGCAGCTCGCTGCCGCCGGCGACGCCCGCGAAGACCCACCGCCGGGCGGCGGACCCGCCCCGATCCAGCACCCGCGGTGCCAGCGCCGCGCCCCAGAGCACGCAGACCGCGGCCGCGTGGCGCGGGGCGGACGCGGTGAGCAGCAGCGCCACCAGCGCCACGGCCTGGGCGGCGCCCTCCGCCGCCCGCCCGGTCAGCGGCGTGCGCCCGGCCAGCGGCGGCGCGGCGTACAGCACCGCCACCGCCACCGCCAGCACCGCGAAGCCGGCGGTACGCAGCGGCAGCCCGGCGGCCAGCGACGCGGTCACCGCGAAGCCGGCCGCCGCGGCGGCCGCCACCAGGCAGCCGAGCAGCCGCACCTCGGCCCGCCGCCCGGCGACGCCGGCCACGGCCGCCGCCACGACCAGCAGCGCCAGGCCGGCGAGGGTGCCGGCCCGGGTGGCGAGCAGCCCGACCAGCCCGGCCAGGGTCCAGAGCAACCCGACCGGCACCGCGACCGCGCCCAGCAGCGGGCGTGGGCGCGACAACGCGGCGGCCAGCAGTGCGGCCAGGCCGGTGAGCAGCGCCACCGCCGGCACCACCGGCCAGGCCGCGCCGGCGGCCACCAGCAGTACCGGCAGCGCGGCGGCGGCGAACGGCAGCGCCGGCAGGGCCGGGGTGACGCGGGTCCGCCGGGCCACCAGCGCGGCGGCGACCGCCAGCACCAGCAGGGCCGCGCCGGCCGTCCACCCGCCCGGCAGCGGCGCCGTCGCGGGTACGCCCGACCAGGGCTCGACCGGCCCGTCGTACGGGGAGTAGAGCGCCGCCACGGCCACCGGGGCGGCGGCGAGCGCCGAGACCACCGCCAGCGGGCCGGCCACCACCCGACCGACGGCCGAGGCCGGGGTGTCCCGGTCGACCGCCGCCAGCAGCAGCACGACGAGCGCGGCGTAGAGCGCCACCGGTTCGGCGGCCGGTACGACCACCGGCGCCAGCCCGAACACGCCGAGCGCCACGGCGGACGCCGTCGAGGCGTACCCGTCGAGGTCGGGCCAGTGGCGGCGGACCGCGCCGAGCGCGACGAGCGGCAGCACGGCGGCGGCGAACCCGGCCCGCAGCTGCCACCAGGGGGCCGACCCGGCGGCGAGGAGCGCGACGACGGCCCCCGCCGGTACGGCGAGCAGCGCCACGGCCAGCCCGGCCCCGGCGACGGCGCGCTGCGCCGGGGTGCCCCGGCGGGCCCGGGTGGCCAGCGCGAGCCCGGCCGGCAGCAGCACCCCGAGCGTCACCAGCATGCCGCCCGGGGCGGCCAGTGCCACCAGCAGCCCGTGGCCGAGCAGGGCGGCGCCGGCGAGCGACCCGACCAGCACGGTCGGGGTGCGGCGACCCGGCGCCGCCACGGCCAGCAGCAGCGCCACGCCGACGGCGAGGTCGAGGGCGAGCGCCGCCGGCCACGGCGTGGCGGCCACCGCCGGCAGGGCGGACGCGGTCAGCGCCACACCGACGAGCGCGGTCACCGGGCGGGCGGCCCGGGGCAGCAGCAGGCCGGTCGCGGCGGCGGTCGCCGCGACGGCGACCGGGAGCTGCCAGCCCCAGCCGAGCGCCGGACCGGCCGCCGCCCCCCGCCACCCGGGCAGCGAGCGGGCCACCGCGCCACCGGCGACCAGCAGGGTGCCCAGGAGGCCCACCTGGGCCAGCCCACCGGCGACCACCAGGGCGCCGACCCGGGGGCCGGCGCGCAGCCCCGCCGGGACCAGCCGGGCCGCCCCGGCCAGGGCGGCGGTCACCAGGGCGGCCGCCACCAGCAGCAGCCCCGGACGCAGCTCGGCCACCGGCCGGAGCAGCGCGCCGGCCAGCAGCGGCACCAGCAGCGCCGCCGCGACCTGACGGAACACCCGGCCACCGGCGGCCCACGCCGCGCCGAGCAGGACCAGCCCCACCAGCAGCATCGGCACCCCGGCCAGCAGCGGCTGGCCGGCGGCCCGGCCCCAGGCCAGCGGCACCAGCGCACAGCCGGCGGCGAGCGCCGTCGCGGCACCGAAGCCGAGCCAGGCGAGCACCTGTCCGGCCAGCACGACGGCCGGGACGCCCGGCCCGGCGACCGGTCCCCCACCGGCCGCCGGCCCCCCGATCCGCGCCTCCGGCGGGGCGGCCGGCGTGCCCCCGCCGACCACCGCCGGCGTCCCACCAGGCCCCGCCGGGAACCGCCGGTCCGTGGCCATGCCCGGCGCCGGGCCCGCCGCCACCGGGGCGGCGGCGGGACCGGACGGCACGCCGCCGGGCCCGGACGGCCCGGCCGGTGCCCCGGACCGGCGGCGCAGCGCGACCACCACCACGAGGTCGAGCAGCGCCACCGCGAGCAGGACCAGGGTCCACCCGCCGGCCCCGGGCCGGGCCTGGACCACGGCCAGCGGCAGCACCGGCTGCGCGACGACGAGCGCCGCGAACCAGGGCACGGTCAACCGGCTGAGCCGCGCGTACCCGGCGGCGACCGCCGCGCTGGCCCCCCCGACCAGCGCGGCGTACCGGGTGCCCGGCCAGCCGGCCACGCCGAACAGGTCCACCGCCCAGGCGGCGTACCCGTCGAGGACCACCAGCAGCAGCCCCACCGCGGCGAAGGTCTCCGCGGTGCCCCGCAGCCCGCGCCGGGCCGCGACCAGCGGCGCGGCCAGGGCCAGCACGGTGAACCCGGCCAGGATCGCCGCCCGCCCGGCGACCCCCACGGCGGCCCAGGCGACGGCGGTGAAGACCACCGCCGCGGTGCCGAGGAGCAGCCCACCGAGGACGAACAGCAGCCCCTGCACCGTCCGGGTCGAAGTCTCCGGCCGCCCGGGCGGCGCCGGGACCGGGACGGGTCGGACCGCGACCGGCGGCACCGGCCCGGCCGGCACCGGCACCGGCCGGGCCATCTCCGCGCGGACCCGGGCCGCCAGCTCCGCCCGCCGCCGCTGCGCCGCGAGCAGCCGGCCGGACAGACCCTGGTACGCCTCGCGGGCCCGCTCCAGCTCCGGGCCGAGCGCGCGGATCTCCGCGTCCAGCCGGATCACCTCCGCCGCGGGCGGGTACGGCGGCCGGCGGCAGCCGGAGCACCCGCGGACGAGATCGGCGGGCGCGTCGCAGCCGGGGCAGGGATAGCCGGTGTTCTCCACCCGGCCATCCTCACGGCCCGGGCGCGGCCCGCCCAGAGTGCGCGTACCTAGGTACGGGTGTTCTCGTGCACCCAGGCGGCGTACGCCGGCTCCCCGCACTCCACCCGGGACACCAGGATCTCCGGCACCTCGTACGGGTGACCGGCGCGGATCCGGTCGACCAGCGCGGCCACCCGGTCGGGGGCGGTCTTGAACTGCACCGACCACTCGGTGCCGGTCTCCACCCCGGAACGCCACCAGTAGGTGCTGTCGACCTGGCCGCCGACCTGCGCGCAGGCGGCCAGCCGCCCGGCGACCATCTCGGCCGCCAGCGCGTCCGCGACCCGGCGCGCGTCCACCACCGTCGTGACCACGCAGAGCTCTTCCATCAGCGCACCCTACGCGGCGTCGCCACGGGCGGCGCCGGCCGAGCGGCTACCCGTGGGGTCGCCGTCGCGGTTGGCCGCGATCCACGTGTCGATCCGGCCCCACCAGTCGAAGAGCCAGTCGATGCGCTCCTGGCGTCCGGTCGGGATCTCCTCCGGCGGCACCGACCAGAACCGCATCACGATCCGCTTGTCCATCGGCAGCTCCCGCCAGACATCGCCCACGGTGAGCATCCGGTCCAGACCGGTATGCGCCACGAAGATCACCCCGGCGTCCGGGGCGGCGTCCAGCGCGGCGAGCAGACCACCGGGCTGCGGGGCGAGCACGTGCTGCATCCGCTCGGCGCGCAGCGCCATTCGCTCCAACCCGAGCGCGCGGAGCCGGGCGATGGCCCGCAGCCGGCGGCCGGGGGTGAAGTTGCCGCCCTCCGGGAAGATCACGAACGCGTCGTCGTCGTCCAGGTCGGTGGCGAGCTGGCCGATCTGCCGGACCACCGAGTCACGACCGTCCGGGCCGGGCGCGATGAACCGGTTGGGCAGCCGGTTGAGCAGCACGTCGATCGCCGGGTCCCACTGCAGGCTCTTTTTGAGCACGATCCGCGGCTCGCGGTGGAACCAGTTGACCAGCGAGTGGATCAGGATGAACGAATCACCCGGCCCGGCGTGCCGGCAGAGCACCAGCTCGGGCCGGCCGGGCAGGGCGGTGTCCGGGTCGGTGCCGACCACGTCGATGCTCAGCCGCAGCGTCCAACGGGCCTGCCAGAAGAGCACCCGCAGGAAGTGGCCGGCGAGCACGTAGTGCGCCCGCTGGAAGGCCGGCGAACGCTTGCGCAGCCCGAACCCCGAGGCCACCCAGAGCACGAAGAGCGCGGCCAGCGCCGCCGCGTCCCAGACCAGGTAGACGCAGCCGATCCAGAGCAGGCGCAGCGGGCGCAGCCGGCCGGGCACGAAGGGCGACAGCGCCAGGCCGAGCAGCGCCCAGAGCGGCACCGTGGTCAACACCACGACCGCGAGCAGCACCACGCCGGGCGCCAGCAGCATCCGGCGTACCCACCTGGGTGGCAGCGGCATCAGCGGTCCAGCTGGGTCGCCAGGTAGTGCCGGGAGGCGGTGTAGGCGCGGCTGATCCGCCGCCCCACCGCCGCCGTGTCCCGGTACGCCCACGGGCTGTCGTCCCGGGGCTTCAGCCCGCCGGTCGGCAGCACGTGCACCTCCACCCCCTCGGGCAGCGCCGCCATCTCCCGGGCGAACCGGTGCCGCCGGGCGATCTCGAACGCGACCTGGGCGATCTCCCAGGGCCGCCGGGGCGGCGCCAGCTCCCGCTCGATCCGGCCCACCTGGAGTACGAAGATCCGCCGCGCGCCCACCGCGACCGCCTCGCCGATCGGGATCGAGTTGACGATCCCCCCGTCGATGTAGTGCTGGTCGTCGATCCGGGCCGGCGGCAGCAGCCCCGGTACGGAGGCCGAGGCGAGCACCGCCGGCACCAGCGGCCCGCTGACGAACCAGTGCTCGGCGGCCCGCTCGATGTTCGCCGCGCAGCAGCGGAACGGCACCTTCAGGTCGGCGAAGGTGGTCTCCGCGCCCAGCTCCTTCTCCAGCAGCTTGCGCAGCGGCCGGGGCGAGTGCAGGTGGGTACGGGCGGCGAACCGGCGCAGCTGGCGGGCCACCGAGTCGCCGTACACCTCGTTCGCCTCCGGCGAGGCCCAGAGCCGGACCAGCCGGTCGGTGACCGCCTCGGACGGGTCGGCGGCGACCAGCGCGCCGTTGACCGCGCCGATCGAGGTGCCGAGCACCACGTCCGGGCGGATCCGGGCGCGGAACAAGGCGCGCAGCATGCCCACCTCGACCGCGCCGAGCACTCCCCCGCCGCCGAGCACGAACGCCACCGGACCGCCACCCATGTGGTTCATCCTGGCATGTGCCCGCCGCCCGCCCGGGCCCAGCCGCTGGTCACCCCGCTCCGGCCTGCGGGTGGTAGCGGCGCGCGAGGCGTCCACGGCGGAGGGTGAGCGCGGAATCATCGTGGACCTCGGCGCCACCCGGGTCTGACTCCGGTCCGCCGGGCGGCGGATCCGGCGGCGGCCAGTCAGCGGGTGGCGATCGGTGTCGGCTCCCAGGCCGCCTCCGTCGTGCCGAACGCGAACTGCCGGTACACCGCCTCGTAGCCCTGCGCCATACGGTCTCTGGAGAAGTTTCGTGCCGCGTGCGCGACGCACGC
This sequence comes from Micromonospora sp. NPDC047548, assembly GCF_040642975.1. Classification (NCBI taxonomy): domain Bacteria; kingdom Bacillati; phylum Actinomycetota; class Actinomycetes; order Micromonosporales; family Micromonosporaceae; genus Micromonospora; species Micromonospora sp. NPDC047548. The sequence goes on from NZ_JBEYTI010000004.1 coordinate 284,257, forward strand.
CGCCGGGTCGAGCCGGATCGCCGCGCGCAACGCCTCCGGCAGCTCCTCGGCGCGATCCCGGACCAGCCCGGTCACCCCGTCCACCACCAGCTCCGGCACGGCCCCGCGGCGCAGCGCCACGACCGGCGTGCCGGTCGCCATCGCCTCCACCATCACCATGCCGAACGGCTCATCCCACTGGATCGGCATGATCAGGCATCGCGCGTCCACCAGCAGCCGCAGGGTCGCCTCCCGGTCAGCGTTGAACACCACGTTGACGTCCTCGTCCAGCAGCGGCTCGACGACCTCGCCGAAGTAGCGCCACTCGGGGGGCTCGTTGCACTTGCCGGCCAGGGTCAGCGGCAGGCCGGCCGCCCGGCAGGCGCGGATCGCCACGTCCGGGCCCTTGTCGGGGCTGAACCGGGCCAGCCAGAGCACCGGGCCGCGGCCGGGGGCCAGCTTGTGCGGAAAATCCTGCATGTCCATCGCGTTGTGCACGGTCCCCACCCAGGGCAGGTCCGGGTTCAACCGGCGCTGGGCGTGCGAGATGGCCACCAGCCCCACGCCCTGGTCGGTGTCGCTGAGCACAGTGCCGTACTCCCCGACCGGGTTGCCGTGCACGGTCGCCACCGTCGGCACCGCCCGCCGGCCGGCGACCAGCGGGCCGATGGTGGTGTGGTCGTGGATCACGTCGAAGTCCGCCGGGGAGATCAGGTGGTTCACCCGGGCCAGGTGGGCCAGCTCCGGCAGCGCCTCGCCGAGCCGGGGGTACTGGAGGTCCCCGACGGTGGAGACGAAGTCGGCGGCGGTGCCGTGCTGCCGGCCCGCGCCGAAGAGGGTCACCGCGTGTCCATGCTCCACCAGCCCGTCCACCAGCCCCCACACCACCTGCTCCAGCCCGCCGTAGCCGGGTGGCGGCACCGACAGCCACGGCGGGACCACCATCGCGATCCGCAGCGGCCGTCCGGGCGGGCTCTCCGACACACGGTGGGTCACGGCCACAGGTCCTCCCCGTTGCTTCCCCGGTGAGCGGGATCGGCGGCGATTTCCCCGCCCCGGCCGCGCTAAACGGACAACCATCGGGCGCGGCGGGCGTTTCACCCGGTGACCACCAGGCGGTCGTCAACGGCCCGTACGCCCGGGGCCGACCAGGCGACCCGCTCCGCCTCGTCCCGCTCCCACCAGGAACGGACGGTACCGCCGAGGACCACGGTGTCGCCGGCCAGTTCGACGGTGACCGCCTCGGTGCCGGCCCGCCGGCGCAGCGCCCGGCGCAGGTCCAGGGCGGTCTGCTCGGCGCTCGGCGCGGTAGGCGGCACCACCTCGACCAGGTTGGTCAACCCCCGTACGCCCCGCAGCCGGCGCAGCTCCTGCTCGGCGGTGCGCCGCTGGTAGCCGAACTCCACCTCGCCGCGCAGCATCAGCCAGCCGGCGGACACCGTCACGTCCAGCCGCTCGGCGGGCACGAAGCTGTCCCACTCCAGCGCCCGTACGGCGGCGAGGGCGAGGTCGCCGTCGTCCTGGCCGTCGAGGCCGGGCAGGCGTACCTCGATGTCGTCGGCGACCGCGCGCACGCCCCGTACCCGGTGCGCGCAGCGCTGCGCCGCCCACTTGCGGGCGTAGCTGTCCACCCGGCCGGTCAGGGTGACCACGCCGTCGGCGACGCTCACCCCGATCTCGTTCGGCTGGGCCTGCGGGTCCCAGGCCAGCTCGTCCAGCACGTCGCGCTGGATGTCCGGATCGGTGCGGGTGGCCGCTGCCGTCGTCATGGCGTCCCCTCCCGTGCGGTCGGCTCCTGGCGAGGATGCCGACGGATCGGGTGACCCTGGTTCACCCCACCCGGGTGAACCGGTGCCGGGCGGGCCGGGGCGGTGGGGGCACGAGAAAGGCGGCGGGCGACGGAGCCAACCTCCTTGGCTCCGCCACCCGCCGCCCGGTAGGAGGCAGGTCTGGTGTTATGACGTCTCGGCGAGCGTGACGGTTGCCTTCACCTCGGCACCATTTCGCTTGTAGGTCACCTCGACCCGGTCGCCGACCTTGCCGGCCTGCACGGCGCCGACCAGGTCGTTGGAGTCGTTGACCACCTTGTCGCCGAACTTGGTGATCACGTCGCCCCGCTGCAGGCCGGCCTTCTCGGCGGCGCTGCCCGGCACGATCGCGGCGACCAGCGCCCCGCCGTTCTCGGCGGCGTTGACGCTGACCCCGAGGGACGGGTGGCTGACCTTCTCGCCGCGCTGGAGCTTCTCGGCGACGTCCTTGGCCTTGTTGCTGGGGATGGCGAAGCCGACCCCGATGTTGCCGCTGCTGCCCTGCCCGGCGGTGGCGATGGCGGTGTTGATGCCGATCACCTCGCCCCGGGTGTTGACCAGCGCGCCCCCGGAGTTGCCGGGATTGATCGGCGCGTCGGTCTGGAGCAGCCCGGAGATCGAGCTGACGCCCTGCTGCGGGGTCTGCTGCTGCCCGTTCTCGCCGGCCTGGATGGTCCGGTCCCGGGCGCTGAGGATGCCGGCGGTGACCGAGCCCTGCAGGCCCAGCGGGCTGCCCAGGGCGAGCACCTGGTCGCCGACCTGCATCCCGTCGCTGTCGCCGAACGTGGCGGCCTTCAGGCCGCTGACGCCGCTGGCCTTGACCACCGCGAGGTCGGTCTTCGGGTCGGTGCCGACGATCTTGGCCTGGGCGGTCTTGCCGTCGGCGAAGACCACCCGGACGGTGTCGCCGGAGGCGGAGGCGACCACGTGGTTGTTGGTGAGCACGTAGCCGTCGGCGCTGAGGATCACGCCGGAGCCCTCGCCGTTGCCCGTCATGATCGAGACCACGCTGTCCTGCACGGCGGCGGCGATCTTCGGCAGGTCGGCGCTGTTGATCACCGGGGCGGCCGAGTAGGTGCGGGTGATGCCGCCCGAGTCGCCGTTCACGGCCAGGGCGAGCGCGCCGCCGGCCACGCCGGAGCCGAGCATCAGGGCGAAGACCGCGACGCCCGCGCCGACGAACTTGGCGACCTTGGAGGGGCGGGGGCCCGCGGCCCAGGGCGGCACCGGCTGCCCGTCGTGCTGCGGCGGCACCGGCCCATCGGGCCCCTGCGCCCCCGGGTAGCCGGCCGTCCAGCCAGACTGCTGCCCCGGCTGCCCCGGCTGGTAGCCGGCGGCCGGGTACTGACCGGAGGACGGGTAAGGCTGGTAGCCGGGGCGGTAGCCCTGGTCGCCACCGTGCGCCCCACCGGCCGGGTACGGCGCGGCGGACGTCTGGGCGGTGCCCGGGTACGCGGCGCCGGAGGTCTGGCCCGCGCCGGCGTACGGCGCGGCGGAAGTCTGGCCCACCTCGGCGTATTGCGTGGTGGTGGTCTGGCCCGCCCCGGCGTACGGCGTGGTGGGGGCCTGGGCGTCGGGCCCGTACGGCGTGGTGGGGGCGCCCGGGGTGCCGGCCGGCTCCCCCACGGTGCCGGCGGCGTCGCCCGGAGTGGCCGGGCGGGCTTCGGTGGAGTCGGACTGCCCGCGCTCGACGCGGGACAGCTCGGCGGTGGGATGCGACGGCTCCGCGTCGGGGGCGGCCGGCCGCCGCTGCGGGTCGGACTCGAACTCGGTCATGGATCCACTTTCTCCCCTCGCACTGGCACCAGCCTGGAACCGGCCTGAATGTTCTCTGAAAGTCAGTCGGCCTCGCCGTCGGCGTCGGGCAGCAGCGGCAGCCGGACCCGGAAGGTCGCCCCGCCGCCCGGGGTCTCGGCGACCTGCACGGTGCCGTGGTGGGCGGAGACCAGGGCGGCGACGATGGCCAGGCCCAGCCCGGTGCTGGTGATCCCGCTCGCCAGGCGGGTCCGGGCCGGGTCGGCCCGGTAGAAGCGCTCGAACACCCGCTCGGCCTGGTCCGGGCTGAGTCCCGGACCGGTGTCCGCCACCTCGACCACGGCCAGGTTCCCCGGCTCGCTGCGCAGGCGCAGCGTCACCGACGCCTCGGGCGGGGTGTGGGTGAGGGCGTTGGTCATCAGGTTGCCGATCACCTGCCGCAACCGGGCGTCGTCCCCGTGCACCACCAGCGGGCCCGAGCCGGGCTCGATGTCCAGCTCGATGCGCCGGTCGGGGGTGACCACCCGCGCGGCCTGCACGGCGTCGGAGGCGAGCACCGGCAGCTCGACCGGGGCCAGCGAGAGAGGCCGTTCCCGGTCCAGCCGGGCCAGCAGCAGCAGGTCCTCCACCAGCAGCCCCATCCGGGCCGCCTCGTCCTCGATGCGCCGCAGCAGGTCGGCGGTCCGCTCGGGCGCGCGGGCCGCGCCCTGCCGGTACAGCTCGGCGAAGCCCCGGATGGTGGTCAGCGGGGTACGCAGCTCGTGCGAGGCGTCCGCGACGAACTGCCGCATCCGCTCCTCGGAGCGGCGGGCCCGCGCCTCGGAGGCCTGGGCGGCATACGCGGCGTCCCGGGCGCCGGCCTCGGCCGAGCGGGCGGCCGTCTCCGACGCGGCCCGGGCGGTGAACGCGGCCTCGATCTGGGCCAGCATCGCGTTCAGCGCGCGGGAGAGCCGGCCCAGCTCGGAGGTGGCACACTCCCGCCCCTCCTCCGGGTCGGGCACCCGCCTGGTGAGGTCACCTCCGGCGATCGCGCCGGCCGTGCGCTCGATCTCCACCAGCGGTCTGAGGCTGGTCCGCACGATCGCCGCGCCGATCGAGGCCAGCAGGATCAGCACCGCGCCACCGACCAGGAGGTCTATCCAGACCAGCCGCTTGACGGCCAGGTCGACGTCGGTGAGGTGCTGCCCGACCGCCAGCGCCCGGCCGTCCGGCAGCTCTCGGTAGAGCATCCGCCAGCGGTTGTGGCCGTCCTTGGAGCGGACGGTGAACGGCTCGCCCTCCGCGGCCCGGAAGCCGGCCACGTCGGCCGGGACCGGCGGCAGGTCGTCCGGTTCGAGGATCAGGTCGTACCCGATGATCCTGGCCTGGTTGTCGTCGGCCAGCGCCACGACGTAGTCGGTGGGCAGCGAGGCCCGCACCCGGCCCGCCTCCAGGTCGGGCAGCACCCCGCCGACCTGGACGCTCGCCACCTGGAGCTCGGCGTCGACCTGGCCGACCAGGTAGTCGCGCAGGAAGTACGTGGTCAGCGAGCTGATCACCACCAGCGCGGCGGCGACCAGCGCCAGCACCGACGCGACCAGCTTGATCCGCAACGGGACGCTGCGGAGCCGGCCCTTCGCCTCGTGGACGACGCTCACGCCGCCGGCTTGCGGAGCACGTAGCCCACCCCGCGCAGGGTGTGGATCAGCCGGGGCTGGGTGTTGTCCACCTTGCGGCGCAGGTAGGAAATGTAGGACTCGACGATGTTGTCGTCGCCGCGGAAGTCGTAGTTCCAGACGTGGTCGAGGATCTGCGCCTTGCTGAGCACCCGGTTGGCGTTGAGCATCAGGTAGCGCAGCAGCTTGAACTCGGTCGGCGAGAGCTGCACCCGCTGGCCGGCGCGGTGCACCTCGTGGGTCTCCTCGTCCAGCTCCAGGTCGGCGAAGGTGAGCCGGGAGGGGGCGTGCTCGCCGGTGGCCGTACGCCGCAGCACCGCGCGGATCCGGGCGGTCAGCTCCTCCAGGCTGAACGGCTTGGTGACGTAGTCGTCGCCGCCCAGGGTGAGCCCGCGGATCTTGTCGTCGGTGGCGTCCCGGGCGGTCAGGAAGACCACCGGGGTGCGGGTGCCGCCCTCGCGGAGCATCCGGATGACCTCGAAGCCGTCCAGGTCGGGCAGCATCACGTCGAGGACCACGAGGTCGGGGCGGTGGTCCTTGGCGGCGCTCAACGCCGCGCTGCCGCTGGTGGCGGTCGCCACGTCGAAACCGGCGAAGCGCAGGCTGGCGGAGAGCAGTTCGAGGATGTTGGGATCGTCCTCGACGACGAGCAGTCGCGCCTCGGTCTGGGTAGCGGCCATGCCAGCCATCATCCGTGACCCGGCTGCACCAGCGCTGGACGCTCCCTGGAAATACCCTGTGAGCTGCTCAGCGCAGCAGCCGGCGCAGCCCGTCGAGCGCGCCGTCGAGGACCCGGATCGCGGTGCGCAGCTGGTTGTCGGAGAGCCGCTGCGCCCGGACCAGCCCGCCGGCCTCCATGGTGAAGGCGGCCAGCCGCTGGTCGAACTCGGTCAGCAGCGGTGCGGCGGCGGGGGCGGGCGCCGGCGGCGGCACCGGCCGCTCCCAGCGGGTCTGCCGAGTCTGCCGGGCCGCCTCGCGCAGCTCGCGCTTGAGGTCCCGTACCGAGCCGCGCACCTCGGTCTGGATCTCCCCGGCGAGGGCGGAGAGATCCTGCACCGAGGTGGTGATGTCGGCTTCCAGGGTGGCCAGCTCGTCGGCCCGCTGCCCCAGCTCCCCCCGGCCCGCCTCGGTGATCTCGTAGACCTTGCGACCGCCGGCCGCGGTGTGGGTGACCAGCCCCTCCACCTCCAGCCGTTGCAGCCGGGGGTAGATGGTGCCGGCGCTCGGGGCGTACAGGCCGAGGAAGCGATCCTCCAGCAGCCGGATCAGCTCGTAGCCGTGCTTCGGGCCGTCGTCGAGCAGCTTGAGCAGGTAGAGCCGGAGCCGCCCGTGACTGAACACGGCGGTCACGGCAGCTCCTCCTGGTCGTCGTCCACCGGGCGGGCGAGCAGCGCGATACTGCCCGACGTCGCGGACGCCCAGAGCTTACCCTCGCCGGCGCCGAGGACTCCCTCGCTGTCGCGCACCGCGGCGAGCCCACGGCTCGCCAGCACCTGGGGGAAGCCGCTGGTGATGCGGCCGGAGGCGGTGTGCAGCCGGACGGCGAGGTCGCTGTCCTCCCGGACCCGGACGGTGATGCTGCCGGAGATGGTGCTGAGCCGGATCTCGCTGCGCCGGGGGTTGTCGAAGTCGCAGGTGATCGGGCCGGAGACGGTGTGCGCGCGGACCTGGCCCGGGGCGCTGTCGGCCAGGATGACCTCGCCGGAGACGGTCTCCAGGATGAGCTCGCCGGCCACCCCGAGCGCCTCCACCGGGCCCGAGACGATCTTCGCCGCGGTGGTGCCGCGCAGCCCCATCAGGGTGATCTGGCCGGACGTCACGTCGGCCCGGGTGCGCCCGCGCAGCCCGGACGCGACCAGCGAGCCGTCGATCAGGTTGAGGGTGGCGGACACCTGGGCGGGGACCGCGACGGAGACGTCGACGCGGGGCCAGCGGGCCAACGGGCCGGCCCACCGGAGCACCTGCGACCAGCGGAACTTCCGATCCTGGGCGATGGTGAGCCGCCCGTCGCGGTGCTCGACGTGGATCGGCCGGCGCTCACCGCCGGCCTGGGTGATGTCGACCCGGGCCGGGCCCTCGGTGGCGACCACGTTGAGCCGGCCGCTGATCAGCCGCACATCCAACTCGGTGACCGGGTCGTCCAGGGTGAAGCGGCGCGGCTCCTCGACCGTCCAGTTGGTCATGGCGTCCTCCCCTCGGTGCGCGGGACCCCGGCCCGCGCTCAGGAGAGGAGCGTAACGCGATACATCGCGATAGAACAAGACTGTCGCGAGTCGGGTAGGCGTCAGGCCGCCAACGTCAGCTCCCGCCCGTCCGTCGGACCGGCGACGTCCGCCCCGCCGAGACGGTCCGCGCCGGCCCGGAGGCCGGCCCCGGCCCGCACCTCGGCCGCGCCACCCGGGTCGGCCGCCGACGCCGGACCGGCAGCCGCCGGGCGGACCGGGAGGACCACCCCGACGGGACCGGGGCCGGACAGCGCCGCCACCGGGCGGGACGCGGCCGGCACGAGATGGACCGCCGACTCGGCGGCCCGGGCCAGCGCCCGCCGGTCCGCGTCCGGGGCCGGGTGCAGGGCCGCGGCCACCCGCACGGTGACCACCAGGTCGCGGGCGGCCAGCACCCGGCGTACCGACTGCCAGAGGGTGTCGTCACCGAGGAAGGCGGCCGCCGTGGTGGCCTCGCCGGTCGCGGCGCAGCGGTAGCCGACCCGCAGCGGCACCACCGGGGCCCCGGCGTCGATCGCCGCCTGGAACACCGCCGGCCGGAACCCCCGCCCCGGCCGGCAGTCGCCCGCCGTCGGGGTGCCGCACCAGGTCGTACCCTCCGGGAAGACCGCGACCGGATCACCCGCCCGCAGCGCCCCGGCGATCCGGGCGACCGTCGCCGGCAACTCGCGGGGCCGGGCCCGGTCGACGAAGAGCGCGCCGGCCGCGCGGGCCAGCGGCCCGACCAGCGGCCAGGCCCGGACCTCCCGCTTGGCCAGCATCCGGGCCGGCGCGACGGCCAGCACCGCCAGCACGTCCAGCCAGGAGACGTGGTTGGCGACCAGCAGCGCCCGCCGGCGCGGCGGCCGGCCCCGCACCTCCAGCCGCACCCCGAGGGCGCGGGCCGTCAACCGGGCCCACCCCCGGACCGCCGCCGCGCCCGGCGCCGCCGGCAGCACCGGCAGCAGCGCGACCACACCGGCCCCGGCCAGCAGCATCCCGAGTACGCCCAGCAGCCGGGCCGCCTGCCGGGCCAGGGGTACGGCGGGCACCTGCCCCGGCACCGGCAGGCAGTCCGGCCCGCAACCGGAGGTGGGCCGCCACAGCTCGGCGCTCACTCCTGCGCCCCGCCCAGGAAGTGCCGCAGGTAGCGCGGGTTCATCCGGTCCAGGGAGAAGAGCACGTAGAAGTCGGCCACCCCGAAGTCCGGGTCGTACGCCGGCTCCCCGGCGACCCAGGCGCCCAGCCGCAGGTAGCCGCGCAGCAGCGGCGGGATCAGCGCCTGCCCGGCGGCGCCGCCCTCGGCGGTGTCCAGCGGGACCGCCCCCGGCTCGGCGAACCAGGGGCGCAGCGGGCGGACCCGCAGCAGCGGCGGGGACAGGTGCCTGGCCCGCGCCCGGCCCCACACCTCGGCGGCGGTCCGGCCCCCGTCGGCCACCGGCACCGAGGCGCAGCCGCCCAGCCAGCGGGAGCCGCGCAGGTGCAGGTAGCGGGTGATGCCCGCCCACATCAGGTTGATCACGGCGCCGGAGCGGTGGTCGGGGTGGACGCAGGAGCGGCCCGCCTCGACCAGCACGTCACGCAGCGGGTCGAGTGCGGTCAGGTCGAACTCGCCCTCGGCGTACCGGCGGTCGGTACGTCCCGGCGGCAGCAGCCGGTACGTGCCGACCACCGCGCCGGTGCGCTCCTCGCGCACGATCAGGTGGTCGCAGTGGGTGTCGAGATCGTCGACGTCCAGCCCGGCACCGCCGGGGCGCAGGGTCGCGCCGAGCTCGGTGGCGAAGACCTCGTGGCGCAGGCGTTGCGCGGCCGCGACCTGGGTCGGGTCGTCGGCGATCAGCAGGGTGTATCCGCTGGTCGTCAGGGGTGCGCCAGCGGCATGCAGAACGGCCATGGGACCTGTCTAGGTGCCCGGGGTTGCCGGCCACCCGGCGACGGGTGTCGATCCGGTGAACGCCGGCCGGCGTTCGGCCCCGAACCGCCGACCGGGTGGGCTCCCCGACATTCCGCCGAAGCCGGCGTGCGAGGCTGCCCGGGCGGACCCGGCGTGCGAGGCTGCCCGGGCGGACCCGGCGACGGCGCCGGGCACGACGGAGGTGCGTCGATGATCATCGAGTCCCGGTTCAACGGGCCGCCCGGATCGGGCAACGGCGGGTGGAGCGCCGGGCTCTTCGCCGAGGCGTACGGGGGTGACCGGCCGGTCGAGGTGACGCTGCGCCGCCCGCCACCGCTGGAGACCCCGCTGACCATGGCCGACGGCGACGTCCTCGACCCGGACGGGCAGCTCGTCGCCCAGGTCCGCCCGACCGACGACCTGCCCCCGGCGGTCGCCCCGGTGGATCCGGCGGCGGCGGCCGCCGCCGCCGGCGCGTACCCCGGCCTGCGGGACCACCCCTTCCCCGGCTGCTACGTCTGCGGCCCGGACCGCCCGGACGGGTTGCGGATCTTCCCCGGCCGGCTGCTGGACGGCCGGACCGCCGCGCCGTTCCGCGCGCCAGACCGGGTGCTGGCGGCGACGGTCTGGGCGGCGTTGGACTGCCCGGGCGGCTGGGCGGTCATCGCCCCGGGCCGGCCGTACGTCCTCGGCCGGGTCGCCGCGGTCCTCGACGCGCTGCCCCGGCCCGGCGACGAGTGCGTGGTGACCGGCGAGCTGGTGGCCGGCGAGGGGCGCAAGGCGCTGGTGCACACCAGCCTGTACGGCCCGACCGGCGCGCTGCTCGGCCGGGCCCGGTCCACCTGGATCGCGCTGCCCCGCCAGCCGGGGTCTCGTCCCTGAGGACGACCGCCTCCTGCCTGAGTCGGAGCCGAGAGTAGGGACCGCGCCTGTTTGACCCGGTTGCGCGCCCTTGTCAGGCTGTGCCACGGCGCCCTGGAGCAACGGCGCCGCACACCGCGGGGCGTGACGCGCCGCCGCACGAGAGGAGCACGATGTCCGACGGGCAGTGGAGCCCCAGCACCGGGACCGGCCAGATCGTGGTGTCCGGACTGACGAAGCAGTACAAGAACGTCCGGGCGGTCGACAACCTGTCCTTCACCGTCGAACCGGGGCGGGTGACCGGCTTCCTCGGCCCGAACGGCGCCGGCAAGACCACCACGCTGCGCATGCTGCTGAACCTGGTCACGCCGACCAGCGGCGGGGCCACCGTCGACGGTGTCCGCTACGCCGACCTGACCGACCCGCTGCGGCACGTGGGCGCGGTGCTGGAGGCATCCAGCGCGCACAAGGGCCGCACCGGCATCAACCACCTGCGGGTGATCTGCGCGGCGGCCGGGCTGCCCCGGCAGCGCGCCGAGGAGGCGCTCGCCCTGGTCGGGCTGACCCCGGCCGCCCGGCGCAAGTTCAAGGGCTACTCGTTGGGCATGAAGCAGCGCCTCGGCATCGCCGCCGCGATGCTCGGTGACCCGCGGGTGCTGATCCTGGACGAGCCGGCCAACGGGCTGGACCCGGAGGGCATCCGGTGGATGCGCGGGTTCCTCAAGAGCCTGGCCCACGAGGGCCGCACCGTGCTGGTCTCCAGCCACCTGCTCTCGGAGATGCAGCTGCTCGCCGACGACGTGGTGATCATCGCCGCCGGCCAGCTGGTCCGGCAGGGGCCGGTGGAGCAGGTGATCGGTTCGATGGCCCAGGGGGTACGGGTGCGGGTGCGCACCCCGCAGGCCGACGAGCTCACCGCCGCGCTGAAGGCGCAGTCGGCCACCGTCACCCCGGACGAGCACGGCGTGCTGCTGGTGGACGGGGCGGACGCCCCGACCGTCGGCCGGGTCGCCCTGGCCGCCGGCGTGGAACTGCACGAACTCACCACGGAACGACCCGACCTGGAACGGGTCTTCCTGGAGCTGACGGCCGGGAAGGCGGGCATCCGATGAACCTGGTCCGATCCGAGCTGCTCAAGATCCGTACGACCAACACCTGGTGGCTGTTCGGCCTCGGCGCGCTGGTCACGCTGGCGCTGGCGTTCCTGGTCAACGCGGTGAACGCGGCCATGTACCTCAGCGGACCGCAGGACCTGGAGGGCGTGCCGGCGGAGCAGGCCGAGCAGCTCCGGGCCTCGGCGAACGAGGTCTACCAGGCGGCGAACCTGTTCACCTCGGGGCAGTACTTCGGGCTGCTCTTCGTGCTGCTGCTCGGCATCATCGTGGTGACGAACGAGTTCTACCACCAGACCGCGACGACCACCTTCCTCACCACTCCGCACCGGACGGTGGTGGTCACCGCCAAGCTCGTCACCTCGGCGCTGATCGGCGCGTTCTTCTGGCTGGTCACCACCGTGCTGACCGTGCCGGCGACGTTGATCTTCTTCGCGGTGAAGGGGTGGGACGCGCACCTGGGCGACTGGGACATCACCCGGGCGATGCTGCTCAACCTGCTGGCGTACGTGCTCTGGGGCATCTTCGGCGTCGGCTTCGGCGTGCTGATCCGCAGCCAGATCGGGGCGACCATCACCGCCGTGGTGCTCTACCTGGTCGGCACGACCGCGGCGAACGTGATCTTCTTCCTGCTCCAGCAGTGGCTGGAATGGGACTGGATCGGCAAGCTGGCGGTGATCGTGCCGTCCACCGCGTCCGCGCTGATGATCAGCGGCACCGAACTGCCCGGCAACCCGCCACAGTGGGTGGGCGCGGTGGTCCTGATCGCGTACGCCGTGGTGACCACGGCGGCCGGCAGCCTGATCATGCGACGCCGCGACATCGCCTGAGCGGACCCGGCGACGGCCCCGGCCGGTGGCGACCACGTCACCGGCCGGGGCCGTCGGCGTTTAGCAGGAGGCGACCAGACACGCACCGTTTGCCGAAGATCTGGCATCTTCTGTGAAACAGGCCACCCGCCGGAGGCGGAAATGCCTGCGGCATTCGTACGGCGTAGCCTGGGAGCCGTCTTCCCACGCCCGTAACCGGGCATGGGTGCCGAACCCGCGTGAAAGAGGCGATTACCGGCCGTGTCGACCCAGCAGACTTCGCAGGAGAACCCGTTGGCGGGTTTCGGCCCGAACGAGTGGATCGTCGAAGAGATGTACCAGCGCTACCTCGCCGACCCGTCGAGCGTCGACTCGGCCTGGCACGACTTCTTCGCCGACTACCGGCCGGCCCCGGGCGCCGCGACGCCGCGCCCGGCCGAGGAGAAGGCCCCCGCCAAGCCCGCCCCCGCCGAGCCGGCCGGGCAACAGGAGGCCGCCGCGACCGTGACCCAGCCGGCCGCCCCCGCCAAGCCGGCCGCCCCCGCCGCCAAGGCCGCGCCCGCCAAGCCGGCGCCCGCCAAGGCCGCCCCGGCCAGGCCGGCCGCGAAGGCTCCGACCGCGGGCGGCGCGGGCACCACCCCGCTGCGCGGCGTGGCCGCCAAGATCGTGCAGAACATGGACGCCTCGCTGGCCGTCCCGACCGCGACCAGCGTGCGCGCCGTCCCGGCCAAGCTGCTGGTCGACAACCGCATCGTGATCAACAACCACCTCACCCGCGGGCGCGGTGGGAAGGTCAGCTTCACCCACCTGGTCGGGTACGCGATGGTCCGGGCGCTGGTCGAGCACCCGGAGATGAACAACTCCTTCGCCGAGGTCGACGGCAAGCCGGCGATGGTCCGCCCGGAGCACGTCAACCTGGGCATCGCGATCGACCTGGCCAAGCCGGACGGCTCCCGCAACCTGGTGGTGCCCTCCATCAAGGCCTGCGAGCAGATGGACTTCCGGCAGTTCTGGCAGGCGTACGAGGACGTGGTCCGGCGCGCCCGCCGCAACGAGCTGACCATGGAGGACTACACCGACACCACCATCTCGCTGACCAACCCGGGCGGCATCGGCACGGTGCACTCGATCCCCCGGCTGATGCAGGGGCAGAGCGCCATCATCGGCGTCGGCGCGATGGAGTACCCGGCGCCGTACCAGGGCATGAGCGAGGCCACCCTCGCCGAGCTGGCGGTCAGCAAGATCATCACGCTGACCAGCACGTACGACCACCGGATCATCCAGGGCGCGCAGTCCGGCGAGTTCCTCAAGGTGATGCACGAGCTGCTGCTCGGCGAGCGGGGCTTCTACGACCAGATCTTCACCTCGCTGCGCATCCCGTACGAGCCGGTGCGCTGGGTCCGCGACGTCGCGGTCGACTCCGAGGGGCAGATCAACAAGACCGCACGGGTCCACGAGCTGATCCACGCGTACCGGGTGCGCGGCCACCTGATGGCCGACACCGACCCGCTGGAGTTCAAGATCCGGAAGCACCCGGACCTGGACGTCCTCCAGCACGGACTGACCCTGTGGGACCTCGACCGGGTCTTCCCGGTCAACGGTTTCGCCGGCCGGCAGCGGATGAAGCTGCGGGAGATCCTCGGCGTGCTGCGCGACTCGTACTGCCGCCGGGTCGGCATCGAGTACATGCACATCCAGGACCCGGAGGAGCGGCGCTGGATCCAGGAGCGGATCGAGCGCCGGTACGAGAAGCCCTCGGCCGACGAGCACAAGCACGTGCTCAACCGGCTCAACGCCGCCGAGGCCTTCGAGACCTTCCTGCAGACCAAGTACGTCGGGCAGAAGCGCTTCTCGCTGGAAGGCGGCGAGTCGCTGATCCCGCTGCTCGGCGAGGTGCTGGAGGCCTCCGCCGGGGACGGGCTGGACGAGGTCGTCATCGGCATGGCCCACCGCGGCCGGCTCAACGTGCTGGCCAACATCGTCGGCAAGCCGTACGAGAAGATCTTCTCCGAGTTCGAGGGCCACCTGGACCCGCGCTCGACCCAGGGCTCCGGCGACGTGAAGTACCACCTGGGCCAGAACGGCAAGTTCACCACCCCGGCCGGCGACCACGCGGTCAAGGTCTCCGTGGTGGCGAACCCGTCGCACCTGGAGGCCGTGGACCCGGTGCTGGAGGGCATAGTCCGCGCCAAGCAGGACCGGATAGACCTCAAGCTGGAGGGTTACACCGTGCTGCCGCTGGCGGTGCACGGTGACGCCGCCTTCGCCGGCCAGGGCGTGGTCGCCGAGACGCTCAACCTCTCCCAGCTGCGCGGCTACCGCACCGGCGGCACCGTACACGTGGTGGTCAACAACCAGGTCGGCTTCACCACCGCCCCGGAATACTCGCGCTCCAGCCTCTACAGCACCGACGTGGCCCGGATGATCCAGGCGCCGATCTTCCACGTCAACGGCGACGACCCCGAGGCCGTGGTCCGGGTCGCCCGGCTGGCCTTCGAGTACCGGCAGGCGTTCAACAAGGACGTCGTGATCGACCTGGTCTGCTACCGCCGGCGCGGGCACAACGAGGGCGACGACCCGTCGATGTCCAACCCGCAGATGTACAAGATCATCGACTCGAAGCGTTCGGTGCGCAAGCTCTACACCGAAGAGCTGATCGGGCGGGGTGACATCACCGTGGAGGACGCCGAGGAGCTGCTGCGCGACTACCAGTCGCAGCTGGAGCGGGTCTTCAAGGCCACCCGGGACGCCGCCACCACCCCCCGCCAGCTCAGCCGGCCCCGCCGCGAGGAGGAGCCGGAGCCGCAGGTGGAGACCGCCATCGACGCCGCCGTGGTCAAGGCGATCGGCGAGGCGCACCTCAACCTCCCCGAGGGCTTCACCCCGCACAAGCGGATCCAGCAGCTGCTCGACCGGCGGGCCAAGATGTCCGTCGAGGGCAACATCGACTGGGGCTTCGGCGAGATCATCGCGTTCGGCGCGCTGCTGCACGACGGGGTCACCGTCCGGCTCGCCGGCCAGGACTCCCGCCGCGGCACCTTCGTCCAGCGGCACGCCGCGGTGGTCGACGCCAAGACCGGCGACGACTACCTGCCGTTGCAGACGCTCACCGGCCACGGCGAGCGGTCCCGCTTCTTCGTGCACGACTCGCTGCTCAGCGAGTACGCCGCGATGGGCTTCGAGTACGGCTACTCGGTGGAGAACGTCAACGCGCTGGTCTGCTGGGAGGCCCAGTTCGGTGACTTCGTCAACGGCGCCCAGTCGGTGATCGACGAGTTCATCTCCTCCGGCGAGGTGAAGTGGGGCCAGCGCTCCGCGGTCACCCTGCTGCTGCCGCACGGCCACGAGGGCCAGGGCCCGGACCACACCTCCGGTCGCCCGGAGCGGTTCCTCCAGCTCTGCGCCGAGGACAACATGCGGGTGTCCATCCCGACCACCCCGGCGAACTACTTCCACCTGCTGCGCCGCCAGGCCCTGTCGCCGAAGCGCAAGCCGCTGGTGGTGTTCACGCCGAAGTCGCTGCTGCGGCACAAGCTCTGCGTCTCCCCCGTGGAGGACTTCACCACCGGCACCTTCCAGCCGGTGCTGGCCGACACCTCCGCCCCGGCGCCGGAGCAGGTGAAGCGGGTGCTGCTCTGCTCGGGCAAGGTCTACTACGACCTGTTCCAGGCCCGGCAGGAACGCGGCGTCACCGACACGGCGATCATCCGGATCGAGCAGCTCCACCCGATGCCGGTCGAGGAGATCCGGGCCACACTGGCGCAGTACCCGAACGCCGAGGACTTCGCCTGGGTGCAGGAGGAGCCGGCGAACCAGGGCGCCTGGTCGTTCGTCGCGCTCAACCTGCTGGAGCACCTGGCCGACGTCCGGTTGCGGCGGATCTCCCGCCCGGCCGCGGCGGCCCCGGCGGTCGGCTCGGCCAAGATGCACGAGGTCGAGCAGACCGCGCTGATCGAGGCGGCCCTCCCCCGCCCGTGAGCTGACCGCACCGCCGAGACCGGGGCAGCGCCGTCCGCGTGACGGCCCTGCCCCGGTTCCGTCGGCGGCCTTCCGACAAGGACGTACGGATGTACTTCACCGACCGTGGCATCGAGGAACTCGTCGAGCGCCGGGGCGACGAGCAGATCAGCATCGAGTGGCTCGCCGAGCGCCTGCGCGACTTCGTCGACCTCAACCCCGAGTTCGAAACCCCCGTCGAACGCCTCGCCACCTACCTGGCCCGCCTGGACGACGACGAAGACGAATGACCCCTACCCCCTTCCCCGCCTCGTCGATCATGAAGTTGTCACCACCCGAGCCCGGCGGGTCGTGGCGACACCTCCCTGATCGACGGGGCCGGGCGGGGGCCGAACGGGCCCGCAAAGGCGGGGCGAAGGTCCCGGGCACGGGAGCGCGTGATCTTCTAGGGTGGGGTGCGTGGCCCGCAGCGTCTACCTGACCAGCGTGGGGTCCGGCGGGGGGAAGTCGACCATCGCCCTCGGCCTCGCGGAACTCCTCTCCCGACAGGTCGAGCGGATCGGCGCGTTCCGGCCGCTGGTCGCCGACACCGGCCCCGACCCGATCCTCGCCCTGCTCACCGACCGCTACCGGGTGGACCTGCCGCAGCGGGAGCTGACCGGCGCGACGTACGCCGAGGCGGGCGCGCTGGTCGCCGACGGCCGCCGGGAGGAGCTGATCTCCCGGATCGTCGAGCGCTACCGCAACGTCGAGCGGCGCTGCCCGGCCGTGGTCGTGGTGGGCAGCGACTTCGCCGACGGCGGCGACGGCGCGGGCCCCCGCGAGCTGGCCTTCAACGCCCGGCTGGCCACCGAGTTCGGCAGCGTGGTGGTGCCGGTGGTCGACGGTTTCGGGCAGGAACCGGAGGCGATCGCGGCGGCGGCGCGCGGGGCGTACCACGATCTGGAGGACCTGGGCGCGACGGTGCTGGCGGTGATCGCCAACCGGGTGTCCGGGCCGATGACCCTGCCGGAGCTGCCCGTTCCCGCGTACGCCATCCCGGAGGTGCCGACCGTGTCGGCGCCGACGGTGGCCGAGGTGGCGGCGGCGCTCGGCGCCACCCTGCTCGCCGGGGACGACGCCGCGCTCGGCCGCGACGTGCTCGACTACGTGGTCGGCGCCGCGCACGTGCCCACCCTGCTCGACCACCTCACCGACGGGGCGTTGGTGATCACCCCGGGCGACCGGGCGGACCTGCTGGTCGCCGCCAGCGCCGCGCACGTCGCGGGGCAGGTCTCGGTGGCCGGGCTGGTGCTCACCCTCGGCGAGCAGCCCGACCCCCGCGCGATGCGGCTGGTCGAGGGGCTCAACACCGGGCTGGCGGTGCTCTCGGTACCCAGCGACAGCTACGACACGGTGGCCGCGTCCAGCCGGATCGAGGGCCGCCCGAGCCCGGCCAACCCGCGCAAGGTCGAGGCGGCGCTCGGCGCGTTCGAGGGCAACGTGGACACCGTCGACCTGGCCCGCCGGCTGCGGGTCAGCCGGTCCGAGCGGGTCACCCCGCTGATGTTCGAGTACGACCTGATCGACCGGGCCCGGGCCACCCGCCGCCGGCTGGTGCTGCCCGAGGGGGCCGAAGAGCGGATCCTGCGGGCGGCGGAGGTCCTGCTCCGGCGGGGGGTGGCCGACCTGACCCTGCTCGGCCGCCCCGACGACGTCACCCGCCGCACCCGGGAGCTCGGCATCGACGTCACCGGCGCGGACGTGGTCGACCCGGCCACCAGCGGGTGGCGCGACGAGTTCGCCGTCGAGTACGCGCGGCTGCGCACCCACCGGGGCGTCAGCGTCGAGCTGGCGCACGACATCGTGGCGCAGCCCAACTACTTCGGCACGATGATGGTGGCCACCGGGCACGCCGACGGCATGGTCTCCGGGGCCACCCACACCACGGCGGCGACCATCCGCCCGGCGTTCGAGATCATCCGTACCGTGCCCGGGGTCTCGGTGGCCTCCAGCGTCTTCTTCATGCTGCTCGCCGACCGGGTGCTGGTCTACGGCGACTGCGCGGTCAACCCCGACCCGGACGCCGCCCAGCTCGCCGACATCGCCATCTCGTCGGCCGACACCGCCGCCCGGTTCGGCATCGAGCCGCGGGTGGCGATGCTGTCGTACTCCACCGGTGACTCGGGGACCGGCGCGGACGTGGAGAAGGTCGCGGCGGCCACCAAGCTGGTCCGCGCGCGCCGCCCGGACCTGCTGGTCGAGGGCCCGATCCAGTACGACGCGGCGATCGACCCTCAGGTCGCGGCGACGAAGCTGCCGCAGAGCACGGTGGCCGGCCGGGCGACGGTGTTCATCTTCCCGGACCTGAACACCGGCAACAACACGTACAAGGCGGTGCAGCGCTCGGCCGGCGCGGTCGCGGTCGGCCCGGTGATGCAGGGCCTGCGTCGGCCGGTCAACGACCTGTCCCGGGGCGCGACGGTCGCCGACATCGTCAACACCGTGGCGATCACCGCCATCCAGGCCGCCGCGTCACCCGAGGAGACCCCGTGACCGATCGCGTGCTGGTGCTCAACTGCGGTTCCTCGTCCGTGAAGTACCGGCTGTACGACGGCGAGACCGTCCGGGACAAGGGCACCGTGGAGCGGATCGGCGAGCCCGGGGGCGGGCCGGCCGACCACGCCAGCGCCGTGCGGCAGATCCTGGACCGGCTCGACCTGACCGGGCTGGGCGCGGTCGGGCACCGGGTGGTGCACGGCGGCCGGCGGTTCAGCGAGCCGATCCTCATCGACGACGCGGTCTTCGCCGCGATCAGGGAGCTGGTCCCGCTCGCGCCACTGCACAACCCGGCCAACCTGACCGGCATCGAGGTGGCCCGGGAGGCGCTGCCCGATGTCCCGCAGGTCGCCGTCTTCGACACCGCCTTCCACCACACCCTGCCCGAGGCGGCCGCCACGTACGCCGTCGACCGGGAGATCGCCCGGCGCTACGGCATCCGCCGGTACGGCTTCCACGGCACCTCGCACGCGTACGTCTCCCGGCGCACGGCCGAGCTGCTGGACCGGCCGTACGAGGCGCTGCACACGATCAACCTGCACCTGGGCAACGGGGCGAGCGCCTGCGCCGTCGCCGGCGGCCGCAGCGTGGCCACCTCGATGGGGATGTCCCCGCTGGAGGGCCTGGTGATGGGCACCCGCAGCGGGGACCTGGACCCGACGGTCATCTTCCACCTGCGCCGCGAGGCGGGGATGGGGGTGGACGAGATCGACGACCTGCTCAACCATCGCAGCGGGCTGCTCGGCCTCACCGGCGTGAACGACATGCGCGAGGTGCTGGAACGGCGGGCCGCCGGGGACCCGGCCGCCACGCTCGCCTTCGACGTCTACTGCCGCCGGATCACCGGGTACGTCGGGGCGTACTACGCGCTGCTCGGCCGGGTGGACGCGGTCACCTTCACCGCCGGGGTGGGCGAACACTCCGCCGAGGTCCGGGCCACCGCGCTGGCCGGCCTGGACCGGCTGGGCATCGCCGTCGACCCGGCCCGCAACTCCGGCCACGGCGACCGGGTGATCTCACCCGACGGGGCCGAGGTCACCGTCTGCGTGGTCGGCACCGACGAGGAGCGGGAGATCGCCCGGGAGACCCGCGCGGTGGTCGAGGCCCACGCCTGACTCCGGCTGCGCTCGGCAGGCGGCCACAACCCGGGCGGCCCTGAGCCCGAGCCGTGACGGAAAGGCTCAGCCCAGCGCCAGCCAGGCGGCGACGGCGACCAGCAGCACCGCCACCACGGCCGCGCCGACGAGCAGCGGCAGACGGGAGGCCACCTCGGCGGGCGCGGCGGGCGCGGCGGGCTCCGCGTGGGCGAAGGCGCGGAACTGCTCGGTGTTGCCGCTGGGGTCCATGTACTCGTCAGACATGCCGGAGACCCTAGCGAAACCGGGTACCCCGCACCGGCCCGGCGCACCCAGGGGTGACGTCTCCGGTCCGAGCGGTGGACGGGAACCGGCCGGGCGGCGGGCGCCACCCGGTCCGGACGGCGGGGCCGCAGTGGGCCGCCGGCCACCTACCGTTGCGGAATGGGGGTGCAACGGGCGGTTGCCGCGCTGATCACGGCGCTGCTGGCCGGCTGCGGCCCGGCCACCGCCGCGGTCGGCGGGGCGCCGCCGGCCGGGCACGCTCCGGACCGGCTCCACCCGGTCGCGGTACGCACCCTCACGATCGACCCGACCGGGCCCCGGCCGCTGCCGGTGACGCTCTGGTACCCGACCGAGAGCGGGCGGGTCGCCCCGGGGCGGTTCCCGGTGGTGGTCTACAGCCACGGCCTGTGGAGCCTGCCCGAGCTGCACGCGGGGCTCACCACCCGCTGGGCGGCGGCGGGTTTCGTGGTGGCCGCGCCGGCGTACCCGCACACCAACCTGCGGGCCCGGGACTTCACCCGGGCCGACGTACGGCACCAGCCGGCGGACGGCTGGCGGCTGATCCGGCACCTCGCCCGCCTGGACGCCCGGCAGGGGGACCCGCTCGCCGGGCACCTGGACGCCGGCCGGGTCGCCGCCGCCGGCCACTCGGCGGGAGGCTTCACCACCGCCGGCATGTTCGTCTCGGGCCACTCCGCCCGGCTGCGCTGCGGCATCGTGATCGCCGGCGGCGCGCTGGCCGGCAGCTTCGCCGGACCGGCCGTTCCCCTGCTCTTCGTGCACGGAACCGCCGACCCGATCGTGCCGCTGGGCGTCGGTCGGGCCGCATACGACCGCGCCGGCCCGCCTGCGGCCTTCCTGAGCCTGCTCGGGCAGGGGCACGGCGAATACCTGACCCCGGGTCGCCCGGGCTTCGACCAGGTCCTCGCCACCACCACGGACTTCCTCCGCTGGACCCTCTACGACGACCGGGACGCCGCCCGGCGCCTGCCGGCCGACGCCCTCCGGCCCGGTGTCACCGCCCTCGACGACCGCCTGCACCCCTGAGCCCGGCCACCGGCGGACCGGCCACCGGCGGTCCACGGCAGGTCACACCCGTGTCCAACAGTGGCCGGACACGCCGGCGGGCGGGGCACAATCGGACTCATGTCCCGTCGCCGCACCCCGGTCCTGCTCGCCGCCGCGCTGCTCTCCGTCGGCCTCGCCGGCTGCTCGGCGGCCCCCGCCCCGACCGCCCGGCCGGCCACGCCGCAGCCGCCGAAGGCCACCACCCCCGCGCCGCGGGTCCCCGCCGGCACCGCGCCGCAGGAGACCTTCGCCGTCGGCGTACGCCAGGTGAAGCTGAACCGGGACGGCAACCGACCGCTGCCGGTGACCCTGTGGTACCCGGCCCGGGGCGACGCCGGCGGCGCGCCGGAACGAGGGGTGACCGCAGCGGACGGGCGGTTCCCGGTGGTGATGTTCAGCCACGGCCTGAACGGCCGGCCGGACGACTACTTGGAGCTGCTGACCCGCTGGGCGGCGGCCGGGTTCGTGGTGGCCGCGCCCGCCTTCCCGCACACCAGCCGGGGCGCCGACGGCAACGTGCTCGACGTGCTCAACCAGCCCGCCGACGTCTCGTACGCGCTGGACAACGTGCTCGCGCTGGACGGGAAGGCGGGCGACCCGCTGCGCGGCCGGCTGGCCACCGACCGGGTGGCCGCGGCCGGGCACTCGGCCGGCGGGGTGACCACCATCGGGCTCTTCACCGCCGGCCGGGACGAGCGGCTGGACGCCGGGGTGGTCTTCGCCGGTACCGCGCTCGGGGTCGGCACCGCCTTCGCCGGGGCCGCCGCGCCGCAGCTCTTCGTGCACGGCGAGGCCGACGAGGTGGTCGACTACGCCGCCGGCAAGGCGGTGTACGACGCCGTGCCGTGGCCGAAGGCGATGCTGAGCCTGCCGAAGGGCGACCACGGCCGAGCCCTGCTCACCGACGGCGCGGCGCTGCGGGTGGTCTCCGACACCACGCTGGAGTTCCTCCGCTGGACCCTCTACGGCGACGCGGCGGCCCGGGACCGCCTCCCCGCCGACGCCACCCGCGGCAACCTCGCCACCCTCGACGACCACCTCTGACAGCTGCCCGGCTGGCGGTGTCACGCGGTGTGGTCGACGACCACCTTGCCGAAGACGTCACCGGAGCGCAGGCGGGCGAAGGCGTCCTCAACCCTGGTGAACGGCACCATGCTGTCCACCACCGGGCGCACCTCGTGCTCGGCGCAGAAGGCCAGCAGGTCGGTCAGCTCGTCCGGGGTGCCCATGGAGGTACCGAGGATCTCCAGCTGCATGGCGAAGACGCGGCGCAGGTTGATCTTCGGCTCGTGCCCGGCGGTGGCCCCGGAGACCACGATCCGGGCCAGCGGGGCGGCGGACTTCAGCGAATGGTCGAAGGTGGCCTCGCCGACCGTCTCGATCACCACGTCGACCCGCTCGGGCAGGCGCGCGCCGGGTTCCACCGCGGTCGCCCCCAGAGCGGCGATCCGCTCCCGCTTGCCGGCGTCCCGGCTGGTCACGTACACCCGCTTGCCCATCCCCACACCGAGGGCGACGGCCGCCGTGGCGACCCCGCCGCCCGCGCCCTGGACCAGCACCGACTCGCCGTCGCCGATCCGCCCCTTCGTGGTCAGCATCCGCCACGCGGTCAGCCAGGCCGTCGGCAGGCAGGCCGCGTCGGTCGCCGGCAGGCCCGTCGGCAGCGGGATCAGGTTCATCCGGGGTACGGCCACCCGCTCGGCGAGGGTGCCGGGGAAGTGTTCGGAGAGGATGGAGACGCCGCGCGGGTCACCGGGGGTGGGCACCACCGGGTAGATGACCACCTCGTTGCCGTCCGGGTCGGTGCCGACCGCGTCGCAGCCCAGGATCATCGGCAGTTGGTCGCTGGACAGCCCCACCCCGCGCAGCGACCACAGGTCGTGGTGGTTGAGCGAGCTGGCCCGCACCTGCACGGTCACCCAGTCCTCGTCCGGGTGGGTCGGCTCGGGGCGCTCGCCGACGGTCAACGCGGCGAGGGGATTGTCGGTGTCGAAGCTCGAGGCATAGGCGGCACGCATGGTCGGCACCGTAACAAGCAGAACGCCCCCGAGACACCACACGCCCCCACAACAACCCGTCCCCGGTGGCCGGCGGGTTTCCGCGTACGCGGAAAGTGGTCTCCCGGCGTCGGGAGACCACTTTCCGCCGGAGACCGCGCGGATCCGGATGGGAGGGATGTGCGCCCGGGTCAGGCGCGGGCGACGCCGTCGCGCCGGGCCGCCTCGGCGACCGCCGCCGCCACCGCCGGGGCCACCCGGGGGTCGAGCGGGGAGGGCACGATCGCGTCGGCGGTCAGCGACTCGTCCACCACCCCGGCGATCGCGTCCGCCGCGGCCACCTTCATCCCGTCGGTGATCCGGGTGGCCCGGGCGTCCAGCGCGCCCCGGAACACCCCGGGGAACGCCAGCACATTGTTGATCTGGTTGGGGTAGTCGCTACGCCCGGTCGCCACCACCGCGACGTGCCGGGCGGCCACCTCGGGGTGCACCTCGGGGTTGGGGTTGGCCAACGCGAAGACGATGCCGCCGGGCGCCATCCCGGCGATCGCCTCCTCGGGGATCTGTCCGCCGGAGACGCCGACCAGCACGTCCGCGCCGCGCAGCGCCTCGGTGACGTCGCCCCGCCGCCCCTCAGCGTTGGTGGACTCCGCCAGCTCGGCCTTGGTGCCGGTCAGCCCGTCGCGGTGCCGGCCGATGATGCCCTTGGAGTCGCAGACCACCACCTGGTCGGGGTTCACTCCGCCGGCGATCAGCATCTTCGTCACCGCCACCCCGGCCGCGCCAGCCCCGCTGACCGCCACCCGCAGGTCGCCGAGCTTGCGGTTGAGCAGGGCCGCCGCGTTGCGCAGCGCGGCCAGCACGACGATCGCGGTGCCGTGCTGGTCGTCGTGGAAGACAGGGATCGCCAGTGCCTCGTCCAGCCGGCGCTCCACCTCGAAGCAGCGGGGGGCGCTGATGTCCTCCAGGTTGATCCCGCCGAAGGAGGGGGCGAGGGCGGTCACCGTCGCCACGATCTCGTCCACGTCCTGGGTGTCCAGGCAGATCGGTACCGCGTCCACGCCGGCGAACTGCTTGAACAGCACCGCCTTGCCCTCCATCACCGGCAGCGCGGCGCGCGGGCCGATGTTGCCAAGGCCGAGGACGGCGGAGCCGTCGGTGACCACCGCGACAGTGTGCGACACCCACGTGTAGTCGTCGACCAGGGCCGGGTCGGCGGCGATCGCCTCGCACACCCGGGCGACGCCCGGGGTGTACGCGAGGGAGAGATCCTCCCGGCTGGTCAGCGGGACCGTCGAGGCGACGGCCATCTTGCCGCCGACGTGCAGCCGGAAGACGGGATCGGCGGGATCCACGGTGGACGCAGACATGGTGACTCCAGGATCTGTCGAGCAGACGGAGCGGCCGGACGCGGGCGCGAGGTGAGGCGCCTGGCGGCGGCACGCGGTGCGGGGGTCACCCGGGCACTTCCCGAGCATAGTCTCGCCAGGGATGCGCCGATGTGAGCAGGGTCATAACGGGGTGCGAGGCAGCCGGCCGGGACGGGGCCAGTAGCGGAGCACCACCCGGCCGAGCACGTCGGCCACGCCGTACGCCCGGGAGTCGTCGGTGACGAGTCCGTTGTCGCCGCGTACCCACCAGCCGCCGTCCTGCGGGCGGACCGCGCGCTTGACCACCAGCAGCTCCGGCCGGGTCCGGAAGACCGCGACCACGACGTCACCCGGACGGACCGGCCGGCCGCCGCGACGGACCAGCAGGGCGTCCCCGTGCCGCAGCGTGGGCGACATGGACGGGCCGGTCACACCGACCGCCGTGAGCCACCGACGCAGCCGCGTCGGCGGGCCCGTCCCCTCGACCATCACCAGGTTTCCCCTCCGCCCCTGCCGGGGACGTCCCCAGGAGTAGTGTCGGCTTGGATCATCGCAAACATCCCGTGGAGGACTCTGATGCGACTTCCCCGCATCCTTTCGCCCCGTCTGACCGCAAGCGCCCACTGCGACCTGCCGTGCGGCGTATACGACCCGGCGCAGGCCCGGATCGAGGCCGAGTCGGTCAAAATGATCTGCGAGAAGTACCAGGCCAACACCGACCCGGAGTTCCGCACCCGGGCCATCATCATCAAGGAGCAGCGCGCCGAGCTGGTCAAGCACCACCTGTGGGTGCTGTGGACCGACTACTTCAAGCCGGCCCACTTCGAGAAGTACCCGCACCTGCACCAGCTCTTCAACGAGGCCACCAAGCTGGCCGGCGCCACCGGCGCCAAGGGCAGCGTGGACCCCACCAAGGCCGACGAGCTGCTGCAGAAGATCGACGAGATCTCGAAGATCTTCTGGGAGACCAAGAAGGCGTGACCCCCGCTGCTTCGGCACCGACGATCCGGCCGGCGCGTCCCGAGGACGTGCCGGCCGTCGTCGCGATGGTGCATGAACTCGCCGACTACGAGCGCGCGGCCGACCAGTGCCGGCTCACCCCCGAGCAGCTCACCGCCGCCCTGTTCGCGACTGCTCCAGGTCGCGGCGCGGCGTCAGACGCGCCGAGCTGGAGTAGTCGTAGCCCCGCGCCGGCGTTGTTCGGGCACGTCGCGGTGGACGACCGGGACTCCCCGGTCGGGTTCGCGCTCTGGTTCCTCAACTTCTCCACCTGGGCCGGCGTGCACGGGGTCTACCTGGAGGACCTGTACGTCCGTCCCGACCACCGGGGCACCGGCGCCGGCCGCCTGCTGCTCGCCGCGCTCGCCGCGATCTGCGTGGAACGCGGCTACGAGCGGCTGGAGTGGTGGATGATCAACTGGAATCCGGCGGCCCGCTTCTACGCCTCCATCGGTGCGGTGCAGCTGGACGAGTGGGTGCCCTACCGGCTCAGCGGGCCGGCGCTGCACGGGCTGGCCGTCCAGTCGGCCACGGCCCCCGCCCGGCCGGCCGCCTGAGAGGGTAGAGTCCCCGACCGGGGGGATGAGGCGTGACTCAACTGACCGGCCAGGCGACGACCGACGACGACGTCGTGCACCTCACCGTGCCCGCCGACGGCGGCTACCTCGGCGTGCTGCGCACCGCCACGGCGGGGCTCGCGGCCCGCCTCCAGTTCGCCCTGGACGAGATCGAGGACCTGCGCATCGCGGTCGACGAGGCCTGCGCCATGCTGCTCGCCATCGCCACCCGCGACGCCGAGCTGGAGTGCCGCTTCTCGGTCACCGAGGACGCGCTCACCGTCGAGGTGACCGTGCCGACCGTGCGGGGCGCCACGCTGCCGTCGGAGTCCTCGTTCGCCTGGAAGGTGCTCACCGCGCTGACCACGGCCGCGTCGGCCGACGCGGCCGACGGTCGGGCCACCATCTCGTTGCTGACCCGCCGCTCGTCCGGCTACTGAGCCGCCGCGCGGCCGCCGCCCGTCCGGCGGCGCGCTCACTCGAAGCCGAGGGCCCGCGTCGTGGGCGAGCTGACCAGCAGCGCGCAGACACCGACACCGAGCACCATCAGCGGTACGCCGAGCCAGCCCATGCCGCCGGAGATCATGAACCAGCCGACCGGCAGCAGCATCAGTTCGAGCACCATCGCCGGCGCCCGGGCTCCGGCCCGGCGCCGGGCCAGCGCACTGCCGAGGGCCCACAGGGCGGCGGCGCCGGCGACCGCGAACCCGGTCACGAAGAGTGCCGACACCAGATCGGTCTTGGCGGCGGTCAGGTCGGCCCAGATCAGCCAGGCGGCCAGCAGCGCCAGGGCGACCGCCTCGCCACGTAGCAGCCGTACCGCCCAGCGGAGGGTGTCGGGCACCGGGTCGGAGTCGATGGTCACGCGCGCCACGATACCCGTGGTGGATCGCGGTACAGTGCCGCCCATGCGGGCCGTCCTGGTGGTCAATCCGAAGGCCACCACCACCAGCGAGCGCAGCCGGGACGTGCTGGTCCGGGCGCTGCGCAGCGAAGTTGACCTGTCGGTGCGGTACACCCGGCGACGGGGTCACGCCACGGACATCGCCCGGGAGGCGGCCGCGGAGGGGGTGGACGTCGTCGTCACCCTGGGTGGCGACGGGACGGTCAACGAGGTGGTGAACGGCCTGATGACGGCCGAGCCACCGGCCACCCGCCCCGGCGGTACGCCCGCCGAGCGGCTGCCCGCGCTGGCCACCGTGCCGGGCGGTTCGACCAACGTCTTCGCCCGCGCCCTCGGGCTGCCCCGGGAGTGGCCGGAGGGCACCAGCATGATCCTGGAGGGGCTGCGGCTGGGCCGCTCGCGGACGATCGGGCTGGGCCGGGCCGACGACCGCTACTTCACCTTCTGCGCGGGCTTCGGGGTGGACGCGGCGGTGATCCACCGGGTGGAGCAGGCCCGTCGGCGCGGCCGGGTCTCCACGCCGGCGCTCTACTTCCGCTCCACGCTCAGCCAGTACTTCGTCGGCTCCGACCGGCGGCACCCGGCAATCATGCTGGAGCGCCCCGGTGAGGCGGCCGAGGCCGAGCTGGCGACGGTCATCATCCAGAACTGCGCCCCGTGGACGTACCTGGGCGACCGGGAGATCAACCCGAACCCGGAGGCGTCGTTCGACCTGGGGCTGGACGTGCTGGCGCTGCGCCGGCTCCGGGTGGCCAGCACCACACGCACGGTGACGCAGTTCCTGTCCGGACACCCCGATCCGCGGGGCAAGCAGGTGCTCCGGCTGCACGACGTGGCCGAGTTCACACTGACCAGCGCCCGTCCCCAGGCGTTCCAGCTCGACGGCGACTACCTTGGCGAGCGGGAGAAAGTCAGATTTACATCCGTTCCCGAGGCACTGAGAGTAATCTGCTAGGTCTCGGGTAACGCCCTAGGTCGGGCGGTCGTCACATCGCACGACGCGGTGGTCGCCACGCCGAGGGGTGGTGCCGGAAATGTCAGCAATGTCATGCGGACTGTACTATATTGATCCCCAACTGTGGTACGCCGGGTAACCAGGGACGCCTGGAATCCGGACAAAAGGGTCGTGAGCTTGCTCACCGTGCGGAGTTTTTCCTCGCGCCACCCTTGACATCGACGGCGTTCGTGAAAGTATTCACAAGCGAACTTGAGTTACCGGGACATTGCCTGGATATGCTCGGCAGGTTGAGCCGTTCCAGCAGGTCCAGAGACTGAACGAGCCTGCTCACGCACTGCCGAATAGTCGGACGCGAACCGTTACGACCGGCACTGCGGATGCATATGGGAAAAGCACCAGCATTATCCGCCACCCATCCAGAATGAGGAGTGTTGCCGCCATGGACTGGCGCCACGATGCCGTCTGCCGTGACGAGGACCCGGAGCTGTTCTTCCCGATCGGGACGTCCGGTCCGGCCCTCCTGCAGGTGGAGCAGGCCAAGGCCGTCTGCCGGCGCTGCCCGGTGACCGACCAGTGCCTGCAGTGGGCGCTGGAGTCCGGTCAGGACGCCGGCGTCTGGGGCGGGATGAGCGAGGAGGAGCGCCGCGCGGTCAAGCGCCGCGGCGGTCTCCGGGTGCTGCGCGCTCACTCCGCCTGACCGACCACACAGCAGTACGCCCCGGCCGGGTCCGACCCGCCGGGGCGTACTGCTGTCCGGACGCCGCCCGGCCACCCGGTACCCGGGCGGCGCCGGATCGATCATGAAAGCGGCGGCGAACCCGGTCACCACCGATCCCCCGGGTCGGCCCGCCGCAGCACCAGCTCGGCCAGCTCGGGCGCGTCGGTCAGCGGCCCGCTGACCGCCACCGCGCCGGCCTCGCCGGCGGCCGCCACCACCCCGTCGTGGAAGAGCCCCGGCGCCAGGAAGTACGCCGCCACGGCCACCCGCCGGGCCCCGGCGGCGCGCAGCCGGGCCACCGCGACGTCCGCCGTGGGTGGCGCCGCCGAGGCGTACGAGACGGTGCAGGGCACCCGCAGGTCGGCGGCGAGCGCCGCGGCGACCCGACCCACCGAGGCGCGCGCCCGGGCGTCCCGGGTGCCCGCCGCCGCCAGCACCAGCGCGTCGAAGCCGCCCGGCTCCGCCTCGGCCAACCGGCGGCGCAGCCCGGCCAGCAGCCGGGCATCGACCGTGCCGTCGGCGGGGCCGAGCACGTCGGCGACCCGTACCGCCAGTTCCGGCGCGGTCTCGCGGGCCGCCGCCACCGCCGCCGGGATGTCCACCCGCCGATGGTGGGCGGCGGTGAGCAGCAGCGGGACCAGCACCGCCCGGGTGTGGCCCGCCGCTGCCAGCGCGCGCAGCACCGCCGTCGGGTCGGGTGCGGTGTGGTCGAGCCAGCTCGGCAGGACCGCCGTCCCGGGCCGGGCCGCCACCACGGCTCGCGCCAGGGCCCGGGTCGCCTCGGCCGCCCGAGACTCACGGCTGCCGTGCGCCACCAGCACCACCGGCGCAGGGCCGCCGCCCGGCGCCGGGTCGGGGCCGGACGCGATCCCCGCCGCTGGACCGGGAGGTCCGTCGAACGGCGCGGGCGGCCCCGCGCCGGCCCCCGCCCCGGTCAGACGTGCAGGCCGCACTCGGTCTTCTCGAACATGGCCCAGCGGCCGGCCCGCGGATCCTCGCCCGCCTTCGTGCGTCGGGTGCAGGGCCAGCAGCCGATCGAGCCGTAGCCGCGGCTGAACAGCTCGTTGACCGGGATGTCGTACCGGGAGATGTAGGAGTCCACATCTGCCTGGGTCCAGGCCGCGATCGGGTTGACCTTCACCTTGCCGCGCCGGGCGTCAAAGGTCACCACCGGCGTGTTCGCCCGGGTGGGCGATTCGTCCCGGCGCAGCCCGGCGGCCCAGGCGTCGTACCCGGCCAGCGCCCGCTCCAGCGGCTCCACCTTGCGCAGCTGGCAACAGTCGTCCGGCGAGCGGTTGAACAGCCGCGGGCCGTACTCGCCGTCCTGCTGGCCCACGGTCTGTCGGGGCCGGATCGAGCGGACGGTGACCGGCAGCCGCCGGGCCACCTCGTCGCGCACCCGCAGCGTCTCCGGGAAGTGCAGCCCGGTGTCGAGGAAGACCACGTCCACGCCGGGGGCGACCCGGGAGACCAGGTGGGCCAGCACCGCGTCCGCCATCGAGCTGGTCAGGCAGAACCGGTCGCCGAAGGTCTCCGCCGCCCAGCGGGCGATCTCCAGCGCCGGGGCACCCTCCAGCTCCCGGCCGGCCCGCTCGGCCAGCGCGTGCAGCTCCTCGGGGTCGCGCCGGGCCGGTTCGGCCGGCTTCGGTCCGCCGACACCGACCAGGCCCAGGGTCACCGCGGACACCAGGTTCATCGGGCCACCACCTTGCCGAGCAGGCCGGCGAACTTCACAGTAAAGACGCGGGCACAGGCGTGGCACTCCCAGGCACCGTGCCCGGCCTCGTTCGGCCGCAGGTCCTCCTCGCCGCAGTACGGGCAGTACAGCGGCGCGGAACGGGTTTCGCTACTCATCGGAGCTCCTCCTCGTCGACCCTGATCACCCAGTTGGCGAACGTCTCGCCCTCGGTCCGGCCGGCCAGGTAGCGGCGGGCCAGTCGTTCCACGTACTCCGGAAGCTCCTCGGCGGTGGTCTTCAGGCCGCGCAGCTTGCGGCCGAAGCCGGCGGTCTGCCCCTGGGCCATGCCCAGCCCGCCGCCGAGGTGCACCTGGAAGCCCTCCACCTGCTGACCGTCCGGACCGACCACCAGCTGCCCCTTGAGGCCGATGTCGGCCACCTGGGTGCGGGCGCAGGCGTTCGGACAGCCGTTGATGTGGATGGAGATGTCGGCGTCGAAGTCGCGCAGCCGCTGCTCCAGCCGGGCCACCAGCTCCTCGCCGCGCGCCTTGGTCTCGACGATGGCGAGCTTGCAGAACTCGATGCCGGTGCAGGCCATGGTGCCGCGCCGCCAAGCCGACGGCCGGGCCTCCAGGCCGATCCCGCGCAGCGCGTCGACCAGGGACTCCGTCCGTTCCGGCGCCACGTCGAGCACCAGCAGCTTCTGGTACGGGGTGAGCCGTACCCGGTCGCTGCCGTGCGCCTCGACCGCGTCGGCCAGCCTCGCGAGCTGCCCGCCGGAGACCCGCCCGACCACCGGGGCGGCCCCGACGTAGTTGCGGCCGTCGCGCTGCCGGTGCACCCCGATGTGGTCGACCGGCTTGTCGGGCAGCTGCGGGGCCGGGCCGTCGAGCAGGGTGCGGCCCAGGTACTCCTTCTCCAGCACCTCGCGGAACTTCTCCACGCCCCAGTCGGCGACCAGGAACTTCAGCCGGGCCCGGTTGCGCAGCCGGCGGTAGCCGTAGTCGCGGAAGATGCCGACCACGCCGGCCCACACGTCCGGCACCTCGGTCAGCGGCACCCAGACGCCCAGCCGCTTGGCCAGCATCGGGTTGGTGGAGAGGCCGCCGCCGACCCAGACGTCGAAGCCGGGGCCGTGCTCCGGGTGGTCGACGCCGAGAAAGGCGATGTCGTTCGCCTCGTACGGGGTGTCGACCAGCCAGGAGATCGAGGACTTGAACTTGCGCGGCAGGTTGGAGTACCGCTGGTCGCCGACGTACCGGCGGACGATCTCGTCGATGGCCGGGGTCGGGTCGACCAGCTCGGCCTCGGCCACGCCGGCCACCGGGCTGCCCAGCACGATGCGCGGGCAGTCGCCGCACGCCTCCGTGGTCTGCAGGCCGACCGCCTCCAGCCGGCGCCAGATCTCCGGCATGTCCTCGACCCGGATCCAGTGGAACTGGACGTTCTGCCGGTCGGTGAGGTCGGCGGTGTCCCGGGCGAACTCGCGGGAGATGTCGGCGATCGTCCGCAGCTGGGCCAGGTTGAGCTGCCCGCCGTCGACCCGCACCCGGAGCATGAAGAACTCGTCCTCCAGCTCGTGCGGCTCCAGCACGGCCGTACGCCCGCCGTCGATGCCGGCCTTGCGCTGCGTGTAGAGGCCCCACCAGCGGAACCGGCCGCGCAGGTCCTGCGGGTCGATGGAGGCGAAGCCGCGGTGGGCGTAGATGTTCTCGATCCGGGCCCGGACGTTCAGCGGGTCGTCGTCCTTCTTGATCCGCTCGTTGGCGTTGAGCGGCTCGCGGTGGCCGAGTGCCCACTGCCCCTCGCCGCGCACGCGTCGGGGTGCCCGGGCGGCGGGCGCCGTCGGGGTCTCGGGGCGGGCCGGGGTGCTGCTGACCGCCATCGCGGCGTCCTCCGTTGTCTGCTGTGCCCGGGAGCGCGTACGCGGCGGCCGGCCCTGGCGAGGGCCGAGGACGGCGATGTCGATGACGGCCGGCGCGGAAGCGCGCCCGAGACGGATGGGTCGGGCGTCGTCAGTAGGCCGGACAGATCGCGCTGCGCACGCGGCCGTAGTCGACGTGGCGACGGGCCACGAAGCGGCGGACGACGGCGGCGGTCATGGGCCACATGCTCCCACAGCCCACGATGGCCAGCCAATGACCGAGTGTGTGATCCCACATCACGGGCATGGGTGGCCGCACCGCGAATCGGCGGACCCGCGCGGTGGACCTGTGTGACGCTGCGACAGGTGACCACTCCTGCGTCGCCCACACCGGCCGGGACCCCGGACGGCCGCCGGACGTGGTGGGTCGAGGCGGTGCCGGCGCTGGTCACGCTCGCGGTCACCCTCGCCGGGATCGGGCACGCGCAGCCGTGGCGCGACGAGCTGGCGACCTGGAGCGCCGCCACCCGCCCGGTCGGCGACCTGGTCCGGCTGGCCGGCACCATCGACGCCGCGACCGGGCCGTACTACCTCCTGATGCACGGCTGGACCGCCCTGGCCGGGACCTCGCCGACCGCACTGCGGCTGCCGTCCGCGCTCGCCATGGCCGGGGCCGCCGCGCTCACCGCCCGGCTCGGCGAACGGCTGGTCACCGCCCGGGTCGGGCTGCTCGCCGGGCTGCTCCTCGCCGTCGTGCCGAGCACCTCCCGGTACGGCCAGGAGGCCCGCCCGTACGCCCTCGCCACGCTGTTCGCCATGCTCGCCACGCTGCTGCTGGTCGGGGCGCTGCGGCGGTCGACCGGGTGGCGCTGGACCGGGTACGCGCTGGCCGTCGCCGCCCTCGGCCTGACCCACCTGATCGCCCTCACCCTGCTCGCCGCGCACGGGCTCGTGGTGCTGCTCGCCACGTGGCGCGGCCCGGCGGCGGCCGGCCTCGACTCACCGGCCCTCGACCAGGCCGCCAACGCGACGACCGGCAGATCGCGTGGTGGGCTGGTCGGGTGGTGGGTGGTCGCGTTGCTGCCGGCCGCGCTGCTGGTCACCCCGCTGGTGCTGCTCGCCCGGGAGCAGCGGTCCCGGCAGCTCGACTGGGTGCACCTGGCCCGCCCGGCCGACCTGACAGCGCTGCCGGGCGGGGTGGCGCAGAGCGGGGTGGTGGGCGGGCTGCTGGTCGGCCTCGCCGCGCTCGGCGCGGGGCGGCTCGGCCGGCGGGCGCTGCTGCCCGGTGCCGCCATCGTGCTGCCCGTACTGCTGCTCTTCGCCGCCGGGACACTCGTGCCGCTCTGGGTGACCCGCTACCTGGTCTTCACCGTGCCGTTCGCCTGCCTGCTGGCCGGGGCGGCGCTGGCCGGCGTACGCCTGGCGCCGGCGCTCGCCGTGGTAACCCTGGCCGGGGTGCTCGGCCTGCCCGACCAGGCGGCGCTGCGCCGTACGCACGAGTGGCCGCGCAGCGCCCCCGTCGACTACCGGGGAGCGGCCCGGGTCATCACCGCGCACCGGCAGCCGGGCGACGCGATCGTCTACTCGCCCCGGCAGAGCTGGCTCTTCCTCGACCTGGGGATCGCGTACCACCTGGGGGCGCGGTCGCCCCGCGACGTGCTGGTGGTCCGCGATCAGCGGCAGCGCGCGGACCTCTGGGCCAGCGAGTGCGCCCGGCCGGCGGACTGCCTGGCCGGCGTACCCCGGGTGTGGCTGGTGGTGTCCGGGCAGCGGACCGACCCGCTGGCCGCCGTGCCCGGCGAGAAGGGCTTCGCCCTGCGGGATGATTTCACCGTCCACCAGGTCTGGCCGCGCCCCGGCATCACCGTGGCCCTCCTCACCCGCTGACGCCGAGCCGCCGATGAAGGTGTGCAAGCCCGTGCGGGTGCTCACGCCGCGCCTGCCGAGAGGCGTTCGGCTGACGGGGGAGGATGTCAGACACCTGCCCTTCGAACGACGTCGCTCACCGGGATAACGGGGATTCCCCGTGCGGCGATGGCGTCCATGATCATATTGAAGGCGGTTTGCGTGATCTCAGCCGGGTCGGTGGGCGCACCGGTCACGATCTGGTGGAAGACCAGGTTGAGCCAGCCGCCGTTGCTTGCCACCTTGTCGAGCATTCCGCCCGCCCCGGTCAATTTGGAGGGCTTGTTCGGACCGCTTGCCAGGGAGCTAATTGAGGACATGCCGCGCATCCGGTGCGGCATTGCCGCCGGAATCGCGTCGATCGCCGCGTGCGTCGACACCCCTACCTCGGACAGGATCGTCCGCGCTGAGCCGAAGTAGCGGGCCACCAGTTGGTCGACGGGCACCCCGTCGACGGTGTTCTCGTACCGGCCGCCCGGGTACGCGAAGCTGTCACCGTGGAAGCCGTTGCCGACCAGCCACGCCTTCAGGTTGCGGGCGTCGTCGTCCACCTGCTGTGCCGTCAGTTTCGGGTAGCGGGTGGCGTGCGCCGACGACGCATACGAGTGCCCGGCGATCTCCCAGCCGGACATGGCCTGCAATGACCGCAGCTCGGCGAGGGTGAGCTTGCCCGGCGTTCCGATCGCGTCTGCGATCGTGTACTGCGTGCCCCGGAAGCCCAGCGTGTCCATCTTCTGCACGGCCAGCCGGGCGGAGTCGTTGGAATCGTCAAAGGTGATGGAGATGATGCCTTTCGGCCAGGTCGACACCGCCGAGTCGATGACCTCGACCGCTTGCAGCCACAGGGTGACCGGGCCCGTGCCCTTGTCGGACACCTGGATCTGCATGTCCGTGAACCCGCTGGTGGTACTCGGCGCACCCGTCGGCGACAGGGCGTAGGCGCCCGCAACGGTGTTGATCTCCGACCATTGGAGGGTCACCGCAACCCAGTCACCGGCCAGGCCGATTTGCGACGAAGTGGTGTTGGCGTTGAAACGCCACTTGAAGTTGTTCCCCAGGCTGGACGTGCCGACGAAGAAGCTGAGGGTGTTTACCCGGGTGTAGTTGTCCACCCGCACCAGCAGGCGCAACGC
The DNA here is from genome assembly GCF_040642975.1 of Micromonospora sp. NPDC047548. Classification (NCBI taxonomy): domain Bacteria; kingdom Bacillati; phylum Actinomycetota; class Actinomycetes; order Micromonosporales; family Micromonosporaceae; genus Micromonospora; species Micromonospora sp. NPDC047548. Next base: position 319,341 of record NZ_JBEYTI010000004.1, read on the forward strand.
CTTGCCGGTCAGGTTGATCGCCGGCAGGCCAATCCGGCGCAGCGTCGCCGTAGCACCCGCCCCGTCAGTCGTGACCGACGCCGACTGGCTGCCATGGACGAAGACCGCGCTGTCGTTGAGGTTGAAGCCGCCGACCCTGCCGCTGGTTGTCCACCCGTGCCCGGCCTGCATCGACGTGACGATGCTGGAGGCGTCCCGCCCCCCCGACGGGAAAGCTGGGGCGATCATCGGTTCTCGTTCGCTGTCCATCGACAATGGCACGCCCAGCGCGATAGCGGTCGCGGGCACGGCCGCCCCGAGAACACCGACGGTGAGCAGGCCCCGCCGGGAAACCTTCACATGCCTCATGGCCCTATAGTTCGCGCACACCGGCTCGCTAAAGGCGGAACGCCTCGTCAGTGCGCGTGACTCCCCTCGTATCGAAGAAGCGCTTCGCCTTCGCAGCAAGAAGGTCAGCGTCGTACTCACGATGGTTCTGGACCAGGATCACGAGGTCAGCCGAGGCGACGGCGCCTTCCAGATCGTCAACCCGCATGACACCGACGCCTGGCTGCCACTCCGCAACGAACGGATCGTGGTAGCTGATCTTCGCACCGAGATTGCTCAGGTCACGAGCGAGCGGGACGGCCGGGGACTCGCGCTCATCTGCGATGTTCGCCTTGTACGTGACACCCAGCAGCAGGATGTTCGCGCCGGTTGTCGCCAGTCCGGCTTCGTTGAGGAGGTTCTGGGCCCGCCTTGCCACATAGGCCGGCATCGTGGCGTTGATTTCCTGCGCGAGTTCGACAAACCGGAACGGATAGCCGAGTCGTACGCGCACGTTGTGACTCAGGTAGTTCGGGTCGATCGGGATGCAGTGACCGCCCACGCCCGGCCCCGGGTAAAAGGCCTGGAACCCGAACGGCTTGCTCGACGCGGCGCGGATGACATCCCACAGGTCGATCCCGAGCCGGTGGCAGAACTTGGCCATCTCGTTGACGAGCGCGATGTTGACGTGCCGGTAGGTGTTCTCGAGCAACTTTGCCGTCTCGGCCTCCCTGGTGCCCTTGGCACGCACCACGGTGTCGACGAAACGCCCGTACAGGGCCGCCGCGGCTTCCGTGCACGCGGGCGTGTGGCCGCCGACGACCTTGGGCGTGTTGCGGGGACCGAACTCCTTGTTGCCCGGGTCGATGCGCTCGGGCGAGAACGCCAGGTGGAAGTCCTTACCGGCGATGAGGCCGCTGGTCTCCACGATGGGACGCACCAGTTCGTCGGTGGTGCCGGGATACGTCGTCGATTCGAGGACGACGAGCATCCCGGGCCGGAGATTGCGCGCAACGGCCTCCGTGGCCGACTGGACGGCACCGAGATCGGGGCCACCCTCCTCGAACAGCGGCGTCGGTACGCAGATGACGGCCGCCTTGCCCGCGGCGATCTCGGACTCGTCCGACGTGGCGCGGAAACCACTCTCCATCATCTGGACGATGTCGCCGTCGGAAAGATCATCGACGTGGGACCGGCCGGCGTTGAGAGCCGCCACCAATTCCTTGTTCACGTCGAAGCCGATCACGGACATGCCCGCCAACGTCGCTTCGCGAGCCAGCGGGAGCCCTACGTATCCGAGCCCAAGTATGACTACGTCGACAGCCACGGTTGCTCCTTTGCTGGGTGACTAGGCCCCGTATGCCCAGCCGGATCGAACCAGTTCAGGCAGGTAGGCCCGAACCGAACTTTCGTGCCAGATTCCAACTGCTGCAGCAGACGCTCCACGCACCGCCGCGACGCGATCCGAGCTAACCACCGGGAAGACAGGCCAGGTACGGAACAACCGACTTCTTGAAGGTCTTCAGGTTGCGGGGGGTGTCATCGAAACGCCAGTCCGCACTGGAATGCGGCGGCGGCGCCTGGGTCCAGATCAGTCCGATAACGTTCGGATGGGCGCGCATCCAGGGTCCCAAACTCGTCATCCATTGGGCCTTGTTGATCCCAGCCACACCCGTCTCGGCAAGGACGACCGGTTTGGAGTATCGATCCAGAAGCTTCATGGTGGCATCGAACGTCTCGCCCGCTGCGGACTCGAACCCGAAGGCGGAACTCCCGACCCCGTAGCCGGTGAAGCCGACCAGGTCGACCCAGCCGTCGCCCGGCCAGAACTGGTCGATGCCGCGCACGGTCGCACCACGAACAATGTTCGGAGCCCAGAGCCACAGGACGTTGGTCGCCCCCGCCTCTCGGAACAGCGTCACCACGTGCCGCCAAGCCTTGACGTACTGGGCCGGGGTATTGCCGTTGACACCGGCCGCCCACGGTGACCAGTTCCCATTCATCTCCGGCGCATACCGGATCACCACCGGGTCGCCATATTCCACGACGGTGTCCGCAACGGCACGGAACTGGGAATCGTGCTTGCCCGAGACGATCGACGCGAGCGACCAGGACTTCTGCTTGACGACCGAGCCCAGGTCCTTCGGCTGCATCGTCAGGAAGGGAACACCTGCGGCATCGGTCAGCCTGGACAACTCGAACGGAGCCCCGAGGGACGCGTAGACGCCTCGCCACACCGGTCGGCATCCAGTCTCTTTCACGATCTGGTCAGACTCTTCTACGGCGTTCTTGTCCGACGTGATGCCAAACACGGGCCTGTCCGCCCGGAGCATGGAGACGTTGGCATGAATCGCGCTAGCGCGTAAAGCCGGATCTGTCGCGCTCACCGCGGACTGACGGCCCTGGAAAGAAGATGACGGTTTCATCGCGCATCCAGCCAGTAGCAGCAGCGGAAGCACCAGCAAGTACCTCTTCATGATCACCTCCGATCGCGACCTCAATCTGCTGCCGGGTGCCCCACTTGAAGCGCATGCAGGAGGCAATAGCCCAGAGGCGCCACACCCGCAATACCGACCACTGCCACAGGGTCGCGACCGGCGCAAGGAGAAGGAACCAACCCAATTGTGCCGGCCTCGTCTGATCGGACCGCCGAACCGTGAAGATCCGCAACAGTTGGACGTAGCCGAACACGACTAGCATCCCAAGCGTCAGCAGGAGCATCTTCGCGTCCGCTATCAACGCACCAGTTCCCGCACCCCGCAACCAGGCGACGGCATCGGCTACCGGCTTTACCACGACAAACCAGGACACGATGATGGTCGATGCGATGGCCTGCACCCACTTCAGTGCGTGCAGCCAATATGCGATCCGGTACACAGGCAGGTACTTGAAACGCCAGAAGGATCTGATGAATGATCCACGCAACCAGCGCAGGAACTGCCGTCGGTGGTTTGAGAGGCGTTCCGGCATGACGCAGAACGCAAAGGCATTCGCCTGCTGGACGGTCTTGCCCCGGAGCAACGCTTGAAGCGTCAGGTAGGAGTCGTCAGAGAATTCGACGCGACGTCCGAAGAACTCCTCATTCGCGTAACCATGGCGGCATTCGTCGATCACCCGCGCGCGGTACAGCGAGATCCCGCCCGAGTTGACGAGCACCGACCCCCACGGCCCCGGCGTTGTTCGGGAGTGTCCGGTTTGATCATGGTTTGTTAGATGCCGTAGACGGCGAAGACGTCGCTGCGGTCGTGTAGGTCGCGGCGGGCGTGGGCGATGTTCGCGCGTCCGGCGAGGCGGAAGGTATTGAGGGACAGGTTGCGGTAGGTGGCCATGGCCCGTGGGGCGGTACCGGTCCTGAGCTGGGAAGCGTCTTCGTGGAAGGTCACGTCCCGGGTCCAGTGCAGGCGATTTTCCACGACCCAGTGCCCTCTGGCGTAGTGGTTGAGGTGGTCCGGGCCGGCCAGGTCGGCGTCGACGCTGACGATGCCGTGGATGATGTCTTTGCTGGTGCGCACGCCGTCGAGACCGCCGGTGTCACGGCGGAGCCGGAAGACCTGCCGGGCGCCGGGGAACAGCGTGTCGTCGCAGGG